>CALFML010000307.1 GCA_937879845.1 uncultured Myxococcales bacterium
CGCCAGGCTTCGGCACGCATGCCCGAGGACGTTGACCCCCTTATCAAGACGGAGCGTCCCCATCGGCGGTCCCTGAGATGCGCATCGCAGCTTCGCGTTGGGCCTTCTCCGCGTCCCCAGATGCGCGGCCAACGCGCTCCGATGGCCTTCTTGGCGCCCGATGATGCGCATCCAAAGCGTCGGTGAGGGCTTCATCGGGCCCGGAGTCGGCCCAAGCAACCGCGTGGCAGGCGGTTTCCGGATCTGCTATAGGCGTTCGAAATTTTACAGGAGCCCCCATGCCGCGCCGGAACCTTTCTGCCAACACTTCCTGGGACGATATCTATAACTACCTGACCTATGTCCAGATCGCTCTGTCGCTGGCTGTGGACGATGGGGACAAGGAGATTGCCCCTCTCATCACGCCAGTCAAGAAGCTGCTCGCCCGGTGGGAGGCGATGGATGGCGAACGCCGCGGCCGGCAAGGCGATATCATTCGCGCCAACGCCCTGGTCGGGCTGCGCGACCTGGGGCTCGACGAGGCGACCACGACCCTGCACAACGCGGTGCTCAGCGCGGCGAATCTGAACCGCAAAGCGCCGCTGTTCACGCGGCTGTTTCCAAAGCCCCTGTCGCAGATCGTAAGTATGTCGTTGGAGGCGCAGCTCGGGGTCAGCCGCACGCTGCTGCACAAGCTCATGCAGGCCGACACGCCGACGCCTATCCGCAAGGCGAATGAGAAGCCGCTAAAGGACGCCATTGCAGCGGGCGAAGCGGCGATCAAAAGCCGGGAGGCCGCCCGCGCCGCGGCTCAGGAGTTATCGACTCAGATAGCTGGCCTGCGAGAGGAGGCCAATAACGTCCTTTTGACCCTAGAGGGGAACCTGAAGACCCTCGCCGGCAGACGCGGACTCGGCACTGCTTTCGTGCATGCCTTCTTCCCGGCCGCCCGCCCGGCCCCAAAGCGCAGCGCCGCGCCGGAGCCAGCGCCAGCGCCGTCTCCGAGTTAATCGGTTGCCAAGCCAAAGCGCCTTACGACCGACTCTCTGCCGCGGGCAGCAGAGCGGATAACCTGCCATAATCATCCCGCCCCCGCCCCCGGACGCATATACTACCGCGATGAGCGCCGCTCCTCGTTTTCTTTACCTGCACGGCTTTGCTTCCGGGCCTGATTCGAAAAAGGGCGTCACGCTGGCGGAGCACTATGCGCGCCGCGGCGTGGAGCTTGTTCGGCTCAACCTGCGCATCCCGACGTTTTCCCAGCTGCGGTTTTCGGCGATGCTGCAGGCCACGCAAGCGGCCATCGGCGGGCCGGCGGATCGGGCGGTGCTGTTCGGCTCGAGCTTGGGCGGACTGACGGCGGCGGAGGTGGCGGCGCGCGATGCGCGGGTGGCGGCGCTGGTGCTTTTGGCCCCGGCGTTTTTTGTGCTGGAGCGCTGGCCGGAGCGACTGGGCGCGGCGGCATGGCAAAGCTGGCAGCAGACCGGCTGGCAGGAAACCATAGACTATACGACCGGCCAGCCGGCGCAGGTCGATTGGGGCTTTATCACCGACTTGGAGGCGCACTGCACGCCCGGTCTTCCCGATGTGCGCGTGCCCACCCTCATCCTGCACGGGCGGCGCGATGAGGTCGTCGATATCGATGCGGCGCGCCGTTTCGCGGCCGGCAAGCGGCATGTCCACCTGATCGAGCTCGATGATGGACATGAGCTCGTCGCCTCGTTGCCGCGGATTGCGGCGGCGGCGGATGAGTTCCTGCGGCCGTTTATCGATGGGAATCACCCCGCTGCCTGACTTCCCGCCCAGCGGGTGAGCACCGGACGGGCGGCCGGCAAGACACGTCGGCGGTCCGAACGCGCTCCTTTTGCGTACCTTCCGCTGCATATCCATACCCCACCGCAGTCGTCAATTTGTCCGGCGGCGGGCATCGTAACGATATAATGGATGTGATGGCGGATACACCCGCGAGTGACATGTACGCCACCGTGGATGAGGCAGCCCCGCTGGCGCCGGACACCGAGAGGCATGCGTCTGCGCCCGCCGTGGTGGTGGTGCAGAGCGAGCTGCGCGCCGGTCTCGATGCCGCGGCGCAGATGCTTCCCATCGACGCCGACCAGCTGCCGCGCGGCGCCGCGATCGGCCGGTATCTCGTACTGTCGCGCCTGGGCGCCGGCGGGATGGGAGTGGTGTACGCGGCCTATGATCCCGACCTCGATCGCAAGGTCGCCATCAAGCTCCTCCGCCCGCGCCAGCTCAAGGCGCAAGGCAGCACCTCCGGACGCATGCGGCTGCTGCGTGAGGCGCAGGCGCTGGCGCGGCTGTCGCACCCCAACGTCACCACGGTCTACGACGTGGGTACGGCCTACAAGCAGGTCTTTGTCGCCATGGAGTTCATCGATGGCTGCACCCTGCGCGATTGGCTGTACGCAAAGCCGCGCAGCCTATCGGAAATCCTTGGCATCTTCCGCCGCGCCGGACAAGGGCTGGTCGCCGCCCACCAGGCGGGAATGGTGCACCGCGATTTCAAGCCGGACAACGTGCTGGTCGCAAACGACGGCCAGGTCCGGGTCTCCGACTTCGGACTGGCGCGGGCGCTGCAAGATCCCGGCGACAGTCAAGAGAACAGGACGCCGCTGCCCAAGGCCCCGAGCGAGCTTCTGCCCGATGAGCGGCGCGAAGGCAGCGGCGAGCAGGCGCTCAACGTCCCGATCACCCAGGTCGGCGAGCTCCTGGGCACGCCGCGCTATATGGCGCCGGAGCAGTTCCGCGGCGACATGACGGATCAGCGGACCGACGTGTTCAGCTTCTGCATTGCGATATGGGAAGCGGTCTACGGCGCCCATCCCTTCGGCGAGGGCTCGATTCAGGAGCTCTGCCTGGCGACGACGCTCGGCAAGCTGCTGCCGCCGCCGCCGGAGCGCAAGGTTCCGGCGTGGCTGCACCGCATCCTGGTGCGCGGCCTGGCCGCGGAGCCGCAAGACCGTTACCAGTCGATGCAGGAGCTTCTCAACGAGCTGTCGCGCGATCGCTGGCGGATGCGGCTGCGCCTTGGGGCGGCGGCGCTGGCCGTGGTGCTGCTGGGGCTTGGCGCGTGGGGAGTCCGGGCGCTGCTGCTGCGCAACCAGGTCCTGTGCCAGGGGGCGGCGCAGCGCCTAGGCGGGGTGTGGAATGAGCATGTCCGCGGCGGCCTACATGATGCCCTCATCGCCACCGGACACCCACAAGCCGCGGCGACCGCGCAGCGCGTCCTGACCGAGCTCGATCAATACACCGCGCAGTGGGCGGCGATGCGCGTCGAAGCCTGCACCGCCACGCATGTCCGCGGCGAGCAGTCGGCGGCGCTCCTCGACCTGCGCATGCAGTGTCTGGATCGGCGGCTGCAAGAGGTCGAAGCGCTGACCCAGGAGCTTGGCGCCGTCGATCGCAGCACCATCGAGCGCGTCGTCAACGCGCGCTACGACTTCACCCCCACCGCCGTATGCGCCGACGTGGCGGCGCTGCGCCAGCCGATCCCGCTGCCGGAGCGGCCCGAGGCGCGGGCCAAGGTCGAGGCGCTGTACCGCGAACTCGCGGTCCTCAAGGCGCAGGACTTCAGCGGCCGCTATGCCGAGATGGCGCCGCGCGCCCGCTCCGCGCTCACCGGCGCCAACACCATCGGCTACGGTCCGGCGGAGGCGGAGGCGGCCTTCGTGCTCGCCAAGGTCGAGCTCCGCAACGGCGATATCGCCGGCGCCGAGCGCGACCTCGAGCATGCGGCGGCGCTGGCGCTGAGCAGCCGCAATACCGGCGTACTGGCGCGCTCCCTGACGCTCATCCATCACATCGTCGGCGTCGTGCGGCATCAGCATGACCAAGCCAAGGTATGGCAGGAGCTGGCTACGGCGGCTCTGGCCGGAGGCACGGAAGCGGCCCGGGCGCGGCCGCAGCTTCTATCCGATTCGTGCGTGGTGGCGACAAGACGCCAGCGCTATGCCGAAGCGGAGCAGCTGTGCCAGCAAGCCATCGTCCTGCAGGGGCAGCTCACCGGCCCGCACAGCTCCGAAGCGGCGGCCTACATGAACAACCTGGCCAGCGTCTACCGCCACTCCGGCCAGACCAGGGCGGCGCTGAAGCAGTACCAGCAGGCGCTCCAGATCCTGGTCGAAAACAGCGGCCGGCAGCATCCGCTGACTACGATGACCCTGCGCAACTGGGCCAGTCTGCTCTATGACACAGGTCAGTTCCAAGAGGCGGCCGAACGCTTCAACGAAGCCTTGGCGCTGATGGAGCAGCGCTTCGGCACCGAAGACCCCAGGCTCATTGACTCGCTGTCGACAGTAGTTCTGGCGGAGCAGCGCCTACGCAACCTGGAACAGGCGCGGGCGAGCGCGGAGCGAATGCTCGCCATCGCCCAGAAGACCTTCGGCAGCAAGCATGAAAAGACCGCGGTTGCCGACAACACGCTGGCTCTTGTTCTTTATGAACAAGGTGAGTTTGCTCAAGCCCTAACGCTGTTTGAACAGGCGCTTCCGGTACACGAAAAGACCAAGGACAGCGAGCACATCGTCGAAACCCTTATCGGCTCCGCCAACTGTCTGCGCGCGCTGGGAAAGCCCGCCGACGCACTGCTGCTGCTCGATCGGGCGCTGCATCTGATCAAGCCGGGGCCCGATACGGCCCAGCCCAATGCGGAGGGACAGTTCGCGCTAGCGCAGGCGCTGTGGGCGCTGGGCCAGCGCAAGCAGCAGCCGCGGGCGCTGGCGGCCGCGCAGATCGCGCGCATCGGTTTTGAGCAGGCGGGGCCGACCGGCCGCGATCAGCTGGTCAAGGTTACGGAGTGGATCGCGCAGCGCAGCCCGCGCTAGCCGCCGCATCCGCTTTTGATCGGCACTCTAAACCGCGCCCCAGTTGAAACCCGAAGTTATGGCCAGGAGAGCGGGTGGCGCCGGAGGCGGGGGCCCTGCTGCGCCAGCAGCGGGGTGCCGCAGGCGACAGGACCCGCGGCGCAGCCCGAACCTGCGGGTCTTTTGCGAGGCGAGGTTTAGTCTTTGCTGCCCTGCACGAACTCGCGATAGAAGTAGCCCGTATCGGATTCGGACAGCGGGAGCCGCTTGCGCAGCTCGTCCTCGCGCTGCGGCTGCTCTTCGGCCGGTGTGAACAAGAGCACCCAGGTCCATATCGTGCGGCGATCCCCCGCCGACTTTGCCGCTTCGACGCGCTGCCAGTCGGCCGCGGTCCACGGCTCATGACGCAAGCCGAGCCGCACGAGGCCCGCGAGCAGCCGCACGTCGGCGGGCTGAGTCGGATCGTCGGCGAGCAGGGCCAGCTCCGGCTGCCGCGCCCGCACCGTCAGCACCAGGTTCGCGACCACCGCCGGCTGACCCCAGAACGAGTCAGCGTGCGCGGCGTGTTGCACCCGCGGCGCCAGCGGCCCGGTCTCTCCGCGTACGAGCGCGAAGTCCGCGCCTTCGCCAAGAAACGCCTGCGCCAGAGCAAAACCGACCAGCGCCCGACCGCGTCCGAGGTGCGTCGCAGCGGACTTCATGTGGATATAGATCTGCGGCGCATCGGCGGACCCGAAGCTGGAGAGCGGCCCGAGCGCGGCCTTCTGCGGCGGCACCACCGGCCCCGGCAGCCGCCACTTATAGTCCCACTGCTGCGCCGTCGTCCGCCCGTTGTCGAGCGCCGCCAGCCAGCCCGCATACGGATGCGGCTGCGTGAGGATGCGCGCGTAAAAGGAATCGTACTGATTGAGCTGCGGCTTGACCTGGGCCGCGATCTCCGCCTCGCGCGAGCGGAAGATTTCGCCTTCGCGCTCGTGGTCGGAGTGGGAGCCGACGTTGATCGACTTGGCGATCGTGTAGCCGCGGCGGACCAGAGTATAGGAGCCGTACGTACCCAAGATGGCCTCCCGCGGCCAGATAAGAAGCAACAGCGCGGCCGCCAAGCCCAGCCAGACCCGCTCCGCGTGCCCCAAGCCCTGCTGCATCGGGACATGGTATCGCTTCCGCACGACGCGGGCGAGCCCTCTTGGCCTTGTCACTCAAGCGCTTGGATCTTGCGGCAAATCTCGACCTCTTGCTGCCGGACCCGGAGGCTCTTTATCACGCCGGCCGGCAGCTCGGGATGGGCGCGCAGGAACGCGGCGGTCTTGTCGCGGAGCGCCGGGTCGCACTGGATCGGATACATCACATCGCTCATCCGCTGCAGGTACATGTTGTCCTCGCCTTTTCCCGACAAGGCGGACAGCTCCGCGAAGTAACGATCGGTAAAGGGCGAAAGGATCTCCTCCTGGGCGGGATCGGCGAAGGACTCCATTGCCTCGCGCAGATCGCCGGCGGCGAACTTGTTCTCCGCGGCTTCGGGCGAGCTGCGCGTGATGCGATGGAACCACTTGGTCTTGATCCCGCCGTCGGGCAGCTGCGCCTCGGCAGCGAAGGAGCCTTTGCGGCCTTCATCGGTGGCGTCCTTCTGCCGCTCGGCCGCGATCAGCGCCGCGGCGTTTTTCGCCCCCAGCCGCGACAGCGCCGCAATGATTCCCCAGCGCCGATCCTGGTTGATCGGGAGTCCGGGCACGGCTCGCTCGCCGCGCAATAGTCCCTGAAGAAACTCTTCCGCGGCAGGCGTCACGGCCGCGCTGAGGTAGCTCCGGTAAAATAGGAGCTGCCGATCGCTGCCGGCCGCCGAGCCGTCGAGCTGCGCGCGCAAGAAGACCTCCAGCCGCCCGCGCAGCGCTTGGCGCTTGGCCGGAGGCACGTAGCGGACCACCTCGCGCACGACGCGCCGCAGCACATCGATCAAGATCTGCGGGTCCTGCTCCCCCGCCAGCTGCTGGATCACGGTGTCGACATAGGCGGAGGGCGCGAGCCGGGCATCGCGCAGCATATCGTACAGCGCCCACCACATCATCTGCCGGCCCAGGCGGTGCTCTATGTTCCCGAGCTGCTTTTGCACCGCGCCCAGGCTCACCGGATCAAGCTCCACCTTGGCGTAGTCGTAGTCGTTCTGATTGGGAAACACGAGGGCCGGACACGGCCGCGCAATCGCCTGCGGCACCGGCGTCTCTGCACCTGAATAGGTCGCGGCGACCACCGATTGCAGGCGCAGCTTGGAGCCTGACTTTTCAGGATAGTAAAAGCCGATCTCAGTGCGGTGCGATCGCAGCACCGGATGTTCCGGCGGCGCCGACTGGAGGAGGGAGAACGCGGCGATCTTTCCCGCCCGGCACTCCCAGCGGGCGCGGACCGTGTTGAGCCCTTCGGACTGCAGCCACTGCTCCTGCCACTTTTGCAAATCGACGCCGGAGGCCTGCGCCAGGGCGCCGATGAAGTCGGCAAGCTGGGTGTTGGCAAACGCATGTTTGTGAAAATAAATCGCGAGCCCCGCCCGGAACTTGTCCTCGCCCAGGAAATAGCGCAGCTGCTTTAGCACCGAAGCGCCTTTGCCATAGGTGATGCCGTCAAAGACCGAGCGCGCTTGATCCGTATCCGCCACGGCAACCTCGATCGGGTGCGTAGTGACCAGCTGATCCTCGCGGTAGGCCCAGCGCTTGTAGTCGGAATAAAAGTACGGCCAGGCGTCTTCGCGGTACTTGGTGGCGGTCGAGGCCAGCGACAGCGACTCCATGAGCGAGGCGAAGCTTTCATTTAGCCACAGTCCGTTCCACCACTTCATCGTCACCAGATCGCCGAACCACATATGGGCGATCTCGTGGGTGAGGACGGAGGCCCGCTGGACGTAGGCGGCGGGCGGCTGCTTGGAGCGGAAGACGGTACCGCGCTCGCCCAGCGTGATCCCGGCCAGGTTCTCCGTGGCGCCGGCGGGAAAGTCCGGCACCAGGATCAGATCCAGCTTCTTATACGGGTAGGGGGACGAAAACTCCTTGGCGTAAAACGCAATCGCCTGGTGGCTCAGGGTCAGCCACTCCTCCGGCTCGATGTACTGCACGACCGACTGCCGGGCGAGGAGGCGCAGCGGCGTGCTTCCGGCCTGCGCCGGGCTGCTCCAGATCTTGAACGGCCCCGCCGCCAGGGTCAGGACGTAGGTGCTGATAGCTGGAGTCGGCGCGAAGTGCCACAGCCGCTCGCCGCCTTTTACCGTCGGCGGATCGGCCGGAGAGCTGGAGACGACCTCCCAGTCTTTGGGGGCGGTGACGGCAAGCTCGATCGGGGCCTTGATATCGGGCTGATCGAAGCAAGGAAAGACCAGGTGCGCGTAGTAGGCTTCGAAGTGGTTGAAGTGATAGAGGCGGCCGTCGGCGACGTCTTTGAAGCGGTGCAGTCCGTTGCCGTTGGTTACGTAGGCGCGGGAATAGACGACCTGCAGCTTGTTGCCGGCGGGCTTGAGCTCCGCTGGCTGCAGGCGGATGCGCTGGCCGTCGTAGCGGGCCTGCACCTGCGCCGCGGTCTGCACGGCGCCGTTGAGCGTCATGGTGCGAATCTTGGCTCCGGCCAGCTCGGCGAAGACGCCGTTGCCGGCGGCGCCGGGGGTCAGATCGAAAGACAGGACCGTGGTGCCGGAGAACTCCTCCTGCGCCGGATCGAGCGTGAGCTGAACCTGATAGGAGACCCGCCTTAGCTGCTGCGCGCGGAGCTCGGCCTCCGCTTGCGTAAGTCCGGTTGCGTGGGCGGCGGATGACAGGGTGGCGATTGCGGCCGCGATTCCAATTGGGATAACGATGGCTTGCATGCCGCAGAGATTGTTCGACCTTGGCGCACCGGTCAAGTGTGCGCCGACGCCCAGAGCCGGTCTAGCGCTTCTCCACGATGTAGCGCGGCTCCAGATCTTCGGCGACTAGTACAAGCTTCTTGAGGCCGCGATCGAAGCGGTGGTGGCCGACTATGGCCCACACCGAGCGCCCCGGTATGAGTGGCTCTTTGATCTTCACGGCGGGCGGAACTTCCAGGATCCACGACAGGTTCTGCCCGGCGTCAATCTCATAGCGGCGGTCGCCGAGGTCGCGCGTGATCTCGATGTTCGAAAGGACGAAGGCCTCCGGCGCCGGCTTCCACACCACGTCGTGGATCGCCCAGAAGAAAAACGATCCGGTCACGTGGATCGGCGCCCACTTGGCCTTCTTCACGATGAGCGGTGGCTCGCCCAGGCGCACCGCGAAGCCGCTGGACACCACCTGCGGCCCCCAGCCGGGCGGGGTGTCCTGCCGCGAGTCTTCACCGCCCACGCAGACCAGCACCAGGTCCCCTTGCGCCGCATCGAACGCTTCGCGGTGGCTGCCGTAGTTGAAGTTCTCGCCGGCGAACTGGTAGCTGCGGGCGATGCCCTTGACCTCGAACATGGTGACCGGCTCGCCTTCGTCCAGCGCGTTCTTCGGCGGCCGGCGCAGCTGCTGCTTGCGCACCACCCTGCCCCAGTCCGGCTTGAAGCGGCCTTCCGTGGAAGGAATCGGATGCGCCGGGTCCGGCGAGAACGTGCAGCGCCAGCTGGCATCGTAGTCCGCCGTCTGGTGGTACTCATCCCGCAGCTTGGCGCGGCTCTCCAACTCTTTGGCCTGCGCCTCCCGATTGCTTGTCTGCAGCGCGAGCGCCCGCGCCGATGCGGCGAGCAGTCGATCGTGCTCGGCGACAAGCTCCTTCCAGCGCTTGACGCTGGCTTCATAGTCTTTGCCGCTGGCGATGCGCGGGATGAGGGCGTCGCGCTCCGCATGCAGGTGCGCCGTGGGATCGGAGTTTTCGGCGCGCGCGCCTCCAGCCGCAACGACGACGGAAGCCAGGTAGAGCGCCGCGGCAAACGGCGCGGCGCGCGATCGAGCTCTCATGATCCCTCATCCTAGCGCATAGCCGGCCGCCTGCGCAGCTCCTGTCTCGGGTCGGCGGGCGGCGCGGCGCTAGCTGCGGAGCACGGGCTGCTTATCGGCGGTCAAGCGCGCCAGCAGCTCCACGGCGTGCGTGATGTCGGGCAGGGACCGCGCCGCCGCTTGGAACCGCTCGGCGTTGCGCTTGTATGAGGGATCGCCAAGGACCGTCTCCAGCGCCGCCCGCACCCGCGCCGGGGTCAGCTCGGAGAGAGGCACGACCTGCGCGACCCCGAGCTGCCGGCAGCGCTCGGCGTTGAGCGGCTGATCCGCGGCCAGCGGCACGATGACCAGCGGCAGCCCATGCCACAGGGCGGCGATGACGCTGTTATACCCGCCGTGCAGGATGGCAGCGCGGCAGCGCGGAAACAAAAGGGTCTGCGGGATGTAGCGCTCGATGTGGATGTGCGGCGGCTGCGGTCCGAAGGCTGCGGGGTCGAGGTCGCGGCCGACCGTCATCACAAGCTCCACCTCCGCATCGGCCAGACCGGCGGCAATCGCGGAGAACGGGTGAAACAGCTTGTTGAACACGGTGCCGAGCGTCGCATAGACAATAGGCCGCGCGCCCAGCGAGTCCGTCCACGGCGGCAGCCCTTCCTCTCCGGACTGGTCGAAGACGGCGGGCTGCAGACAGTGGACGGTCGGCGGCAGCGGCTGCTCGGCGAAATACAGCGGCGGGGCGAAGGTCAGGTGGAGGTAACGATGCAGCATCTCGACCGCGGGATCGGCGCCCAGACCCACCGTGGCGCGCAGCGCGTCTAGGTGCACCGCGACCTCTTTGGCGCGGAGAAACGACGGATGCCCGGCGCCGACCTGGAGCGAAGCGTGCGGGATGCCCAGGTGCTCCGCCGCGATGCAGCCCGCGAACTCCACGCTGTCGCGGATGATCACGTCCGGCGCGTACTCATGGCACACCGCGATAAGGTCCGGGAGCATCCGCCGGCCGAACTGATTGATGAACATCTCCGCCATGAACGCCCGCCGCGCCGATGGGTCCGCGCCCAGGCTGGCCTGCCGCTTCTGCATGTCCTCCAGCGACCCGCCGCCCAGCGCGCTCCAGTCGACGCCGGCGGCAAACCCGCGGAATCCGTTGGCGGCAAAGACGGGCAAAAACGCGGCGGCGGAGGCGAATGCCACGTCATGACCTGCTTGCTGCAGCGCCCGCGCCAGCGGCACGAGAGGGTGAAAGTGGCCAAAGCCCGGGTGGGTAGTAAAAAGTGCGCGCATTGCCAGAGCCTCCAAGCGTTTTTGGCGCGCAGAGTATGCGCAGATGGCGCTGCTTTGCCATAAATCCGTGCTCCGCTCCGTCGCCTGCGGCAGACTCCGCCGGCGCGGCGCAGGCCGCTGTTCAGCGACCGCCGACCGCGGGTCTAGGACGAGGGCGGCGCAGGCGCCGAGGGCGGAACGCGGCGGGTGTCGAGCCAGCGGCGAGCCTCTTCCTCGGTATCGCAGAAGTAGGTCTCCCCGATCTTGGGCGTACGCGATAGGAAGATGGAAGCGCGCGAGACCAGCATCACCAGCGCGCGCGTGATTGCGTTGGCGCCGATGATGGCAGTGCCGCCGATTCGGCCGATGCCGGGCCACTGTCCGGCGATGCGCCGGGTCTCCGGTGAAGCCTTGCTCAGGGCGCGCACATCAGCCAAGACGTAACACCGGCCCTTGCCGCTGCCCATGCCGTCGATGATGCGCAGGACCGCGGCTATTTCCTCCGGCGCGCAGTCGCCGATCATGACGATATGGATCGTGTCGGCTTCTACTTCGACACGATGATGCCCAATCTGGTGTTTCATGAACAAGACGCACCGCGCGCCGGCACAGCCATGCTATCGGATTTTGCCGCGGCGTGGGATCCAGAACTGTGCCTCCGGTTCTTTTCAGCCTCGCTGGTGCGTCCGTCACAGCGACGCTTATGCGGCCTATTGCGCCGGGCGCCCACCCTGTGATGGATGTCACAGGAGAGGCCGATGTCTGCGGCCTTCCCATACTGCCTTACGAGAATCTGCGGACCTTCGGCGCTCTGCGGATCCGGACGGTTCAGAGCGCCGGCGCAAGAGTCAGTTACTGGCAGGACATGGGCGCAGCGCGGACCTGGCAGACCTTGTTGGTGCAGGTAAGTCCGGCCGCGCACTCGGTATCCAGGTTGTTGCACGGCTGCCCCGCGGCCATCGCCGCGACGCAGGTAGACGTGGAGCCGCCGCCGGTGCCGGCGGTCGTGACGCAGTGCGCGTCCTTGCTACAGAGGTTATAGCTCGCCATCACCAGGGTGTTAGAACAGGAGCCGCCGACTGCGACATAGTTGACGGTGTAAGGGACGCACTTTTTGCTGGTCGGGTCGCAGGTCAGGCTCTTTTGGCCGTCGCAGTCGGTGTTGCGGCTGCAGTCTTCCCCCGCCGCCCGCCGCGCCGCGCAGCTGCCGCTTACTTGCCCGCCGGTGTTGCAAAAAAGAGTCGGCAGGCATGACGAGGTTGCGTCGCAGGCCTGACCGAGCTGGGCGAAAGCCGTACACGCGCCCTGGCTGGCGCCGGCAGTCTTGCAATAAAGTCCGTACTGACACTGGTCGGACGACTGGCAAGGCTCGCCGACCTTGAGCCGAGGAACGCAGCTGCCGCAGGTGGTCGCCGAGCCCGTACAGCGGGTGGATGCGCACTGGAGCGCATCGCTGCACGAGGCGCCGTCGGCCCGCGTGCCCGGCGGCGTGCAGACATCCGGCAGATGACCGCTCAGCAGATCATCGCAGGAAGCGCTGCGGATGCTCTTGCCGCACTGTCCGGCGACATCGGAGCTGAGCTTTGCGCCGTCGATGGTAATAGACTGGGTGCACGCCGGCAGGAAGCGCGCGCGGCAGGTGGCGGCATCGCCTCCGGATAGGAACGCGTAGATGCCTGGCTCACACTCAGAGAAACGCGCGCAGTAGTCCTCCACGAACGTATCGCAGTTGCCCGGGGAGCCGCAGCCCCAGAGCCCGGCGCTCCCGATGGCAGCGGCCAGTACGGCGAGAACCCGGATCGGCAAACGGAATCTCTTCATCCCTGTCCTCCTTGGTCCCGCGATAAGCAGTGCGGGGACTCCCGCGATCGTACATCGCGCCCCGGTCGCGCTGGGACAAATCCACTCCACCGCTGCCGATCGTGCCGCGTTCAGCGTTCCGCGCTCTCGCACGGCTCTTGGGCGGTGCCGCTGCGCCGGGGAGCGGCGGCGTTTCATGTTGCTCGGACCGGTGCCGCGGACGGCTTCCGGCGCCGCGTGACTCGGCGGCGGCAGTTAGCCCGCCAAGGGCGCGAGCCAGCCGCCGCATCGGTGGGCGGCGGCTCATCCCTA
>CALFML010000308.1 GCA_937879845.1 uncultured Myxococcales bacterium
CGAGATACATTGGCGTGACTGGAGTTCAGACGTGTGCTCTTCCGATCTCAGCGACTTTGTGACCATCCAGACGCCGGGCAAAAACTTCATCCCGGTGGCCCTGGCTTCCGGGCAGCTCAATGGGGATGCCTATACCGATGTGCTGGCGCTTCTGAGCGGCGGCACCGGGCCGGCAACCTACGCCTGCGTCATAAGCGGCGGTCCGACGCCGTCGGTTTTCGCGCTCCCGCTGCTTCCTCCGGGCACGACCACGGTAGCCCTTGGCACCCTGGACAGCGATGCGCTGCCCGATGCGGTGTTCGGCATAAACTCCGGTGCCGGAACCGCGGGCCAGGTGGTGATCTACCCAAACCAGAGCGCCCAGACCGCCCCTGCCGTCAGCTGGGATTCCACAAATGCCTTCACCGTGGCGACCCGCGACGCCCCTACGGCGCTCGCGGTGGCGGACTATAACGGCGACGGCCGCAACGACATCATTTATGCCGCGAGCGATGGGGTGCACGTCCTTTTGAATCAGGCGGGGGCGGCGGGGAAGCCGGGGTTTGCGGACTCTTTGGTCTATGGCGGCAACGGGTGGAATGTGAGCAGTCTGGTGACGGCGGACTTTTCGGGGGACAGCCGGCCGGACGTGATCGTGGCCGATACGAAAAATCATACGGTGGTGCTCTTGGAAAACAGCTGTTCGCCGGCTTTGTAGGGCAGGGGCTTTGGGCGCAGCTGCCGGCGGGCCCAAGCGGTGGGCGCGGCGGCGAACCAAGAAAGGGGATTGCCATGAACCATAGAGCGGTTTTTTTGCTCGGACTTTTCGCCAGCTCCTGCTGGCAGACCCGCGCGGTGCAGGTGGAGCTGCAAAAAGACGTTGTCTACTCCTGCCCGCAGCGCGCGGTGGTGACGGTCACCGGCGCAAGCTTGACGACCAAACCGGTGGTGGCGCTGGCGGCCGACGCGCCCTCTACGGACGCGAGCGAGATTCCGGCGCTTAACCAGGATGAGGTCTCTATTTTGCCCGATGGGACGCTGCAGTTTGCGCTGCCGCGGCGGCTCGGCGCCGGGAACTACCAGGTCTTGTTGACGTTCAAAAGCGCGGATCAGACCTCGACCCTGTCGCCGGGCCGGTTTGAGTACTCGCTGGATACGCCGAACCTCACCTCCCTGGTGCCGGTCGGGGTGGTGGACGGGCCGGCGCAGCCGAGCGAGGTCATGGTCTGGCGTCCCGACCCGAGCCGCGGACTGGAGCTGGCCGTGCTCTCCGAGAACGGCACGATGCTATCCACGTATCCCAACCAGCAGACCAAGGCGGACTTGCTGCCGACCTACGATGTCGCGCTGGGGCAGCACACCAACGTGCAGAGCAGCAACCTGATTCAGGCGTCGCTCGACTCGCAGCGGCGGACTTCGGCGCTGGTGGCGTGCGCGCCCCTCCAAGCCAACGGACCGACCGCCGCGCTGAGCATCGCGAGCACCGGCCTTACGCCGCCCACGGTGCAGCTGGGAGCGGTAGTGACCTCTGCGATGACCAAGGGGCAGCTTGTCGCCTCCGGGAACTTTTTCCAGAAGAGCACCGCGCTGCAGCTTATCCAGCTCGTGCTACCGACGACGGGAACCGATGGGTCGATCATCGCCTACAAGAACCTGGACCTGGCCAGCCCGCAGACTCCGAGCGGCGTGGTCAGTTCGGTGCTCTTCCCGTTCAATTTCGTGCTGCCGGTGACTGTGGTGAGCGGGGATCTCAACGACGACTCGCTCACCGATGTGCTTCTTATCGCCGACCGGACCTCGGGGGCCAGCTCCCGCACCACGACGGTCGTGGCCATCACCGGGGAGCTGGACCGGCCGCCGATTGAGATCCTGGCCGGAGCCAGCCTGAGCTCGGTCGTGGCGCTGGGCGACATCGATGGGGACGGGCACCCGGACCTGGTGTTCGGACAGACGCCGAGCGACGTGAAAATTTACTATAACCGCATCGCCAAGGGCGCCGTCATCGCCTACGCCGGCACCGACTCGCAGACCGCCGCGACGGTGACCACGGCCAAGAAGCTGGTCATCGTGGACTATGACGGCGACCGTAGAAACGACATCGTATACGCGGCAAACGACGGCATACACGTCATCGTCAACCACGGCGTGAGCCCGGCCTCCGGCGAGCGGACCTTCGACGACACGCTGGTCTTCGCCGCCCCGACGGCTTGGGATCCCGCGGCGCTCACCGCCACCGAGTTCTCCGGCGACCGCCGTCCCGACTTCGTAGTCGCCGACGGGGCGAGCGGCAAGATCTGGTTCCTCGAAAACAGCTGCAGCTTTCCCTAGGCCCGGGCTCCTACATATAGGAGCTTCCGCCGACGGACTCCGGGCGCGGGTGGCGCGGGAGCTATGGTAAGCTGGGAAGGCTGCTTAATATGGCTAAGTCTTGGCTTATAGCGACCGTATTGCTGCTGCGCTTGGCCACTGCGGCGGCAGCGGGACCGGCATCCGGACCGGCACGGCATGGCAGCGGCGCGGCAGCGGCAGCGGCTTTGGAAAAGGGGAGGGCGGCGCTGCAGGACAAAGACTATGGCGCGGCACGCAGCGCCCTGGAGCAGTCCTACCGCATCGCCGCCGCACCGGAGGTCCTGTTTCTTTTAGGCCGCGTGGCCGAGGCGGATGGCCGGACGCTGGAAGCGCACGACCTCATGCGGCGGTTCCTGGCGGATCCGGCCCGCCGCCCGGATGAGACGGCGGTGGCGGAAGCGCAGCGGGTGGTCAAGCTGGCGCGGCCGCCGAGCGGACAGGTGGTCGTGCTGGGAGCGCCGGGATCTCTCGTGCTGGTCGATGAGCGGCTGCGCGGCAGCGTGCCGCTGGCGCAGCCGCTCCTGTTGTCGCCGGGCGAACATCGCGTCGGCCTGCAGCTGGGCAACCGGCGGCTCGATAGCCCCGTGCCGGTGCAGGCGGGGCGGTCGTTCGAGGTGCGTTTCAATGCTGCATCGGGCGCCGTGCTGATCACGCAGCTGCCGGCGGTGCTCTGGGTGACGGAGCAGGTCGGCGTGCCCGAGGAAGCGCAGAACCCGCTGGCTGACGCCGCGGAGCAGGCGGCGCGGGCGGCCAATCAGACCTTGCTCGCGGCGGATGCGGCGCTCGCCCGCGCTCCTGCACCTAGCGACTGTCTGTCCCGCATCGTCTGCCAGCAGGAGCTGGCGCGCAAAAACGAAGTGGAGTACGTGCTGAACCTGCAGGCGACGTACAAAATTCCGACCGCCGGCAAGCCCGACGCCGCGGCTCCGCCACGCCCGGCCGGCCATGCCGCTGCTGCTACCGCGCAGAGTGCGGGGACGCCACAAGGCGCAGCGGTCGTACAAGGTGCAGGGGCCGCGCAAGGTGCAGCCGCCGCGCAAGGTGCGGCGGCCGCCCAAGGGACCGCGATAGGAGCGCCTGGGCCCGAGGCCCCACAAGGCAGCTGGCAGATGCAGCTCTCCCTATGGCACGTGGACATCGCCACCCCGGCGGCGACACGTCCGGCAGAGTGCTTGCGCTGTACGCCGGAGCAAGCGGCGGCGGTGCTGAAGCAGACCGCGCTGGAACTGCTCGGCGCCGGGCTGCATCGCGGCCACGGCCGCTTCGCCATCACCTCCGAGCCTCCTTCCGTCCAGGTTCGCATCGATGGGAAGGATGCCGGCCTGACGCCGTACGCCCAGGCGGCCTGGACCGGTACTTATAATGTAGAGCTGCGCCGCCCGGGCTTTGAACCGGCGCAGCGCAGCATCGAGGTCGGAGACGACAAGTCGGAGCAGGTCACGGTGACGCTGACCCCGCTTGTTGGGCCGGAGCCCGCACCTGTCGCCGTCGCTGCGACCAAGCCGGTGCGGCCTCCGCTGCGGCGTCCGGCCTGGCGCCTGGGCACCGGCGCCGGACTGCTCGGCGTCGGCATCGTCTTTATCGGGGTCGGCGGCGCCGCCGCCAACATCGTCGGCCAGTGCGCGGCCTACAACGACTTCGGCATCTGCACCGAGGTCTTCGACACCGCCGGCACCGCCGGCGGACTGCTCACCACCGGTTCGCTCATGACGGTGGCCGGGATCGTCCTTTTGGCGCTGCCGCCGACCCGGCCCAAGGTCCGGAGATAGGCGGCGGCTTCGCGCTAAAGTCCCGTAACGCTGCGGGCGCCGACGAACGCCGCCAGCCCGGCGACGGCATCCGCCAGGAGCCGCTGCCGCGACTTGGTGTTTTTGATCCCGCGTTCCCACCACAGTCCTTCGATCTCAAGGACGCTGTGGCGGCGATGGAGCTTGGGACTGAGGCGTCCGACCAGCGTCTCGCCTTGCAGGATGGGCAGGACGTAGTAGCCGTAGAGGCGCTTGGGCTCCGGGGTGAAGGCCTCGAAGCGATAGTCGAAGCCGAAGCGGCGCAAGCAGCGGGCGCGGTCGCGGATCACCGGATCGAAAGGACAAAGGAGCCGCAGCGGCTGCTGCCCGCTGCGTCTCGAATCCGGCTCGGGTAGCTTGCGCAGGCGCCGCTCAAAGTCGTGAAGAGCGAGCGCCTCCTCCGGTTTTTCGCCGTCGGCGGACTCCACCAGCACCGGACGCAGGGCGCCGGAGCGGGTTGCCGCGGCGCAGAAGGCACGCGCGCTCGCCAAGTCGATGTGGTCGAAAAACTGCGCCAGCTCGCGCGGGGTGAAGATCACAAGGCGCTCGGCGGCCGTCTGGCAGGCCCAGGTCTGGCTCGCGGCTTGCTCCGGCGCCGGCAGGCGGTGGACCGCGGGAAGGACGTTCTCCGCCAGATCGTAGATCTTATGAAAGTGGACGCGGTCGCTCACCATGAGCTCGCCGGTGCGCCACAGGTATTCGAGCGCCGCCTTCTGCGGCTTCCAGTCCCAGAACGGTCCGCGCCGCTCCGGGTGCTCGAAGTCGGCGCTGCGCAGCGGGCCTTCCTTGCGGATGCGGTCTTTGACCTGCTCCATCACCGCATCGCAGTTGGCGCCCAGGAGGTTGCGCCACCACGGCCGCTCCCGCAGGCGGGCGGCATCGCGGACGAAGCGGTGCCGCCAGTGGGGATAAAACGCGGTGGGGATGACGCTGGCGTCGTGGGTCCAGTGCTCGAACAGGAAGCGCTCTTTGTAGATCAGCTGATCGAGAAGCGCCGGGGTGTAGCCGGGCAGCCGGCTCCACAGGATGAGATCGTGGGCCCGCGCCACGGTGTTGATGCTGTCGAGCTGGACGAAGCCGAGACCGGAAATCACCTGCCGCAGGGCCGCAAGCTCGGCGCCGGGCGCCGGTGGCGCGGGCTCACCGAGCAGGCCTTGCGCCGCCAGGAACAGGCGCCGCGCGGCCGCAGCCGGAATAAGCGGGGGGGCTCTCATGCCGCGGACGCTAGCAGAATTTCCCGCCCGCGGACCACGGCTCACGGCCGGTAGCCGAGCCCCAACGTCGTGGCGATGGTGAGCGGCCCGGGCGCCAGGGTGAGCGCTTGGACCGCCACGCCGGCGTCGGCCTGCAGCGCGCCGCTCGGGCCGATGCGCAGCATGTCGATGCTCACGCGCAGCTGTCCGCCCATCAGGATCGACCACAGCGTACTTCCCGGCATGGTCTTGCGGCTGATGAGCAGCGCGCCGGCGTCCAGCCCGACCCCGACGTGCACGCGCTCTCGGACGGTCGGCAGCCAGATGAACGGTCCGAAGCTTACGACCTGATAGGCCAGGCCCGCCAGCATCTTGCCGAACTCCAGGCGCAGCCGCATCCCGCCGGCGATCCGCGGGTCTTGTCCGCCGAGCTCGCCCTCCAAGGCGGCCCCGAACATCGACTCATCGAACGCCCAGCGGTAGGCCGCACCCAGTCCGGCGCGGGCGAACCAGCGGAGGCGGCGCGGGCTCTGCGGCTGATCGCTGATGGCCGGCGCCAGCACGCTCGCTTCGTCCGCGGACGGCTCACTGCCGGCGTAGGGCCCGGTGCCTAGGTGCTCTGCGGCCGGCGCGCGCGCTGCGAGTTTTTGCCCCGGCGGCGCCTGCGCTCCGGCGGCGGTCGCGAAAAAAGCGCCGGTCAGCCCGCCGTAAACTCCCAGCATCAGCCCGACCCGTCTTGATGCCAGAGCCCAGGTCCGCCGTCCGCGCGTGTGGCGGATTAGGAGCATGAGGGGACCTTGGGACTGCACGGCATGACGCAGCTTGGCACCGGCTCCCAGCGGCTCGGGTCGCACGCCCCGAGCGCTTTTAGCTCATCGCAGCTTTTATGGCGCAGACACTGCGCCCGGTCTTCAGCGATATCCGGGGTGACCTGGCCGTCACAGGCGCTGCGCACGCAGTACAAGGACTGGGCGGGAAAGTCCGGACAGCAGCTGGCCAGGTGCACGACCGCCGCCTCGCAGAAAAACTCATCGCGGTCGATCCCGTCGTCCGCCATCAGAAAGAGCAGCGCCGCCGCGGCAAACCCCGGCCGCAAAAGCGCCGACATGCGCAGCGCCGTGCGTTGTCGCGGAGACCCTTTTCTGTAACGCAGCCGGGCAGGCATGGTGTCCCGTGTCCTTATGATTGCGGCCTCGACGTAGCCGGCTGGGGGTCATGGCAAGGGGCATGCCATAGCCGGCCGGCGCGGCCCCAGCGACGCGGCTCTTCCGTCGAGCGGACGCCCGGCGCCGCGCCACCTGGTTAATATCCGACAGTCTGTCAAAGCTTTATCGCCGCCGATTCTGCGGCGCCGCGCCCCTTCTCAGCTCTTGGTTCATCCCGCCGCTGACCTCCCTATTGATTGGGCCGTCGGCGCATAAGGCGGCTCGCGATGGCGCTTTTGCACCGAGCGCGTTTTGCTATGCTGCGCCGCGTGATCCGTCTGACCGGCATCCGCAAATTGCCTCTGTCGCCGCGCCTCCCGCCGATCCTCGACGGGGTGGGGTTTTCGGTCGCGGCCGGTGAGACCTGCGGGCTGTGCGGACCCGGGGCGGCGGGCAAGAGCGTGCTGCTCAAGATCCTGTGCGGGCTCATCCGGCCCGACGACGGCACGGTGGAAATCGACGGCGTCGATCTGCACCGCGCCCGCGCCCGCGAGCTGCGGCGGGTCCAGGCCGGCATCGGCATGCTGTTTCAGAACAACGCCTTATTCGACTCACTAACCGTCTATGAAAACGTCGCCTTTCCGCTGCGCCAGCGCCTCCTGTCCGATTCGGAGCGCGAGCGGATGCCGGCCGCGGAGCTCGACGCCCGTGTCGGCGAGGCGCTGCGCGGCGTCGGTCTGCTCGCCCATGCGCCCAAGATGCCTTCGGAGCTGTCCGGCGGCCAGCGCAAGCGGGTGGCGCTGGCGCGGGCGGTGGCGGCGCGGCCGCCGATCGTCATCTATGACGAGCCGACCGCCGGCCTAGACCCGGTCACCACGGCCAAGATCTACGATCTATTGCGGCGCGAGCGCGAGCTCACAAGCGCCACCATCCTGGTCGTCTCCAGCGACATTCCCGCCCTGCTCGGCTTTGCCGGGCGGGTGCTGATGCTCTACCGCGGACGCCTGCGCTACGACGGAACTGCCGCCGCCATTGCCGATAGCGATGACGCCGTGGTGCGGCAGTTCGTGCGCGGCGATCTTGTGGGGCCGCTATGAAGCGCGGGCTGGAACTCTTGGCGGCGCTCGGCGCGTGGGTGCTAGGCCTGTGCCGGGAAGCGGGCGGCATGACGCTCCTGTGCGCCTACATCGGCTGGTCGCTCGTGCGCGGGCGCATGGACGGCCGCGAGCTTGTCCGCAACCTCTACAAGATGGGCGTGGTGTCGGTTCCGATCGTCGCCCTCACCGCGCTTTTTACCGGCGGCATCATGGTCATCCAGTCGGGCATCTTCGTGCGCCGCTTTCAGGCGTACGGGCTCCTGGGCTGGGGCTCCGGCTTCGCGGTATTCCGTGAGGTCGGGCCGATCCTCATCGGCCTCATGTTCTCCGGCCGGGTCGGCGCCAACAACGCCGCCGAGCTTGGGACCATGGTCGTCACCGAGCAAGTGGACGGCCTGCGCGCCTTGGCCATCGATCCCATCCCGTTTCTGCTGGTGCCGCGGGTGGTGGCGATGATGGTGGCGATGTTCTGCCTGCTCGTGCTCGGCGACGTCATCGCCATCGGCGGCGGCATGGTGTTCGGCCGCATGCTGCTCGGGGTCGAGTTCGCGTCGTTTTTCGCCTCGTTCGCCGACAACGTGAAGCTGTGGGACTTGCTCGTGGGCCTCATCAAGGGGGTGTTCTTCGGTTTTGCCATCGCGGTCACGAGCTGCCACTTCGGGCTCTCCGTGCGCGGCGGGGCGGTGGGAGTGGGGCGGGCGGTAAACGATGCCGTGGTCGCGGCGGCGCTGACCATTATGATCTCCGATGACATCCTGACCCTGGTGCTAAGGTGACGAGCGCAGGGCGCAAGTCCGGCCCGCGTTCCGGAGCTTCCAAGCCCGAGTCGGACTCCGCTCTTGCCGCGGACCCGCCCGGACGCGCTGAGATCTCGCCGCTTCTTGCCGCGGTGCGGCAGGGCCGCGAAGCGCTGATGCAGCTTGTCACGTTGAGCGGCCTGGTCGCCCGCGGCGCCCTGCGCACGCGCCGCCCGCCCGGTGAGCTGTGGCGTCAGCTGTTCGAGGTCGGCAACCGCTCGCTCCTGTTCGTCATGGTGACGCTGGGCTTCATCGGCATGGTGCTGGTGTTTCAGACCTGCCTGCAGATAAACCGCGTCACCGGCGACCTGTCGCAGGTCGGGGCGGAGTTTGTAAAGATCCTCGTCCACGAGTTCGGGCCCACCCTGACCGCGCTCATGCTCGCCACGCGGGTCGGCGCCGGCATCGCCGCCGAGGTCGGCTCCATGGTCGTCACCGAGCAGGTCGACGCCCTGCGCATGTGCGGCGTCGAACCGGTCGAGTACCTCCTTGTGCCGCGGTTCCTGGCGACGCTGTTTATGACCACCGTGCTGTCGATCTTCGGGATCACGGCGGCGGTCACGCTCGGCGCCCTCACGGCATACCAGACCTTCCATGTCAGCTTCGGGGTGTTTCTGGACGTAAGTAAGCTCCACGCCGGCGATGGGCTGACGTTCGCCGCCAAGTGCCTGGCGTACGGCGCGGCGATCCCGCTGGTCTCCGGGTTCTGCGGCTTCCGCACGCACGGCGGCTCCGAAGGGGTGGGGTGGGCGACCACGAGCGCGGTCGTCGCCTCCTCCTTCGCGGTCATCGTGCTCGACTTCCTGATTTCCGCGGTCGCGCTTTTGACCTGGCAGGCCGGCTAGAGTACGCAGACTCCATAACCTGGGAAAATACTTGAGGAATTCTCCCGGGAAATTCCTTTGCCCTCCCACCCCGGGCTGCGGCACGAGCTGGGGATTTCATTCATGCGGAAGAAAATTCCGGTAAAACCGCAGGCTATGTCTCCCTCGCCTGACGTTACGCCGCCCATCCCGCCGGAGTCTGTTGCCCACGCGCTTTTGCCGGGCTCTCCGCCCGCGGGCGCAGTGCAAGCTGCGGAGGACGCCGCGGCGCGGATCCGCGCCAGCGACCGCCGCCTTACGCGCCGGTTCATTGCCCATCACTCCAAGAGCTTCTACTTATCCTCCCTGCTCCTACCACGCGGACGCCGGGAAGAGTCCTGGGCCTTATATGCCTTCTGCCGCCAGGCCGATGACAGCGTGGACGGCGAAAACCCCGGCGATGGCACGGTGCCTGCCGATGCTCCGGCGGAGACCGCGGTGCTGCTTTTGCGGGTGCGCGGGCTGCGCCAGCGCCTGGCCGCGGTCTATGCCGGAGTCCCCGGTTCCGGAGACGCCCATGCCATCGACCGGGCGTTCCGCGCGGTGGCGGTGCGCACCGGACTCCCGCAAGCCGTGCCGCAGCGCCTGCTCACCGGAATGGAGATGGATGCCCGCGGCGTGAGCTACCGCACCTGGGAAGAGCTCTACGGGTACTGCTTCAACGTTGCCGCAACCGTAGGGCTGATGATGACCTACGTGATGGGGCACCGGATGCCGCCGGCCCGCCGTACCGAGGTCTTGCTCCGCGCCTGCGACCTGGGGATGGCGATGCAGCTGTCCAACATCGCGCGGGATATCGGTGAGGACGCGCGCCGCGGGCGGAGCTACCTGCCGGAGGAGCTGCTGCAGCGGCACAGTCTGACGACGGCCCAGGTGCTGGCGCTCGGGCAGGCGGGACAGGATGCGCCGCCGCCGCTGCGCGCGGCGGTGCGGGAGCTCGTGCAGCGCGCCGATTCCCACTATCAGGCCGCGGCGCTGGGGGCGGCGATGCTGCCGCGCGAGTCGCAGCTTTCGATCCGCTCGGCCCTGCTCATCTACTCGGGAATCGGCGAGCGGCTGCGCGCCAAGGGGTACGACTCGCTGACGCAGCGGGTGTATGTGCCCCTTGGCGGCAAGCTGCTGCGGGTGTTGCGCGCCTGGGTGCGCGGTCTGGTTGCGCCGCCGCCGCCTGCAGCGGTGACGCAGGGCCCGGCCGATGCGCTGCTCACCGCACTGTGCCGGGAAGTGGGAGTCCTGTAGGAATAACGCTACAGGTGAGCGCCTGGGCACACCCCTTGTCATTCCTTTTCCGGAAGTGAGCACGGCTTGTCACGGAACGCTCAGGAATCCCCGGTCCGACAACATGAAAACGGCCGTGCGGAATGAAATCCGTCCGGCCGTTTCCTTGCTTTTGCGGACCCCCACTCCAGGCTGCGCAACCCATCGCAGTACGACAGGCGTCGATGACCTGAATAAGGTCCAGAGTGTAGCGCTGCGCCGCGCAAGTCGCGCGCAAGGCAGGCTACGCCGACCCGATTCCGAGCTACGGAATCGAGTAGGTGCTACCCGGTTTGCCCTCAAGCTTGGTGCGCTTGAGCTGACCCGTCTTTACGAGCTGGGTCAGGTTGTTCTCGGCCTTGCCGCGACGCCCGCTTCCTTCCCAGTGCTTGCGGATCTCTTCCGTGGTCGCTCCGCCCTTCTCCTTCACAAATCCCAGGATGAGAGCGTCGCCCGTGATCGAAAACTTGTTCGCCCACGGCGAGCGGCGGTCACCGGACTTGGCGGGCTTGGCTGCCTTGGCGGCTTTCACTGCCTTGGCGGGCTTGGCTGCCTTGGCCTTGCCTGCACCCTTACGACGGCCCCCGCGGCGCCCTTTCTTCGGCGCCGGAATCGCGGCTTCCACCGCCTTGCGCCGGCCTCCTTTGCCCTTGCGGCCCACGGAGCCCGCGGTGATTCCGAACTCCTTGAACGTCTGATCGATCTCGGCAATCGAGTCGAGGTGGTGCTGGCGTTCCACGCCCAGCTGTTTGATGAGGCGCGTCAGCTCTGCCGCGCTGGAGCGGCTGGTCTTAGCTGGTGCGGCGGCCTCCGCCTTTTTTACGTTCTTGGCTGCGGTCTTTCGTCCGGGTTTTCTCGGCATGGTTTCAATCCTACTTCAGGAAGTCCGTACTAATCTGAAAGGTACACAAGGAATTCCTATAGGACAAGCCAGTTTCTTTCTTTCCTGTCTTCTTTTGTCATCTTTTTTGGTTCGGAGCGGTTTCAGGAGGGTCTGTGGAAGGGACTGCGAGCTGTTACGCGGTGTGTCCGGCTGGCTCTCCGCGAACCGGAACCGCCGCCTGCGGGCGTGGGAAGATTCCCAGGCGGACGGAGACCGAACGGAGGTCGGACGGAGGCCGGGCGCGACGGGAACGTGGCGCGGGAACAGTCTGCAGCAGCGGGAACGCGGCTTGGCTGCCAGCGCTTGTGCTAAGAAGGCGGCATGACTGCACACCGGGTCTTTTTCCCGCGCACCAGGCTCCCTCCCCCTCCCGCTGATCTGCTAGGTGAAAATCCAGCGTCCCGCAGCCGTACTCCCGCGCAGAAAAAAGGCGGAGACGCCGCGGCGGCGGCAGAACATTCCCCACCACATCCGGTCGCCGTACCGCACGCCGGGCTGCGCCGCTTGCGGGTAGGAGCCGAGCTCTCCGTGCTCTGCCAGACGCTCGATGCTAGCGGGTGCGGCGTCGCCCGTGCTGTGGAAGCGGGGCGCCCGAGCTCGGCGGGGACGCCGCCGGCGCCGCAAGTCCATGTCCCCAATCTGCTGCCCGGAGAACGCGCCTATGTAAAAGTGGTGCACGTAAGCCCACACGTAGGCCAGGCAGGAGAGCGCGCGGAAGAACGTACGCCCGATTCACCGCAGCGCCCGGCCTTCGCGCGGCTGCTGCACCGCGACAGTGCGGCTCCGGAGCGGCAGATTCCCGCCTGCGGGGCATTCGGATTTTGCGGCGGCTGTACGCTTCAACATCTCCGTTATGAGGCGCAGCTGGAGTTCAAGCAGGGGCTCTTGCGCAAAGAGCTCGGGCGGGTGGCGGCGGAGGTCGGGGTTGACCCGTGCGTGCCATCGCCGCAGCCGCTGCACTACCGCAGCCGCGTGAAGTTGGTTGCGGCGCCGGCCGCGGGTCCCGCTGCAGCGAGTCGGCCCGATCCGGGGCGGATCATTTTGGGAGCTTATGCACCGCGCTCCCACCAGGTGATCGATCTATCCGGTTGCCAAGTGAATACCCTAGCGCTGCGCCAGGTGGCGCGCACCCTCAGCGAGAAATGGAGCGCGGCCGGACTGTCGGTCTATGAGGAAGAGTCCGGCCGCGGGGCCCTGCGCTATGTCCTTTTGCGCGCGGTGCGCAGCGGCGCCGTGCAGGTGAGCCTGGTAGTTGCCGAGCCGCCGCCGCGGCCGTTGCTGTTGGCGGTGGTCGCAGCGCTGCAGGCGGCGCACCCGCAGCTTCAAAGCGTGGTGCTGCATCACAACTCCGATCCCGGCAACGCCCTGCTCACCGCGGGTGACGGCAGCGAGGAACCGCGCCGCCCGGAAAAGAGCGTCAACGCCGGGCCGCCGCTCGGCGCGGAGACGCCGCTGTCGCTGCCCGGCCCGGCGCCTGGGGATGAGGTGCTGCTCGGTTCAGATTTTCTATATGAAGACCTGGGAGACGGGCCGGCGGGCGCGGAGCTGCGCGTGCGCGTCTCTGCCCGGTCATTCCTGCAGGTCAACCGCGGCGTGGCGAGCCGCATCTACGCCGATGTCGCCGCCGCTCTGCCGGTCGCCGCGGGCGAGACCATCCTCGATCTATATTGCGGGGTCGGCGCGCTCGGGCGGACCGTCCTTGCCGCCGGTGCGGCGGCGCGGCTCATCGGCATCGAGTGTAACCCGAGCGCCGTAACCGACGCCCAGCACAGCGCCCGCGCAGCCGGCTTGTCTTGTGACCAGGCGCGGTTTGTCTGCGGCGCAGTGGAAGAGGTCTTGCCCGAGCTGTTCCCGGCCGGGCAGGCGCGGCCGCCGCTCCTTGTGCTGCTCAATCCTCCCCGCCGCGGCTGCACCGGGGCAGTGCTGCAAGCGGTCGTCTCCTTGACCCCGCGCGCCATCGCCTATGTGAGCTGCAACCCGCAGAGCCTGGCCCGCGATCTGGGCCGCTTGCTGGCCGCCGGATACAAGCTGCGCCGCGTGACGCCCTACGACATGCACCCCGGAACCCCGCACATCGAAACCGTGGCGCTGCTGGAGCGCACTTTTCTGCCGTAGCCGCGCCGCGCGCCCGCTGCAGGAGGGAAGCGGCCAGCATGATTTGTAGGATTTGTAGGAGTGAAGGAATTCCCCAAGATTGGCCTGAGGATTGAGAAGATCTACGTACGCCCGGAAGCGCCGGACCGGCGCCGCTTGCGACTACGCCCCGCGACGCCGGCGCAGCTGCCGTACCCCGAGCGCCGCGGCCATTCCCAGCGCGGATAGAAACAGCCAAAGTCCGTTGCCCGGCTGCGCCGGAGTCCGCACCGTGCTCATCGCGCAGCCGCCTTTGGGGGTGCTGCCCGGCAGGACGCACGACTTGGGATCGCTGCCAGCCGGGTAGGAGTCCGTGATGCCGAGAACGTCATCGGTCTGCGGCATGCGTTTGCGCGTCTCGGACGGATCGGCGACCGCGTACATGGCGGTGTTATAGATCGCAAGATAGGCGGGGTTGGTCTGCCGCAGGCGCGCGACATCGCTGCACAGCGGCCGCTGCGCTCCGGTGTTGTCCACGGTGCAGGTGCTGGTCGTCTCGGACGGACCGCGGCAGGTGTGGTCCAGGCCCTGCATGTGACCCATCTCATGGGTCAGGGTGTTCCAGAGATCGGCGGGGTTGCGCGGGTCGACCGGCGCCTTGCCCTTGTCGGCGTTATAGAACACGTTGTTGACCGCGTTCAGCTCGATGTCGGCATCGACGATCTGGCCGTCGTTGGGATCGCCGGCTTTATTGATGTAGGAGACCGTGGTGATGGCGGTGGCCGACTTGTCGTAGCAGACCTGCATGGCGCCATCCATGGCGGGGCGGCACCACTCCTCCGCGCGGAACTTTACGACCTGCAGCCCATCCTTATATGTCGTCTCTTTGGCGCCATCGGCCGGCAGGTACTTGAGCTGGATGAAGCTCGCGGGGGTGATGCGGGTCTGCCAGGCGCCGATCGCGTTTTGAATCGCCAGCTCCACCTCCGGTCCGGCGAGGTCTTTCACATAGGTGCTGTCGGCCTGGATATAAAGGCAGCTCTGCGTCCAGTACACCGGCTTGCAGGACGCCGCGCGTGAGCGGACATAAGCGCCGGCAACGGACGGCGCGGTAAGGAGCCCGCCGAGAGCCAGGAGCGCGACGGCCTGACCGAGCGCGCGGCGGCGCGGGGAAAAGGGATGACCGGCCATGTCACTTCCCTCCTTTGCTGGGCGGCGAAGAAGCGGTGCCAGAGGGGGCAGCGGTGCCGCTGCGCGAGCCGGCGGCGCGCCTAGGCGCGAGCAGGGTCTGCAGCTGCGCCATCACGGTCTCGACGTTGGCGCCGTTGGCGGTGGGCTCGGCGGAACCCGGGCTTGCACCCTGTAGCTCGGCGCCGGCGAGCTCGATGTGCACCCGGCGTTCGCCGCTTTTGGCGTCGCGCTCGACGTGCATCGCCCCCTGCGCCATGCCCACGGCGTAAAAGGCGCCGCCGCGCTCCTCGGCGATGAGCAGCACCTCTTGTCCCACCTTATAACTGGCCTCGCCAAAGACCTTCTGTCCGAGCTCACCGACCTCCCCCCCAAGATGGGTCACCGTGAACACCGTCCCTGCCGGCACCCCCAAAAGCTCGCTGGTGCAGCGGATCTGTACTTCGGTCACGATGTAACCGCCGTCCCCGAGCATGCGCGAGCGCACCGACTCCACCGTCCCCAGGAGCGCCCGATCGGCGCGTCCCGCCATCTCGCTCAAGCTCAGCTTGGCCAGGATCGAAGCGGCTGCCGGCAAAGGCGCGCTCAGGTTGGCGCCCAACCCCATCCCGCACAGAAGCACCAGCTTGGCCCATCGGGGAAAAAACCGCCGCATGTACATCCTCCTAATATGGATAAAAAGCCCTCGCAGCTTTCCTCAGCCCTTGGCAACTAAGAAAAGGGAACGCGACGATCGCTGCGCGTTCGTCTAGCTTCGCGCCCGCACCTGGGAGGTGCAAGCTCTCATGCGGTTACAGAGGCGGGGCGGGCCGTCCGGAGGGCGGCGGCCGGGCGGGACTACTTGAGGGTGTAGTGGGCGGTGAAGTGGAGGTCGAACGCGGCATCGGCCTCCGTGATGCCGATCGCTCCTTCGCCGTCGTCGCTCGGCAGAGACTCCAGCGAGACGTAGGCGACCCAGAACTCCTCATCGCTGGCGGTCGGCGGGGTCTCATCGCTGAGGTTGCTCGGGTGGGTGACCGTGCTGCGCATCGGCACAAGCTGCACGAGCCCGCTGTACTGCAGCGGCTTTTCTTTGGTCACGGTGAACCGCTCAAAGGTGCCGTCGGGATGGCGCACGAGCACCTTGATCCGGCCGCGTCCCACCGTGGCCGACAGCGTAAGCGCCGCCGCCTGTTCGTGCAGCGGCAGCCACGAAGCGGTGAGCTCCTGGGCGCAGCGGCCGCGCAGACGGGCGGTGTGAAGCTCCGTGCTGCCGGAGAAGCGGCTGGTCGGGTAGCCCGGGCCCCAGGCGCCGCTGCGGCGGGCGCTCGGCTCGGTGAGGGTGCAGTCGCTGCGGCCGAACGTCTCGCGATCGTACTGTTCTTCGCTGACGCGGCGGACCACCACGGTCTGCTCCAAGGTGCCGGGCCGGTCCTTTTTGCCGTCGAGAACGTCGAGCACCATGCGGAACGTATTGAGCCCCATCTGCAGCGGCTGCCGCGTGGCGAAGCGCCCCTTTTGCACCGGCACGGACTGCCCGTTGAGCTGCAGCTGCGGCGGGTGCTCGCCGCGTCCCCCGAACATCGGCACCGAGGCGGTGCCTTCGAGCGTGACATGCGGCCGGTACTCGATCACCGGGGCGTGCTCCAGGCGCAGCGCGGCGCGTCCGGCGCTGTGCTCGATCAAGTACAGGCTGCATAGGACGCCGGCGAAGCACAGGACGACGCGCAGCGTGGTAAGGAGCAGCGCAAAGGTCGTGCGCAGCACCCCCTGGCCGGGCGTCGGCTGCTCTTGTCCCACCGGTTCGGGAAACAGCCGCGCCAGCAGCGTGTCCAGAGACGGCAGGACCAGGATCGTCGTCAGCACCGCCGGCAGCGCGCCAAGCGGGCCGTAAAGCCGCACCGCTGCTGCGGCGATCGCCAAACATGCAGCAGCGACGATATAACGTAGGGTGATCTCTACAGGTTGCATAGGGCCAGGGGGATCTTAACACAGCGCGCCAAACAGCCACCCCGCTGCTAGTTCAGCGACGGAGTAAGTGGCGATGGCGGCGGTGATTTCGGCCGTCAACAGGACGCCTCTTGCCGCCATTTCAAGGCCGAATTGACGCACCGGACCGCGAACGGAGGATGGCGATCGGCCAGGCGATCGGCCAGGACGATCGGAAAGAACGATCGGCGATGGGGCTCGGCGAGTGCGCTCGCGATGACGATCGCGATGACGATCGACGATGACGCTCGACGATGATGATGACGCTCGCGATGACGCTCGACGATGACGATGACGATGACGCTCGCGATGACGCTCGACGATGACGCTCGCGATGACGCTCGACGATGACGCTCGCGATGACGCTCGCGATGGCGCTCGGCAGTGAGGGGAAACGAACGAAGGTCGCGGCCGCTTGGCCGGTCGATTGGGCGCTTCGAGCGTGCTTGCCCCGGCGGGCGCTGTCGCCATAAAGTCCGGGCCGTGGTGCAAAAACCGACTTCCGTGGAACCGAGCGGCGCCGCATTATCGCGGCCCGTCGCCGCGAC
>CALFML010000309.1 GCA_937879845.1 uncultured Myxococcales bacterium
TCGGTCACCTTGACCACGTGCGGGTCCGTCGGATTCCGCTCGGCAAACACCTCCACATCGATCGTCACCGACGTTTTTCCGGCAGAAACCACTTCCGCGTAAAAACTGACCATGTCGCCAACCGCAACCGGCTGTTTGAAGGTGAAGGAATTCACCGCCACCGTCACCACCCGGGAAAAAGTCCGGCGTCGCGCTGCGATGCCGCCGGCGATATCCACCATTGCCATGATCCAGCCGCCGAACACATCCCCGGCCGGATTGAGATCGGCCGGCATCGGCATCGTGCGCAGTGCCAGCGGCTTGCTTGTCGGCGCCGGCGTGAAAAGCGGGGGAAAGTCAGTCATGGGAGCCTCCTGCCGTAGGGAATGGAAAACGCAAGACGGCAACGGATGCCGTGCCGCGCAAAACACAGATTATCCGACCGACCGGGCCGATTCGCCGAAACCGCCTCGCGGCAACGGCAAAACGCAAAAGATGCGGCCGGCGCGTTCCGCCACTCGCCTCATCCGCCCGGCCTTGCTGTAATCTCCCGCCCATGTCCGTCTTTACCCCCGTCACCGACGCCGACCTCGCCGCCTGGCTGAGGAACTACGCCATCGGCCGCCTGGATGCCCTGCAGGGCATCTCTGCCGGCGTGCAGAACAGCAACTTTTTCGTCACGACCAGCCTCGGCCGCTACGTGCTGACCCTGTTCGAAACGATGCCCCGTGCCGAGCTGCCCTTCTACCTTCACCTGATGGCCCATCTGGCGCGCCACGGCCTGCCGGTCCCGGCGCCCATCGCCAACCGCGACAACGAATACCTCGGCAGCCTCTCGGGCAAGCCGGCCGTGCTGGTCACCCGGCTGGCCGGCCGATCCGAAATGGCGCCCGACGTGGCCCACTGCGCGCGCATCGGCGCCATGCTCGCCGGACTCCATCTGGCCGGCATGTCCTTCGGTCGCAAGCAGGCCAATCCCCGCGACGCCGGCTGGCGGCAGGATTGCGCTGCCCGCGTGCGACCCCACCTGCCCGCCGACGAACAGTCCGAGCTGGACGCCGAGCTCGCCTTCCAGCTCGGCCCCGGCCCCGCCCCCGCTCCGAGCCCCGACGCGACGCGGATTCCACCCAAAACACATACCCCATGCGAATTCCGGCGGAGCGCAAGGTGTGCAGGTGTCGCCAGACGCGCGCCCATCCGCGCAGCCGGCCGACGACATCCTGCACCGTCTCGTCGCTCTCATGCCTGCCTACCGCGCGCGGCTCGCCGGAGTACCCAATAGCTGCGCACACCCAGTTGAACGGCGAAGTGGCTTCGGCAAAAGCAACCCAGCGCCCCTGGCCCACGCCCCGTTTGGACGCGGCCTTCCAGATCGTTGCACTCATCGGCGCACTCATCATCGCGGCAGGGAGCTTCGGTGTCCTGCTCCAGGCGCAGGAACCGTCAACGGTCGTGCTCAAGACTGGGGAACGGATCAGCGGCGAACTGATCGACATGAACGCGTCCGGCTTCGCGCTGCGCGTCTTCAAGCCGCATCGTTTTGCCCCTGGCGTTTCAGATCGAAAATGCGACCTGTGCTGCACTGATCCCAGACCTCTGGCGCGTGCGAGGCCACGATTATTTGTCCGTGCTTCTTGTCCACTACGAAGCGCTCCAGCGCCGCCAGGTTGAGCCGCATCAGCGACAGATGCTGGTGCAGCTCCGGCTCATCGATCAGTACGACCCCGCCTTCGCCGAGCCAGCGGTGAATCATGAACAGCGAGATGAAGGCGGCGCGTTCTCCGGCGGACAAAAGATCCAGGGTAAGCGGGCGCTCGACCCCGGCGACGCGAACCAGCGGCCGGCGGCGGCGGCCCTCCAGGCGATCCAAGAGCTCCAGCTGGGGCAGCACCTGCTTGATGGCTGCTCCGATGGCGCGGTAGCGTTCCGGATCGACATCGCGGATCTCCACCATTTGGTTTTCCAGGTGCCCCTCTTTCCTCTCGGTCGGCGTATAGCGCGCCAGCCAGCGGAAGGCCTGCTCCACGGCGAGCTCGCTCAGATCACCGCGCAAGGGCTGCAGGACGCGGTCCTCCGCGCCGAGAAACAGGATATTGGGCAGCAGGTGGGGCGGCGTATTCACCAGGCTCGGGCGCAGGAGCTGCTTGTAAGTCTCGCCCCAGAACGCGGATACGCTGCGGGTCACCTCGGTCTGCAGCAGGGCGGGCTTGCCGCTCTTGCCGGAGAATACGATTCCGAAGGCCTGGCTCGCTCCGCGGTTGGGAATCGCCTCCCAGAGCTCCTCGCGTCCAAAAACCAGCCAAAGGGTATTGAGGGGGCCCGGCAAGTCCACGAGCTGCATGGCACACAGCCCGGCATCGCGGAGCGGATCTTCGCGCGACGGAGCGATGTATTTGTCGCTCTCTACCCACTGGCCGAACTTGTGCCACAGAGATGCGATTGACTCCAGATAGGTCGTCTTTCCCGAGCCATTGAGGCCCCGGACACAGGTGAGCGAAGCCCGCTGGCCGCTCCACAGGGTGAGCTCGTGGTCGATGCTGCGCAGCGCGCGCAGGTTCTGGATGACGATCCTCTGAATGAACATGCCAAGGCGTGTTAGCACGCTATGCTGGGTCGGTAAAGTAAGCCCAGAGACGGTTGCCGCTTGCCAAATCGATGAGAGCCCGATTTTTTGGCGATTTTGTGCGCCCAAGGGGCTGCAGGTCTGGACAGGGAGGAATTTTTGTCGCCGCCAAAGGGCTGCAAGCCGAGACTTGGGAGCGTTTTGCGGCCGCGAAGTTGCTGCCGGTAGGTAAGTGAGAGGATTTTGCGCTCGCCAAAGCACGGCAAGCCCGGATCGGGCGGAATTTTGCGCTCGCAAAGGAGAGCGGACCGTGGCTTGGTACTATTTTTCATATGCAAATAGCGACGGAAGGAGCGATCCGGAAGTTTGGCGGAATGACGGCACCGTGCTAACTAACGCGCGGCATTTTTGACTATTTTCAAGGAGTGACCATGGCGATCCGCAGCGAACAGACCGGGACGGAAGAATTGATCAAAGACGGACTATTTCTTTGGGCGTCGCTGCTCAGCGATCCCGAGACCGAGCCGCTGGCCAAGTCGGTGCGGCAGGAGGTTGACAAGCTCAAGGCCGCGGACCAGGACACGCGCGCGGCGGAAGAGGCTCAGACCGCGAAGTGGGCGCTGCTCCAGCGGGCGGAGTTTGCACACGACGATCTGCAGCGGGAGTGCGAGCTTGATGTGTTCAAGGCGGTCAAGAAGAACCGCAAAGCCGACGAGTACCGCAGCCTCTATCCGAGCGGGTTCTCGGCGCTCATCCAGCTCTCGGGGAAGGAGCAGGAGCGGGCGGTGGCGGGGATGCTCAAGGGGCTGGAGGCGCACCATCCCGAGCTGGCCAAGCAGTACAAAAAGGAGCTGAGCGCGCTGGCGCGCAAGGCGACGCAGGCGGAAGACGACTGGGACAAGGCCCAGGCGCAAGCAGCGCAGGCGTTCAAAGACGAGCGGCTGGCCCGGTCAGGGCTTGTGCGGGCGATGCAGCGGACCGAAGGCTCGCTGCTTGCGCAGTTTCCCGGCAACCGCACACGGGTTCGCAGCTACTTCCGCGATCACCGTCGTACCCGCGACAGCGAGCCGGCGGAGCCGACGCCGGCGCCGGCAACGATGTGACCGCAGCGTAGCGGCGTTTCCAGGCGATTGCCAAAGGCGTGAGAGGGCCGAGTTAGCGACGGGGATTTTAGCGTGAACAGGTCGCGATGGATGATGCCCTTGCTGTGCGCGGTGGCCAGGGCGGAGGCCAGCTGCTGGCTGAGCAGGATCGCCTGGGCTTCGGTGAGGACTTCCTGCTCCAGGGTCTCGCGCAGGGAGCGGCCCTCCAGGTACTCCATGACGAGATAGACGGTGCCGTCGGGGAGCTGGCCGTGTTCGTAGATATCGACGACGCCGGGGTGGCGGATGATGTTGACGGCGCGGGCTTCGTTGCGGAAGCGGGCCGCCATCTCGGGGGCGCGGGCGACGTGGGGATGCAGGACCTTAATCGCGGCGCGGCGGTGCAGCTTCTCGTGGACCGCCTCGAAGACCTCGCCCATTCCGCCTTCGCCGATGACGCGAACGATCTTATAGCTGCCGATTTGCTGACCTAACATCGTCGTATACGACCCTGCCCTCGGGTCCCATTCACGCCGCGCTGCTGCGTTAGAAAAAGGAGGCGCACAGTGGCGCAGAGAGCCGCAGACCGGAAGAGGGCAGACTTATAGTAGCCGACTTTGCAGGTTTGCAGGGCTACGATGACAAGAGCGTCCAGGTGGCGCGCCGTTACTGGGCCTTGCTCACTTGCACTGCAGGGTCACGGTGCCGGTGTTGCCTTTATTGTCCGTGTAGGTCACCGTGGCACTGTTTGCGAAGGTCACGGTGGCGCTACTCGCGCCGGCGGTGATCACCACGGTTCCGGAGGCGGGGCACATTCCCTGGCAGCGCTTGTAGTTGGCGATGTTGGTGCTCCAGCCAAGCAGGCCAATCTGGGTGGTGAACGAGCCGTTGAGGGTCAGGCAGCTGCCGTCCCAGCCGGCGGTGTAGTTGCCGGAGTGGGAGATCGTCCGGCCGCGCGCCGTCTGGGCGCTGGTCGAGGAGGTCACGGCGGCCTGGCGGCTGCCGGCGGCCCCGGTGACCACGGCGGTGGCGTTGAGGGTGACGGTGCTGCCGTTGGCCTTGAGGTTGGTGCCGCTGAGGGTGACGGTGACGCCGCCGCCGACGACCATGGTGTAGTTGGCGGTGACCGAGCCGCTGACGCTCACAAGGCCGTAGGGGCCGGTGCAGTTATTGAAGGTGTAGGCGACCGAGCTGCCGGTGACGACGGCGGTGGCGCAGCCCTGCGGCTGAAGCAGGGCCATGGCCTTGACCTGGGCGCTTACGGCGGCGGCATCGGCGGTCGTCGCCGTAGCATCCACGCCATCGGTGGTCAGCGAGCTCATAGACGAAGTCACGCTGGCCGTCTCCGCCGAGTCGGCGGCGTTTTCGCCGTCGGTAGAGAACGCGGCGGAGCCGCCGCAGGCGGAGAGCAAAAGAGGGGACAGGACAAGAGCAAAGAGGGAGCTGCGCAGAGTCTTTTTCATAGGAATTCCTTTCTTCGCATAGGGCTAATCTCGAGCTGGCCGGGGTCGGACTCAGCCGGCGGCGATCGTCGGGGATCGCCTCCGGTCGCCGGTGATCGGTCAGCAGAGGAGCTAGGGAGGGAGGATTCCCATCCGCGGGAACCGCCTGCCTGCCCGGTTGGACGAGGAGCGGTCGCGCCGGGTTCCCGGATGCGGATTATTCGCTGTGGTTGTCGCTGCCGAACAGCTGCGCCAGGGTGCTTTTTTCGTCGCGGTCGCCGGAGATGAAGCGGTGCAGGGCGGCGCACAGGGGCATGCGGAGCTTTTCGCGCTGCGAAAGGGCGTAGGCGTTTTCAACCATGCCGGGGCTGTCGCAGACGCGGCCGATCTGGCGCTGCGCTTCGGCGAGGGAGTGGCCCTTGCCGACCAGCCAGCCGAGCTCGAAGTCGGCGGAGCCGTGGCGCTCGGTGGCGACGACCAGCTCCCCGACGCCGGCCAGACCGAAGAAGGTCTCTTTGTTGCCGCCCAGGGCGACCCCGAGGCGGGCCATCTCCGCGGCGCCGCGGGCGATGAGGATGGCGCGGACGGCGGTGCCCAGGCGCAGGGCGTCGGCGATGCCGCTGGCCATGGCGATGCAGGCGGCGCCGGCGCGGGCGACCTCGACGCCGATTAGATCCGTGGTGGTGTACATGCGCAGGGCGGGACCGGCCAGGGTCTGGATCGCGGCGTCGCCGACCTCGGTGAAGCGGCTGCCGCAGATGAGGGCGGCGGGCTGCGCCTGCTCCAGATCGGGGGCGAGGGCGGGGCCGGCCAGGACGCCGATGCGGCGGATCGGCGTCAGCTGCCGCACCAGGTGCGAGATCAGCGTCACCCCGTGTCCGGACTCGGCGGGCGGCAGGCTGCCGATGGCGTGGACCAGGAAGTGGGCGCCGGTCAGGTGCGGGCTGGCGGCGGTGAGCAGGCCCCGCACCGTGGCCGCGGGGACGGCCAGGATGATCAGATCGGCCCGGCCGAGGTCGCTGAGCGCGATGCTCTGCACCCCGAGCTCTTGCAGGCGCGCCAGCGTGGCTCCGGCGGCGGCCCCGGACTCCGCGGTCGCCGGCGCGGCCAGCTCTTCGGCGGCGGGACCGACTGCGGCGGGCTCCTCGCGCGGCGGGCGGTAGTGCAGGACGCCGGCGACCCGCTCCGGGGCGCGGCGCGAGTTTTCGGCCAGGGTGGCGCACAAGGCGCGGGCCCAGCGGCCGCCGCCCAGGACTGCGACTACGAGGCCGCTCATAGCTCGACTCCCAGCGACTCGATGCGGTTTTGGTAATAGAACAGGATCTGGCGGTCGCCGGGCATCAGGCTGCTCGTGCCGGGGGCGCGCTCGACCGCGGGGGCGGTGTGGTAGCTGCCAAACGCGGCCAGCGCGGCTTGCAGGACCTGCTGCGGGGCGCCGCTGGCGTACGGACCCAAAAGGTGTCCGCGCGCCCGCAAGAGGGTCTGCAGGCGCTCCAGGTCGGCGAGGATTTCGGTCTCCGGAATCTCCAGGTCGAGCGGCTGGCGCAGCCGGCGGTACACGTCCAGGCCCGGCAGCGCCTTGCACACCCGCCGCCAGGTGACGTGCGCTAGGAGGTGGGTGGCCATGAGCACGGTCTCGCGGCGGTAGGCGCGGGCGATGGCTTCGCCGGTCTCGTTCATGTACTCGGCGTCGCGCTGCGGCTGCGGCTGCGGTCGGCCGCCGACCCAGAAATAGCGGCCCAGGTCTACCGGGCGCCCGTCGGGGGCGAGCGAGCGGCCCTTGTCGTCCACGGGGTTACCAAGGACATCCAAAGGCCGGCCGTAGCGGATGACGATCGCCCCGGCGTGGGTCAGGGTCGAGCGCACGAACTGCACCACCCGCCGCCACTGCGTCGACTCATCGTCGTCGATGATGAAGCGCGCCTTGCCGGTCTCTTTGAGGTAGTCGGCAATGAGGGTCTCGGCTTCCAGCACCAGCTGGCAGTTGATGGTGACCGGGACGAGGTAAATCGGCCGCACCCGCGGGCCGTGCGACAGGCCGGCTTCGCGGCGCAGGCGCTCGATGCTGGCGGTGAGCGTGGTGCCAAGGAGGCCCAGCTTGAGGTGGCCTTCGACGCGGCCGGAGCGCGAGCGGGTGCCGCCGGGGAAGAACATCGAGTGGTAGCCGCGCTCCAGAATCACCTGCGAGTAGGTCTTTAAGACATCCTTGTACAGCTCATGGCGGATGCGGCGGTCCACCCGGTAGGCGCCGCAGTTGCGCATGAAGAAGCCCAGGAGGGGATTGGAGAACAGGTTCTTGCCCGCTCCGTAGGTGGTCGGCGGCAGGCCGGCCGCCTGCAGCGAGTAGCCCATCACCGGCGAGTCGAGGTTGCTCAGGTGCGTCGGCACGCACACCAGGGTCGCCTGCTGCGCCAGCGCCCGCAGCTCGTCGAGCGGGCCCTCGATGCGCAGGCGCTCGTTGAGCAGGGCGACGAGCTTCTCCGGGCTCAGGAGGTGCTCGCCGAGGCTGCCGAGGCGCTCCGGGTTGAGCAGCAGGGCCAGCGCCGGCGGCACCGCGCCCGAGGCGATGTGGTAGACGACCTTGCTGAAGCCGCCGGCGACATCCTCGGTGTAGGCGGCGACCAGGCGCGACAGCTCTTCGGTGAGCTGCGGCGTGGACATGTGGCCCAGGCGTCGCCACAGGCGCTTCCACTCGCCCATCGGCCGCACTTCCTGCTGCGCCGCACTATCGGTGAGACGGCGGATCTCGTGCAGGCAGGTGTCGTTGAGGATGTACTCCGGGGCGCTCTTGTCGAGCGCCACGCGCAGCGCCCGCTCGGCCGTCTCGGCGACGATCGAGGCGCGCTCATCATGGAAACGGAGCAGCGGATAGTCGGTGAGTGGAGTAACTGGTGGCACAACCTCATCATACCAGCGGCCTGCAGACGCCGGTCCGGTTTTGCTCGCGCCGCGGACCGGCTCGCGCAGCGGCAGACTCGCGCCGTGGGCGGACTCAAGCCGCGGGCGGACTCAAGCCGCGGCAGGCTCGCGCCGCGGACGGACTCGCGCCGCGGGTAGGCTCGCGCAGCCGGCGGACTCGTTCAGCTGGCGGACTCGATTTGGCGGACGACCTGGAGCGCCGGGATCGCCGTCACGCCGCCGCCGCCGTGGGTCGCTGACGAAGCCTGGTACAGGCCGCGCACCGGGGTGCGGAAGTCGGCGTAGCCGGGGGCCGGACGCATGTGGAACAGCTGGCTGACCGAGAGCTCGCCGTGGAAGATGTTGCCGCCGACGAGGCCGTACTCCTCCTGCATTTCGTGCGGGCCGATGATCTGGCGGTGCAGGATGCTGCTGCGGAAGCCGGGGGCGAGCGCTTCGACGCGATCGATCACCCGGTCGGCGTACGCCGCAAGCTCGTCGGGGCGCGGCGCCGCGACCCACTTGTGGTCGACCCACTGGGTGAACAGCGACATGACGTGGTGGCCCGGCGGGGCCAGGGTCTTGTCGAACACCGACGGGATGCAGATGTCGGCGAACGGCCGGCGCGCCGCCCCGCCGGCGGCGGCGTCTTGAAAGGCGGTCTCCAGCTCATCCAGGGAGTCGGCCAGGACGATGGTGCCGCCGTGGACCTCCGGATCGAAGCCGGGCTTGGCGGTGAACTCGG
>CALFML010000310.1 GCA_937879845.1 uncultured Myxococcales bacterium
GCGATGGCCTGGTGCAGGGAGCGCTCGGAGAAATAGATAAGGACGTTGCGGCAAAACAGAATGTCTACCGAACCTGGACGCCAGAAGTGCGCATCCAGATCGAAGAGGTTGCGTTCCTCGAAGTGGACAAGGGTGCGCAGCTCATCGCGGAGTCTGTAGTCCAGGCCGTCGCGGCGGAAGCACTCCTTTTGCAGGTGCTGCGGCGTCGCGCGCAAGGCCCACGCTGAATAGCGGGCGCGCTCCGCCTTGCTAAGGAGGGCGGCGTGGACATCGATTCCCTGCAGGACAATCCGGCCGGCGGCCATATCGCGATGGTAGTCGCGCAGCGCGATCGCGGCGGAGTAGGTTTCTTCCCCGGAAGCGCAGCCGACCGTCAAGATGCGCAGCGGCCGGCCGGCCGGCCGATTTTGCAACCGATCCGGCACCGCTGTCGCGGCAAGTACGGAAAAGTGCCCGGGCTCGCGGAAGAAGTAGGTCTCGCCAACGCTGACCTGTTCGACCAAGAGCTGCAGCTCGGCGCGGGAAAAGCGGCGCGACCCTTCTCCCACCTCCTGCAGGCGCCGATTATGCGCCAGCAAGTCGGCGAGCCGCGCCCGCTGCCAATCGACGCAGCACAGACCCAGTCGCTCTTCCAGCAGCGCCTCCAACCGTTCAACTGTTAACGCACTCACCGCGTGAGCTGCGGCCCCAACGTCGCCCATGCCTCCTCCGTAAGTACGTTCACAGACTCCAGTACAGCAAGCGCGGCGCCATCAAGCACGGCGAGCGCCGCAACCTCTGCTGGCAGTGCCTGTCGCAAAAGCGGCGCCACCTTGCAGCCGGCGGCAAGCTCGGGCGGCAGGACGCGCAGCACGGCGTCCACCGCCAGCGCCAGACGTCGTTCCGCGGTACGCACGACCACCAGCCGCCCGCCCTCCGCGCCGCCCTCTGCGCCGCCCTCGGATCCGCCCTCGGATCCGCCCTCGGATCCAAGGAGCCGCGCCAGGTCGACGACGGGTATGAGCTCACCGCGGATAAGCGACAGCCCGCGGACAAACCGCGGCGCGCCCGCCACCTTTTGCAGCGGCAGCGGCCGCATGGTCTCAACAACCTCTGTAAGCGGCAGCGCGCAGTGCCAGGAGCGACACTGTACGAGCAGATAGGAGCGCTGCAGTCCAGTAGTCATGAGCTATCTACCTGTTAGGATTAGGCAGAATAAAAATATCATCATGATAATTATTCTGAAAATGATATACTAATTTACGTTGAATCAGGATCTCTCCGTCGAGGATTTGCTCCTTAAGCGGTTGAGAAGTCGGTTCCCGTATCGGTGTCTGTGGAAAAATGTAGTACCCCTCGCAGAGATCGATTCGTACTGTTTCGGCTGCGGGCTTGGTTGCGACTAGATCGAGCTGTTTAACTTATGAAACCTTTTGTCCTGATCGTGGATGACAGCCTGACCGTGCGCATGGAGCTGCGCCGCCACTTCACCACGGCCAACTTCGCGGTGATGGCGTGCGGGACGCTGTCGAGCGCCCGCACGCAGCTGCGCAGCCAGAGCTATGATTTGGCCATCTTGGACATCACGCTTCCGGATGGAAGCGGCGCCGCGCTGCTCTCTGAGATCAAAAATGATCCGGAGCTATGTCACATTCCGGTCATCTTGCTCTCCGCCAACTCTCTGCCGGAAACAGAGGGACGGCCTTCCTATCCGCGGCCCGACGGATTCATCGTCAAGCCCTTCGAGCCGGCGCAGCTGCTCAAGCTCGCCGATGATCTGTGCAAGAGCAGCCTGGGCGGCAAGCGGTTTCTCTTAGTCGATGACAGTCCGACGTTCCTCAGCGCCCTGGCCGGCCAGCTGCGCCATGAGGGCAACACCGTCCTGCAGGCGGCAACCGGAGAGGAAGCGCTGGCCACCTTGGAGCATGAGCAAGTAGACTGCGTGGTCATCGATATGGTGATGCCCGGAATCGGCGGCATCGAGACCTGCCGCCGGCTGCGCAGCCAGACTCCCAAGTTTGAGCCGCCCGTGATTATGCTCACCGCCAGTGAGAATACTTCCGGCCGGAGCCAGGGATTGGCGATCGGCGCCGATCAATTCCTTATCAAATCACACCGGTTCGATCTGCTCTGCGCGCAGATTCGCGGGCTGCTACGGAAAAAAAACCGCGAGCAGCGCAGCGCCGCCGTGCCGCCGGGGACCGAGGTCGAGCCGCCGGTTGCCGCGTCGGGGTCGTTGTACGACAAGGTGCTGTCCTCGCTCGGCATAAGTCGGACGATGGCGCAGCTTGTGCTGACGCGGGCTTGCCGCAGCCTGGAGATTGCGCCCGACGCCATCACCCCGGCGGAGCTTGGCCGCCTGCTGCCCAAGCTCTGCGATTTCCTCAAGATGTTCCTCACGCCCGAGCAGATTGCCGAGCGCGCCGCGGCGATCCAGATGATCGCGCAGTCCATGCAGGAGGAGCCCAAGCAGCCCGCCTCCTCGGCGAGCTGAGCGTCATCGCGCAGTGGGCGTTGCCGCGCGTCGAGCACGCAAATTCTGCGCCCTCTGATCCGAAGGCCGCAAATAATGCGTCAGCCGCCAGCGAGCTGCCGTCCTAAGGCGTGGCGAGTCCTCTGGCTCGTAGGTGGCATGTCGATTGCAATTAAACTGCCGTCATGAACACCCCTTTGAATCCGCAGCAACTGCAAAAAATTCACGCTTATTGGCGCGCCGCAAATTATCTCTCCGTAGGACAAATCTATCTTTACGATAACCCGCTGCTCCGGGAGCCGCTCACGCTGGCCCATATCAAGCCGCGGCTCCTGGGACACTGGGGAACCACCCCCGGACTCAATTTCATCTACGTCCACTTAAACCGCGTCATCTGTGAGCAGGATCTCAACGTCCTGTACGTAGCCGGTCCCGGACACGGCGGACCGGGGCTTGTCGCCAACACGTATCTTGAAGGCAGCTACAGCGAGATCTATCCGGACATCACCCGGGATGCCGAAGGAATGAAGAAGCTGTTCATGCAGTTCTCGTTCCCCGGCGGCATTCCGAGCCACGCCGCGCCGGAGACCCCCGGCTCGATCCATGAGGGCGGCGAGCTAGGCTATTCGCTCGCGCACGCCTACGGCGCGGTGATGGACAATCCCGACTTGCTCGTGGCCTGCGTGGTCGGCGACGGCGAAGCGGAGACCGGACCGCTGGCGACAAGCTGGCATGGGAACAAGTTCATAAACCCGGCGCGCGATGGCGCGGTGCTGCCGATCCTGCACCTCAACGGCTACAAGATCGCCAACCCCACCGTGCTGGCGCGTATCAGCGCGGAGGAGCTTACGCAGCTCATGCGCGGCTACGGGTATACGCCGTACATGGTCGAAGGCGAGGAGCCGGAGGCGATGCACCAGCAGATGGCGGCGACGCTCGACCAGGTGGTAGCGGACATCCGCAAGATCCAACACGACGCGCGCAGCGGCGGGTTTAGCGAGCGGCCGCGCTGGCCGATGATCATCCTGCGCTCGCCCAAAGGGTGGACCGGACCCAAAGAGGTGGATGGCAAGCCTTCGGAGGGTTCGTGGCGCTCGCACCAGGTTCCGTTCTCCGATATGGCGACGCAGCCGGCGCACGTCCAGCTGCTTGCGCAGTGGATGCGCAGCTACAAGCCGGAGGAGCTCTTCGATGCGTCCGGGCAGCTCATGCCGGAGCTTGCCGCGCTCGCCCCGACGGGTGCGCGGCGCATGGGGAGCAACCCGCACGCCAACGGCGGACTGCTCCTGCACGACCTGCGGCTCCCGGATTACCGCAAGTACGGCGTCAAGGTCGCGGTGCCGGGCGCGGCGCAAGCAGAGGCGACGCGGGTCCTGGGACCGTTTCTGCGCGATGTCATGAAGCAGAACGACGACCGCAAAAATTTCCGCGTCTTCGGTCCGGATGAGACGGCCTCCAACCGTCTCGGCGCGCTGTATGAGACGACCCAGAACGCCACCACCGCCCTGGTCCTTCCCACCGATGAACACCAGGGGCCGGCGGGCCGGGTGATGGAGATCCTTAGCGAGCATCAGTGCCAAGGATGGCTGGAGGGCTACCTGCTCACCGGACGCCACGGCCTGTTCAGCTGCTATGAGGCCTTTATCCACATCGTCGATTCGATGTTCAACCAGCACGCCAAGTGGCTCAAGGTCAGCCGGCATCTGCCGTGGCGGCGGCCCATCGCCTCGCTCAACTATCTGCTCACGAGCCATGTCTGGCGTCAGGATCACAACGGCTTGAGCCATCAGGACCCGGGCTTTATCGATCATGTCGTCAACAAGAAGGCCGATGTCATCCGCGTCTACCTGCCGCCGGACGCCAACACGCTGCTATCGGTCGCGGATCACTGCCTGCGCAGCCGCCATTACATAAACGTCATCGTTGCCGGCAAGCAGCCGGCGCCGCAGTGGCTGGACGTGGACGCGGCGGAGAAGCACGCCGCCGCCGGAATCGGGATCTGGGGCTTTGCCAGCAACGATGCGGGGAGCGAGCCCGATGTGGTCCTCGGATGCGCCGGCGATGTGCCGACCTTGGAGACCCTGGCGGCGGTATCGCTTTTGCGCCAGCACCTGCCGGAGCTCAAGGTGCGGGTCGTAAACGTCATCGATCTCATGAAGCTCCAGCCGCCGAGCGAGCACCCGCACGGCCTGAGCGATCCCGAGTTCGACGCCCTGTTCACCCGCGATCGGCCGATCATCTTCGCCTATCACGGCTATCCCTGGCTCATCCACCGCCTCACCTATCGCCGCAAGAACCACGGCAACCTGCATGTGCGCGGCTACAAAGAGGAAGGCACCACCACGACGCCGTTTGACATGGTGGTCATGAACGATCTGGATCGCTTCCACCTGGTTCTGGATGTCATCGCCCGCGTTCCCAGCTTGGGCGCCAAGGCGGCGTACGTGCAGCAAGCGATGCATGCGCTGCTGTTCGAACATAAGAAGCACACCCGCCGTTACGGCGAAGACATGCCGTGCGTGCGCGACTGGAAGTGGAATCCCGCCGAGCCGGCCCACGCGGACGAAAAGAAATGACGCAGGCTCCCATCCTGACTCTCAACGGAGGTTCCTCCAGCCTCAAGTTCGCCGTGTTCGAGCCTGGGGATCCGCCGGCGCGGCAGCTGTCAGGAAATCTGGAGCGCATCGGTCATCGCGATGCCGCCCTCTCCGTTCGCGAGCCTTCTGCGGCTGGGGCTGCGGCTGTCGCGCCTCGCTCCGTGTCGGCGGCGGATCACGCCGCGGCCCTTGGCGTTATTTTAGATGAGCTCCGCCGCCGCGCGCTGCCGCCGCCCGCGGCGATCGGTCACCGCATCGTGCACGGCGGCGAAACGTACGTTGCGCCCGCGGTCATCACCTCCGCCATGCTCACCGAACTCCGCCGCCTGAGTCCCCTGGCCCCCGAACATCTGCCGGCCGAGCTGGCTGTCATCCAAAGCTGCACGCAGACGTTTCCCGAGCTGCCGCAAGTCGCCTGCTTCGACACCGCCTTCCACCGCACCTTGCCCGCCGTCGCCCGCCTTTTGCCGCTGCCGCGCCGCTTCGCCGCCCAGGGCGTCCGCCGCTACGGCTTCCACGGTCTGTCCTACACCTTCCTCCAGGCCGAGCTCCAGCGGCTGTGCGGCGCGGCGGCGGCGCGCGGCCGTCATATCTTCCTGCACTTGGGAAACGGCGCCAGCCTGGCGGCGATAAAGGACGGCGAGTGCATCGACACCAGCATGGGCTTCACCCCGACCGCCGGCCTCGTCATGGGCACGCGCACCGGCGAGCTCGATCCGGGTCTTTTCCCCTATCTTTTGCGCCAGAACCAAATGTCCGCCGACCAGCTCGAGCGGCTCCTCAATCACGAGTCCGGGCTCCTTGGCATATCCGAGACGAGCTCCGACATGCGCGAGCTTTTGGCCCAGGAAGCATCCGATTGCCGCGCCGCCGAAGCGATTGAGCTGTTCTGTTACCAGGCGAAAAAATGGCTCGGCGCGTACGCCGCTGCCCTCGGCGGCTTGGACACGGTGGTGTTCTCCGGCGGCATCGGCGAACACGCGCCCGCCATCCGCGCGCGCATCTGCGCCGGCCTGGAATTTCTCGGTATCGCTGTAGATAAAGAGCGCAACGAAAAAAGCGCTGCCGTCATCTCTCCGGAATCAAGCCAGGTCGCCGTGCGCGTCATCCCTACTGATGAAGAGCGCGTCATCGCCGAGGCAGTCGCCGCAATAATCGCCGCGCCGGGCCGCGGCACTTCGCCGACGATTCTTCCTGCTGGGCGCAGCGATCCCTGAGCCTTTGCACTTCGGTTCAGAACGTGGCGCGCGATAGGCCGCCGTCTATGGGAATGGAGACGCCGGTCACATAGCCGGCGCGCTCGGAGCAGAGGAAGGCGACGACCTCGGCGAGCTCGCGGGCGGCGGCGAAGCGGCGCAGCGGGATCTCCTGCGCGGCGCGGGCGAAGTATTCCTCTTTGGTGATGCCGTATTCCTTCATGCGGATCTCGGCCAGGTGGTGTTGGCGGTCGGTCATGGCATGGCCGCTGAGCACCGCGTTCACCGTCACGCCGTCGGGCCCGACCTGATCCGCCAGCGTCTTGGTCAGCGCCGAAAGTCCCGCCCGCAGGGTGCTGGAGATGGTGAGCAGCGGCACCGGCTGCTTGGCGACAAAGGAAGTCAGGTGCACCACTCGCCCCCATTTGCGCCGCTGCATCTCCGGCAGCACCAGGCGGCACAGCCGCACCACGCTGAGCAGCGTCGAATCGATCCCGCTCTGCCACTGCGCTTCGTCAAGCTCCGCAAACCGCGCCGCCGGCGGCCCGCCCGTATTGGTGACCAGAATATCCACCGGCCCCAAGCTCGCCGCCGAGCGCTCCACCCAGCTTGCCAGATCCTCCGCCTTGGCCACATCCGCGGTGCAGGTCAGCACCTCCGCCCGCGGGTGCGCGGCGACAATCTCACCGCGCGCCTGAGCCAGGGTCGCGGCATCACGCCCGCACACCGAGACCCGGCACCCCTCTGCGGCCAGCGCCAGCGCGCACGCTTTGCCAAGCCCCTTGCTCGCCGCCGCCACCAGCGCAACTCGTCCCGTGATTCCCAAGTCCATCGCGTACTCCTTCCGTGAATCGGCCCAGCATCGACATTGAGCTGCGGCGTCAGCGCGAACAAGCTCCAGCGGACGCCTTTTGCACCACCGTAGCTTTTTATGCAGCCAAGGTACAGCCGCCCAGGGTGGGTACCAGCTGCATGAACGGATTAGCGCCGCGTGTCGATAAAAGGGAAATCGGGGAGCTGCGGCAGCTCGTAGGCCTTGAGCGAAAGGGCGTCCAAGGCCGGGAAATCGCGGCGGCGGAAGGCCTGGCGCAGGGCGGCGGAAAGCTCCGGCGCCAGCGCGGCCGGCGCGGGAATGCGCACGCGGCGCAGATACTGCGCCTGGAAGCGGAGGTAGCCGCCGCGGAGCTTCACGGCGTAGGACCAGATGAAGAACAGCGCGACTTTGGAGCTGAGCAAGCCGCCGTAGACCTCAAGGTCGCAGCTGGCGGCGGTGATGAAATACAGGTTATGGTGGGGATGGGCGCGGCCGGGCTCTAGGATCGGTGCGCCGGCCGCCGCGATATCGGGAAATAGGAGCTTGGGCGTCTGGACGAGCTCGGGGTAGACGCGGTCGATGGTGCGGAACCATGCGGCGGGGTTTTTGCGGGCGATGTGGCGCTTTCGGAGCTCCGGCTCGTGCGCGGCCAGGTAGGCGGACAGGAGCGGGTAGCGCGCGAGATCCACAGGCCGTCCGGTGTCATCGAAGGTGTTGATCACGCACCGGCCGCCGTCGCGTACCCGGCCGTCGCGCAGATCATCGCGGTGGACCAGGGGCAGCAGGCGGTCGGGCTCGATGGCCGCGCCGCGGTCGACGATGTAGATGCGGTCGCAGCCGGTGGCGACGCCGATGCCGACGCGGGCCCCGCCCACCTGCTCTATCGGTGCGAAGCGCTCTTCCAGCTGGCGCAAAACGGCAAGGTGCGCCGGCGTGCTGAGCACCCATGGGGCGACGCCATGAAAAAAGCGCGGGTAATAAGAGAGGTCGATGCCGGGAGAGCTTGTGCGCTCCCCGCGCAAGAGCGGCAGCACGGCGGCGCACTGTTTCGCGCCCGCTTGCGCTAAAGACATGACGACCACGGGAGCCGGAACCGCAGGCTCCGGTACGGGCTTTTGCGCGATGACCAAGATGCACGGGTAGGCGGCGACCGCGGAGGTAAAGGGAGCAGTCTTGTGTAGATCGATGTAGCAGCGCAGGGCGTAGTCTTGGGTGATGAGCCGGCGCAGCGGCGCGCCATAGCGATTGCGGGTGAAGCGGTCGGCGCAGATAAAGGACAGGGTGCCGGCCGGGGAAAGGAGTTTGAGGGAGCGCTCCATGAACGCGACATACAAGTCGGCGCGGTCGTAAAAAGATGTGAGGCGCCGCCGGTATTCCGCCTGCAGAACCGGGGCGAGCTGTTCGATCCGGACATAGGGCGGGTTACCGACCACGTAGTCGGCGGGCGGCAGCTCATCGGCGAGCAGAAAGTCCGCATGGCGGATCCAGGCGGCGGCAAGAGCCCGCGCCTTTGCCGCCGCAACCCCGTGGCGCCCGAGGAGCCGCACCACCGCTTGCCGGCACGCCGCCGCCTGCGCCGGATCGACATCGTAGGCGCGCAGCGCGGGGGCGAGCTCGCCCGGGCAGCGCGCGGTGCGGCGCGCCGACTCTAGGAGGCGGCGGACCGCCGGCAGCACGAACGCGCCGCGCCCGCACGCCGGTTCCAGCAGCACTTGTGCGCCCAGCTCCCGCTCCGGCGTGTAGCCGACCAGATCCAAGATCAGCTCCACCACCTGCGGCCGGGTCAGCACCACCCCGTGCGTCCCGCCCGAGGCGCGAGCACCGTAGTCATAGGCACTCTGAGGCAGCGGACCGCGCATCCGCCACTAGTTACGTGAAGCCGGGTCCGGACGCAACTCGGTTTGCCATTGCCCAATGCAGAGGAGGTTTGTATGGTGCGCCATGCCACCTGAACTCGATGTGTTTTGCCGTCGGTATTTCCCGTCATGGAGATGGAGGCGCGGCCGCGCCGTGCTTCGGACCGTGCTGGTCGCGCTGACGCTGGGGGGAGCGGTCCCGCGGACGGAGGCCGCGACCGCCAAAGAGTCGGGGCCGGCGATGGTCCTGCCGTTTATCGAAGACAACTTCGCCGCGGCGCAGGCCAAGGCGAAAAGCGCGGGCAAGCTGCTGGTGGTGGATGCCTGGGCGCTGTGGTGCCACACGTGTCTGAGCATGCGCAACTTCGTGTTCACCGATCCGATCCTCAAAGAGGTCGCCGACCGGTTCGTCTACGCCAGCATCGACACGGAGCAGCCGACGAGCACCGCGTTTACCGGGCGCTTTCCGATCACCACCTGGCCGACGCTTTTGGTCTTGGATCCGCGGCGCTCGGAGGCCAGCGCGGAAGAGCAGGTGGTCGCGCGGTGGACCGGCGCCATGACGGCGCGCGAGCTCCTGCTGCGGCTGCGCGAGCTGTCCGGCCCGCAACCGGCGCATGAGCCGCTGCTCGCCCAGGCCGACGCGGCCGCCGAGACCGGACGGTGGAGCGAAGCGGCGAGCCTGTATGAGAAGGCGGCGCAGCAGCCGGCGGCCCGGGCGCAGGCGCGCCTGGGTCAGATCCAGGCGCTGCGGGAGACCGACAAGGCGGCCTGCGCGGCGCTCGCCGACTCGGTCTTCGATGAGCTGGGCAAGAGCGCTCTGGCGACCGACTTTGCCGCCTACGCCGCGGACTGCCAGGGCAGCCTCACCGATGTCGATCAGCGCCAGAAGCTGCGCAGCCGCCTGCGGACGCGGCTGGAGCGGCTTGTGCAAGATGAGCGCGCGGAGCTTTTGGCCGACGATCGCAGCGATGGGTATGGGACCCTGACGGAGCTCGCCGATGCGCTGGGCGATGCGCCGGCCGGCGACCGCTATGCGGTGCGGCGCGCCGAGCTTCTGGAAGCCGCGGCCAAGGCGGCTGCAAACCCCGCCGCGGCCGCGACCTTCGACGCCCACCGGCTGGAGGCGTACCGGCGGCTCAAGCGCTACGGGGTGGCGGAGGCGATGCTCCTAGGCTCGCGGAAGGCGCTGCCGGGGGACTACAATCCGCCGGCGCGGCTCGCGCGGCTTTACCATGAGATGGGGCGGCTCGATGCGGCGCTTGTGCAGATCAATCAAGCCATCGCCTTGTGCGCCGGACCGCGCCGCATCGGCATGTACGAGCTGCGGGCGAGCATCCAGCACGGTCTTGGGCGGACCCCGGAGGCGATCCAATCCATCCAGACGGCCATCACCATGGTGCAGGAGCAGACCAAGCCGGGCGCCAAGCGTCCGGGCAAGCTGGCGAGTCTGGAGAAGATGCTGGCGGCGCTCATCAGCACCCAGCCGCCGAGCAGCGCCGTGGCAGCGCAGGTTCCAGGCGACACCACCGACAAGAAGCCGCCGCGGCCGGCCCGCAAAGTGGCCAAGCGTGATACCGTACACTGAGTATGGAACGCCTATCAAAACCGTGGCGAGGATGGACAGCCGCGGTGGCCAGCGCGCGGAGCGGCCTTTTGGCCGTGAGCACGGGGGCCGCCGTGGATGGCCACCGGAGTAGGTTTTGATAGGTGTTCTTAGAAGCCGCCGAGGGTGGGGGCGGCAGGCGGACGATGAAGGTCGCGGCGGTTCAGTTCAAGCCCGATAAACAGGACGGCGCGGCGGCACTTTTGGCGCTGGCGGCGCTGGTCGAGCAGGCGGCGGCGCAGGGGGCGCAGCTCGTGGTCTGTCCGGAGATGGCGACCACCGGCTACCTGTTCCGTGACGCCGACGCGGTGCGGGCGCGGACCGAGAGCGCGACCGGACCCGGGTTTCAGCGCCTGGCCGCGGTGGCGCAGCGGTACGGCTGCTACATCGTCTGCGGTTACGCCGAGCGGACGGAGGAGCCGGCGGGGCCGCTGTATAACTCGGCGCGGCTCATCGGGCCCGATGGGTCGCTCCTTTACAACTATCGCAAGCGGCTGCTGTTCCCGGCCGACACGACCTGGGCGCAGGCGGGGGACAAGCCGTACCCGCAGCTGCAGACTCCCTTTGGACTTGTGACCGCGGGGATCTGCATGGATCTGAACGACGACCGCTTCACCGGCTTCTTGCGGCGGGTGCAGGCGCGCGTGATTGCGTTTTGTACCAACTGGGTGGACGAATCGCTGGATGTGCGGCCGTACTGGCGCTATCGCTTGCTGGGAGTACGCAGCTACTTCGTCGCCGCCAACACCTACGGCATGGAGACCGAGCCGGGGCACCAGCCGACGCAGTTCTGCGGCGCCTCCGCCATCCTGGCTCCCGATGGCCGAACGCTGGCGCGGGCGGCGCCGACCGGAGACGCCGTCATCCAGGCCGAGCTGCCGCCGCTTGCCTGAGAACGCCTTAAATCAGCGCGGTGATGCCGCGGCCGCAGCCGAGTCCAGGGCCAGGGCCGCGCGCAGCGCCGCCGCTGCCTGCCTTGGGCTGTGGTGCGCGCGAAGGAAGGCGTAGCCGCCGGCGCGCAGGCGCTCCTGCAGCGGTCGGTCGTGGCACAAAGTCACGATGGCCTGGGCGAAGCGCTGCGGCTCGTCCTCGATGAGGAGCTCGATGCCGTTTGTGACCGGGAGGCCGGCCGCTCCGGCCGTGGTCGTGACGACCGGCAGACCGGCGCGCAGGGCTTCCAGCAGCTTGATGCGCACCCCGGAGCCGCCCAGGATCGGCGCGATCATGCAGGTGCAGCGCGCGTATAGCGACTCCAGGTCGGCAACATATCCCAAAAGCTCGATGCCCGGCTGCTGCCAGTCCTTGGGAGCCTGCGGCCGGCCGCGCGCATCCACCGCCAGACCCGAGCCGGCGATCGCCAGCCGCACCTCCGGCAGCCGCGCCCGCAGCTGCGGCCAGACGGACGCACAGAACCAGGACAGCCCGCGGACGTTGGGGTGCCAGGTGAGGCTGCCGACATAACCCAGGCGCAGCTCGGCCACCGCCGGCCGCTGCGGCTCCAGCGAGTGCGTCACCTGCGGCACCACGTGAAATTTCGCCTCGCTCCCAGTCTGCCGCCGCACTAGCGCCGCCAGCGCATCGGCATCCAGGGCGGAGATCGTCACCACGGCATCGACCGCTGCCAGGGTCTGCGCCTCAAAGCGCGCCGCGGCGGCGTATTCCCGCGCCGCCAGCGAACCGAGCGGCGGCGGCAAGCGGGCGGCAAACTGGGCGAAGAAGTCGCTCTCCACGTTGTGCTCTTCCACGACGACGCGAGCCTGCGGGCAGAGGCGGCGCACCTCCGGCAAATACAGCGCCATGCCGAGGTGATCCAGGTACACGACATCGTAACCGCCGCCGGCAAGCTCCTGCTTCAGCGCCTGCTGCATGGCCGCGCTGCGCCACTTGGTGGCAAGATAGGCAATCCCCGTTCGCGCCCGCTGCGCCGCCACGCGCAGGAGCGCAAGCGGCGCCTGCTTGAGGTGTACGGGGTGATAAAGCGGCGGCAACAGCGTCACCGTAAGGTCGGTGCGCGGCGGCGCCGCAGGGTCAAGCGGCCGGACGATCGCCGCGCGCAAGGCGGCTTGCTCCTCGGCGCGGATCGCCACCTCGGTGAAGCTGAGCAGGGTGAGGTGGGTGACCTCGGGCTGCGCGCACAAGAGCCGCAGCTGCGCCAGGCTGCGCACCCGCCCCCCTTGATGGGCCGGCCACAGAAACTCTGTGGTCAAATAAAAGATCCGCATGGCTCCTTCGCGGTCCCCGCCCGATCTTGGGACCGATCTTGGGACAGGCCTTGGGACTGGCCTTGAGACTCGGCAAACGCGGGTCCCCTTGAGACTCTATCAGGGAGTCCGATACGGGGTAAAAAACAAGCGAGACTGCCGACGGAGATCATGTTAATTTCGACGTTAGGGGGTTGTAACATGAAGCGGGGGTCGATGCGAAGCGCCGGCCGCGGCCAAGGTAGGGAGCGGGCCATGCGGCGCGGCGGCGAGTTGTCAATTTTCTCCGGCCTCTGCGGCTTATCCGCTTTGTTCGGTCTATCTGCCCTGGCCGGTCTGTCCGTTCTGGCCGGCTGCGAGCGGCTGTGGCAGTCCGCCTTGACCTGTAGCGACGACCGCAGCCTGGCCACCGATGAAAGCGGCAGTCCGTACTGCCCGAGCTTCGATCTGGCGACCCCAGCGAGCGACGGCAGACTGCTGCAGCCGTGGCCATCGACGCCGGTGCCGGTGGGCCTTGGCACCCTGGGCGCGCCGAACAGCCACCCGGTGAGCGGCCTGCGTATCAGCATCCCGCCGGCGGCCAGCACCATGCGGCACCTGAGCGTGTTTTTTGAGGGGCAGTCCGCCTATGGTTCATCGCTCGCAGGGTGCGGCGACGCGACGCTCAGCACGACGCCGGTGACCGCCGCGGGACTTATATACGACGCGACCTCGGCGGACTATGGGTACTTGATCTACCAGTCCAAGCAGAACCCGAGTACGATGACGATTGAGGTCAACCGCGCCCCGGTATTCCCCATAAACGGAATGAGCCTGGCAGGCGCCACCCAGCCGGGCTTTTCGTCGGTCGATATCGATCTCAAACGCAAGCCGATCTTCTCTCTCATAAACACCCAGACGGCGACGCTGCACTGGGCGCTCTTCGACATGATGACGCCGTCGTATAACACCTCGGTGCCGATCGCCGCCGCCCCGAACAGCACCTCTTGGCATGCGGCCCACGCCGACTTCAACGGAGACGGCTACCAGGACTACGTCTTTTCCACCCTCAACGCGGCCGGGGAGATGGTCCTGTCAGGCTGCTTATCCAGCGTCTCTCCCTGTGCCGCGGGCGGCGCCAAGACCCTGGGCAACAGCAACGAGCTTTTGGCAATCGGCGACTTCCTCGAAAGCCCGCAGCTGGTTCGGGTAGTGGTAAGCGGCACGCCGCAGCTCATCCTATCGAAGCTGGTGGCGGTGGGCGATCAGACCCGGCCTTATGATCTGAGCTCGGCATCGCCGGCATACCGATTTCCGGCCGGCTATGAGCCAAAGTTTCTCGCCGCGGCAAGTGGGGACGGGGGACAGACCATCAGCGCTTTTGTCGCCGGCACCCATGCGGCGAAGCTCCTTTCCACCGTCTTCGCGTTCAAGCTGAGCGCCACGGGAGAGCTGGCCGCCCCGGTGGTGGAGCTGCCGCTTTCCGGACTGCCCACCGCGATGGCCCTTGGCGGCTACCCCTGCCTGAGCAAGCAGCAGCTGGTCATCGCTGAGACGATCGACGAAAACTCCGTGGTCCGAGTATACCCGGCGCCGTCTCTGTAAGCCCGCCGCGCCGTCCGGGGCGCGCCGCGCCGATGCCGCAACGGTTTGGCGGCTGTCGTGATATTCTCAGAGACAGTGCGCAAACCGGGCTTGCAGCAGGTCCTACGGCTTGTCTTGGCGCTACTGGGATCGCTACTGGGGTCGCTGCTGGGAGCACCGCGGCTGTCGGGCGGGTCGCCGGCGATTCCCGTCGCGCAGGCCCAGCCGCGACGCGCCGATGCCGCCGCCACTTCTGCCAGCCAGCCGCACATCGGCCGCGCGCAAGCGGCGATCGAGCAGAAGGACTGGCGACTCGCCACGACCTCGCTGACCCAGGCGTTTGCGCTCAAGCGGCGGGCCGATGTCTTGTACTACTTGGGGCGGGTCGCGCTAGGTCAGCAGCGGGTCTTGGATGCGCAGGATCTGATGCGCCGCTATCTGGCCGATCCGGCGCGCATCCCCGATGAGGCGGCGGTGGCGGAGGCGCAGCGCGTGATCAGCCTTTTGCGCCCGCCGAGCGGCCAGGTGATCGTGCTGGGAGAGGCGGGAGCGCTGTTGTGGATCGACGATCGGCTGGTCGGCGACCTGCCGCTGTCGCATCCGCTGCTGCTCGCGCCGGGCGAGCATCGGGTGGCGCTTTTGTACAAAGCGGCGCGGCAGGAAAGTCCGGTGCTGGTGCAAAACGGACGGGTGCTGGAGATGCGCTTCAAGCGCGGCACCGGAGCGGTGCTGATCTCGCTGCGGCCGGCGGTGCTCTGGGCTGTCGCGTATAAAGGGGTCAAAGAGGACGCGCAGAACCTGCTCCACGATGCGGCGGAGCAAGGGGCGCAAGCGCAGCAGCAAGCGCTGCTCGACCTCGAGGCGGCGCTGCTGGTCGAGCCGAGTCTTACCGAGTGCCGCACGACCCTGCGCTGCCAGCGTGAGCTTGCCCGCAAGAACCAGCTCGAACACAGCTTGGACGCGAGCATCAGCCGCCGCGAAGCTCCCGGCCCGAGCAGCCTCTGGCAGATCGCCGTCCGGCTGTTTCACACCGAGGTCGAGCAGCCCGCGGCCGTGAGCAAAAAGGACTGCGCCGCCTGCACCCCGGAGCAAGCCGCGCAGCTTCTGAAAGAAGCCACGCGCGAGGTCCTGGCCCAAGGTCTGCTGCGTCATCCGGCGACGCTGAGCATTGACTCGGTACCGGATGGAGCAGAGGTTGTCATGGACGGAGCGACGGTCGGAAAGACTCCTTTTTCGCAGCCGCGCTTCAGCGGGGCGGTGGCGATCGCCGTGCGCAAACCGGGATTTCTACCGGAGCAGCGCAGCATCGAGCTTGGTGACGGCGAGTCCGTCCCGGTGCACATCGAGCTTACGCCGGAGCAGAGCGCCCAGCCCAAGGCCGCGCCGCCGCCTCCGCCGCTGCCCCCGCGCCGTCCGCGCTGGCGGCTGGCGGTGGGCGGCATCCTCCTTGGAGCCGGCGTCGTCATCGGCGGGTTCGGCGTCTCCGGACTGTATGTGGATGGCAAGTGCTACTCCGCCGCCGGGATTCACTCTTGCACGAACCTCCTAGAGCCGCAGTACTACTCCGGCGCCCTGGGCGGCGCGCTTTTGGGAACCGGTCTTGGCCTGACGCTCATCGGCAGCGGCATGATTGCCTGGCCGCCGTCCAAGCCTGGGAAGGCGAAGTAGCGACACGTTGCCAGAGCAATAACTAATCAATGCCAAATAAATAACAGACAGATGAATGCGCCGGTCCAAAGAGACAATCATTCCTAATCGCGCAACGGACCGACCAAGACGCCTCTTATTACTGTTCGCAGGAGGTCGTGATGAAGAAATTGAACTCGCGTAAGTGGCAAAGTGTCATCGGTGCGGCGGCGGTCGGGTGGATGATTGCCGCGGCCGGATGCGGCGCCGGCCCCGGCACAAACCCCGGCTCGATGCAGAATCCGGGCTCTGAACCGACCATCGGCACGGTGCAGATGGGCGAAGGAACTTATTACGGCGCCGACGGCAGCGGGAACTGCTCCTATGATCCGTCGCCGGGTGATCTGCTGGTCGCGGCGATGAACGATCCGCAGTACGCCAACAGCAGCGTCTGCGGGATGTGCGCCGATGTGACCGGGCCGCTCGGCAAGGTCACGGTGCGGATCGTCGACCGCTGTCCGGAGTGCAAGACCGGCGATCTCGATCTGTCGCTGCAGGCGTTCACGCGCATCGCCGAGCAGTCGGCGGGACGGGTGAAGATCTCCTGGGTTCCGGTGGCGTGCACGGTCAGCGGGCCGGTGTCGTTCCGCTTCAAGGAGGGCAGCTCGCAGTACTGGATGGCGGTGCAGGTGCGCAACAGCCGTCTGCCGATCAACAAGATTGAGCTGCAGCAGGGCAATAGCTGGATAACGCTCGAGCAGCAGTCCTATAACTACTACATAAGGTCGAGTAACCCCGGTCCCGGACCGTTCACCTTCCGCATCACCGCGCTCGACGGCCAGCAGCTCACCGAGAGCGGCGTGGCGCTGATGCCGGCCGCGGTGGTCCAAGGGACGCAGCAGTTCAAGTAGGCGGCCCGGACTGCCTGGTCAGCGGCCGGTGGGAAACTCGCGATCGCCGGGCCGCCGGAAGTCTTTTATCGCCGGCGGCTTCGGCGTAAAACCCGGCTGGCCCAGGTAGCCCTGGGCCATCAGCAAGAGCGTCCCCCCCATCCCGCAGCACAGAAGCGCCCAGAAAATTCCCAGCAGGTGGCGGTACAGCGGCCGCTCGCGCAGCCGCATGAAAAGGAGCGAGCACCCCATAAGGAGCAGCGCCACCCCGTTGAGGATCAGGAACCAGCGCGGCATCGGCGTCTACCTTACCTCGCGGCGCCGCGGCGTCACCGGCTCTCTCCGATGAGCTTTTCATACTGGTGCATGAGGCGGCGGGTCACCGGGCCGGGGTAGCCGGTGCCGATCTGGTGCTGATCGATGCGCACCACCGGCATGATGCCGCGGATGCTGCTGGTGATGAGCGCCTCGTCCGCGGCCAGGGCGTCGGCGAGCGACAGCGGCTCTTCGCTGACCGCGATGCCGAAGCTGCCGGCCAGCTTGAGCAGCATGCCGCGGGTGACCCCGGCGAGGATTCCCACCGAGCGCGGCGGGGTGACCAGGCGGCCGCCGATCACGGCGAAGAAGTTGGAGGAGGCGCCCTCGCTCAGCTGGCCGTGCATGTCGAGCATCAGCGCCTCATACGCGCCGCGCCGCCGCGCCGCCGCCAGCGCCATCACCGAAGGCAGGTAGTTGCCGGACTTGACCTCCGGCGGGACATGGCCGGGAGCGTTGCGGCGCTGGCTGACGGTCGCCAGCATCGCGCCTTCGCGGTAAAGGTGCGGCGAAGGCAGCGCCAGCGGCTTGACCAGCACCACCAGGCGCGGCGCATCCGCGGCCGAGGGATCGAGATCGAGATCGCCGGCGCCCCGCGTGACGATGATGCGCACGTAGAACTCGCGGCTGCGCTCAGCGCCGGATTTCCCCGCTTCGGCAGCGGCGTGGTCGGGCAGGGTCACGGCGGCAAGCTCCGCGGCGTGCTGGGCGGCGGCCTGGATGGTGTCGTTGACCGCGGCGTCGATCTCCTTCTGCTTGGGCAGGGTCATGCCGATCCCCCCCGCTGAGCTGTGCAGCCGGGCGCAGTGCAGATCGTAAAAGAGCGGCTTCTGATTCACCGTCCGCGTGACTTCATACACGCTATCGCCGTAAAGAAATCCGCGGTCGAGCACCGGCACCCGCGCTTCGTTGCCCGGTACCGGACGGCCATCGATCCAAATAAAGTAGTGACTGCTCATCGCGGTAGAGAGTAGCGCATGTGCCAGGCGATCCGCGAGCCGACATCGGCCAAGCTTCGCCTTGCCGCCGCCTTGCCGCCGCCGTATCAGTGCCACGCTCCGCACCGGCCTTGCACCGAGCCCCATCGGCCGCGACAAGTTGACGGCCTCTCCCCGTCGCGGTAATCCAAGAGATATGGCCAGCCATGATTCCAAAGAGCGCGCAAGCTCCGCGGGGACGCCCAGCGGATCGCATGCCGCCGGCTTCTCTTCCTCTGCGCATGACGACAACAGCGATGAGCTCCGCCTGCGCGAGCGGCTGGAGAAGCTGCTCCCCGATGTGGTGCGGCGGGCGATCAACGCCGGCACCACCGCCTTCAGCTCGGGCGAGGACGGCATCCGCCGCCTGGTGTCGGAGTTTAACCTGCCGCGCGACGTCGCCGCCTACCTCATCATGCAGGCCTCGGCGTCCAAGGACGAGGTGCTGCGCATCTTTGGCAGTGAGGTGCGTCACTTCCTTGAGACCGTGAACCTGTCGGGCGAGCTGCAGAAGCTTCTCACCTCCCTATCGTTTGAAATAAAGACCGAGATCCGGTTTATCCCCAACTCCGAGTCCCTGGTTAAGCCGGAGATCAAGAACAAGGTCGGGGTCAAACGCGATCGCGAGGGCGGCTAGCATGGACCGGGGGCGCTGGCTCCGTATCGCCGGACTTTCAGCGGTGGGTCTTGCCGCCGCCTGTCAGCCGCCGCCGGAGGCGCCGGTCGACATGGCGCCGACGGTCGGGACGCTGACCCTGGGGACCATCGATGTGCCGCGCTTTGGCGACACCCGCTGGGTGGATCTGGTGGACGATCAGATGGTGCAGCTCGCGCCGGGGGCGCAGGGCGGCTTCCATGTGTGGGTGCTGTACCGCACGCAAGGGATCTCTGGGCGGGTGCAGGTATCCCGCATCGCCGATCGCCTGCCGCCGGATGGCTCGGCGCGGCAGCGGGTCCTGACCACCTCCGGCTTCATCACCATTCCCAGCACCGAGCTGTGGCAGACCCCCGACCCGATCGCCAGCTTCATGTGCCCGACGCCGATCGGTGTCAGCGTCCTGTCGGCGCCGATCGAGCTCTCGGTGCGCATCACCGCGGCCGATGATCAGAACCTCACGCTGGCCCAGGCCAAGGTCCGGCTGCAGGAGCAGTGCCCGCCGGACACCGACCCGACCCACGCCTTCTGCCTGCGAATTTGCCAAGGGTAGCCGGCTTGGCCGGCGCCGCCGGCGGGCGCCGCGGCGGCTACTGGGCTACTGGGCTACTGGGCTACTGGGCTACTGATCCAGCTCGAACGAGCAGTGGACGATGGTCAGGATGTCCTTCTCCAGGGATGAGGTGTCGTTATTGCCTTCGTTTGAGACCTCGGTGGAGTTGGCGGGGTTTATGTTGATGACGCCCATGTCGGCGCGGCGCAGCTTGCCGATCGTCGCCCCGCCGGTGGACGCCAGCATGCGCTCGGCGCGGATGCGGCCGTCGCGGGCGGCCTCGGCGAGCATCTCGATCTTGAGCGCTCCGAGCTGAGTATAGTAGTAGCTCGGCGACTCGGATGTGATGGGCACCCCGCTCTCCATGAGCTGGGTGACCTCGCGCGAGACCCGCTCCACTTTCGGCACGTCCTTGGACGAGACCGCGATCGACTGCGTGGTGCGGTAGCCCTTGTTCACTTTGCGCTCGATGCGGTTTTCGCCTTTGCCTTCGTACTCGGTGTCGGTGAGCTGCTCGGTGCTGGCGGAGGAGACGCGCAGCTCGGCGTCGGTGATGCCCTGCTGCTTGAGGTAGGTCAGGGTGCGGCCGACGTGCTCGTGCAGCGCCTTATAGGCGACGGTGCGGTCCTTGTCTTCGGTCGCGATGCTGGCCTGCCACTCAATGAGATCCGAGACGATGCGCCGCTTGGCCGAACCGGTGACATCGATGGCGCGGTCGCGGTGCAGCCGTACCCGCACCCAGGACTGCGCGGCGATGGCCGTGGAGATGATGATGCCGATGGAGATCGCCACCCAGCCGCTTATCGGAGCCCGCATGTTGGTCATGGCCAAGTCCATAACACGGCCTAGGGGGCGAAGCCAAAAGTCGGCCTGCATGCGCCGATGCGCCGCGGGCCGGGCGGCGAAAATGAAAATTGCCTGAAGCCGGCGCGAGTCCACCCGGCCGCCGCGTAAGCTGCAGCGATGGTTCCTGTCGCCCTGCACTCCGCCGTCCGAGCGCTCGGCCGCCACAAGCTGCGCAGCGCCCTGTCCGTGCTCGGGGTCAGCATCGGCGTCGCGGCGGTGATCTGTACCGTCGCCATCGGCAACGCCGGCGCCATCGCCCTGCGCCAGCAGCTGCAGAACCTGGGCGACAACCTGGTGTGGGTCGAAGCCGGCAGCCGCACGCGCGACGGGGTGCGCCTCGGCACGCATCAGACCAAGACCCTCACCCTCGATGATGCCGAGGCGATCCGCACCCAGATGCCGCTCATCCGCAGCATCTCGCCGCAGGCCGACGGCCGCGCCCAGGTGATCTACGGCGACAAGAACTGGCAGACCGGGATCAAAGGCGTCTCCCCGGAGTACTTCGACATCCGGCACTGGACGGTGGCCGCCGGCGCGGCGTTCAGCTCCTTGGATGTGGAGCGGGCCGAAAACCTCTGCGTCCTTGGTCAGACGGTGGTGGCGACGCTTTTCGGCGATGAGGATCCGGTCGGCAAGTCGATCCGGGTCAAGCACCTTGTATGTCTTGTCACCGGCACGATGCAGGCAAAGGGCCAATCGCCGACCGGGCAGGATCAGGACGATCAGATCTTCATGCCGTACACCACCGTGCTGCGGAAGATCTCCGGCAACAGCTGGCTCGACGACATTCAGTGCCAAGCGGTGAGTGCGGACGCGGTCGGGCTGGCGGCGCAGGCGGTGAGCGCGCTTTTGCATCAGCGCCACCACCTGGGGCCGGAGGATGAGGACGACTTCAATATCCGGCATCCCGAAGAAGTTCTCAACGCGCAGCTCGAAGCCAGCCGCACGTTCGCCTACTGGATGGCGTGTGTGGCGGCGGTGTCGCTGCTGGTCGGCGGCATCGGCATCATGAACATCATGCTGGTGGCGGTCAGCGAGCGGACGCGGGAGATCGGACTGCGCATGGCGATCGGCGCGCGGGAGGCGCATATCCGGATGCAGTTTCTCAGCGAGGCCGTGCTGCTCAGCGTCATCGGCGGCAGCGCCGGAATCGCCGCCGGGATCCTGGGGGCCGACCTGCTCGGCCGCGCCAAGCAGTGGCAGACCGAGATCTCCGCCGACGCGGTGGCGATGGCGAGCCTGTTCGCGGTGACGGTCGGCGTGCTCTTCGGCGCCTACCCCGCCTACCGCGCCGCGCGCCTGGACCCGATCGAAGCGCTGCGCCAGGAGTGAGCGCGCCGAGTCGCTGCCGCGCCTGCCGCTTTTGGCTATCCTAATGCGGAAGCCGCGCTATCCTAGCGCGCAGCGCCGAGGCAGGGCCAGATCCATGCGAACCGAAAAAGGCAGAAGCAAACTCCAACGCCGCCGCCGTTTTTTCTCTCTCTCAAAGGCGCTGCTGGGCGCGCTTACCCTTATCGGCATCGGGCTCGCAAGCCCGCGGGTCTGGGCCGTCGAGCCGCTCACCATCGTCGATCTGGCCAAGGAGGCCGACACGCCGGCGGGCGCGGCGATGGCCGGCTGGCTGACCCGCAAAGCCGGACGCTGGGACGTAAAGTTCGGCGACCCCGCCTATTTTCTCATCCAAGGCGGCGCCCTGCATCTGGTCGCGCGACCGGGACCGGCGGCGGGATCGGTCCTTTTGTGGAAGCTGCTCAAACGCGAAGACAAGGTCATCGTGCGCGTGACGCCCAGCGATTTCCGCGTCCATCCGGCGGAGCGCCGCCACCTGGAGGTGACGATGGCGCCGCTGCGGCTGCCCGGCAAGGGCGCGGACGTAACCGACTCCGACCGCAACGACGCCTGCTTCTACCTGCTGGTCGCCTTCGACGGACCGCGCCACTTCTATCAAGGCCAGCGGATCGCCGACACCGTCGCCTATGTCTGGGCCGACGGCGCCTGGAAGAGCGGCGGCGAAGTCGGACGCGAGCGCAAGTACGGCGAGTTCATGCGCTACATCGCCTTGGGCCGCGGCGCCGATCGCCCCGGCGAGCTGCGCACCCTCGTGCGCGATGTCGATGCCGACTTCCGCCTGGCCTATCCGGAGCGCGCCGCCAAAGGCGTCCCCGATGTCGTCGAGATAGGTCTTATGATCGACAGCAACACCGTAAAAAGCGAAGCCGAGTCCCTGCTCCGCTCCATCCGCATGCTGCCCTAAGCGAAAACATCCTAAATGCTCCAGCCGGCGCTGCGCAGCCAGGCGGCGAAGACGCCGGGATACTGGTGGAAGCCGTGGCGCAGCATGTCGGCGTACGCCAGATCCACGGGGAGGCCGCGGCGCAGGCGATAGAGCGCGACGATAAGACCGGTGCGGTCTTCGCCATGGGTGCAGTGGATGAGGAGCGGCTTGGGGCTGCGCTCGATCGTATCGAGGATTTCCTGCAGCTCCTGCCGGCTTGGCTCCGTCATCACGCTGAGCGGCCGGTGGATGACGGTGACGCCGGCCGGGATGTCCTCCGGTCCGTGATTTAGTTTCAGCACGGTGCGGATTCCGTAGCGATTTGTGAGCTCATGCAGCTGCTGCGAAGTCGGCTGCCCGGAGCGATAGATCGCCGCATCGACGCGATCGAAACGGCGCAGCGGAAATCCATCCAGGCGCCGCACATCCGGCGGCGTCGCCACAAAGGACGCGCAGCCGCCGCCCACCGCCGCCAGCAGCAGCAGCACGATGAAGCTCCACGGCAGGCTCTTTGCCACCGGCCGCGCCCACCACATCCAGGCCCACCGCTGCGGCCTTTCGCCATCGCCGGGTTTTTCGGGTCTGAGCTTGCGCATGGCTTACCCCTTTACGTTCACCTGGAGGGTCTCATTGATGAAGGTCTCGATGATGCCGGCGAGCTGGTTCTGGCTGTGCAGCGCTTCGGCCGGAACCTCTTGCGCGCGCTGGTTGATCGTCCGCACGCGCTCGAGCATGGTCTCGTAGGAGCGCTGCAGGGTGCGGATCTTGTCATCCGCGACCGTGGGCTCCTCCTGCATCGCCGCCGTCAGCTGCAGGATGGTGCCGATTCCCAAGCCGACCAGCGACACCGTGCCCGCGGTCAAAAGCGCCTGACCGTTATCACCGCTGCCGGCCGCCGAACCGATGGCGAGCGCGCCGACGCCAAGGCCCGCCGCGCCCATGAGGCCGAAGGAGGCAAAGTTCAGATCGCGCTTGCGGGCGCGGGCCTTGTTGCGGCGCTCGTTGAGGAGCCGCAGCTTCTGCTGATAAAGCTCCTCGGCCAGGGCCAGGTGTTCGATCAGGGCGGGGTTGCGCTCGTTGCCGGGGAGCAGGGTGTGGGCGACCGTGGTGGAGTTGGAGCTGGCGTGCACCTCGCTGCGATCGATGACGGTGTACGTGCTGCCGCAGGCGCTGGTCAGCAGGGCGGATGCAAGCAGGGCGACAGGCAGAATTTTTTTCTTCATCGGGGTACTCCGTGTCTTTTGGGATTCAGCCAACACGGATCAGTGTGAAGACCACCTGGGGACAGCCGATGTTCGGGTTGTGAACAAATCATGGCTGCAGACGCTTCTGGGCCCTGCAGCCGCCACGTCGCATGGCGCGGCGTCGCGGTCTGGCGGCAGAGCATTGCGCCCGCGGCGTCGCGGTCTGGCGCGGCGCCTACTTTGCCGCGGTCAGCTTCTGACGCTGGGGGGTCAGCCAGTCGAGCGCTTCCTGCTCCGTACGGCTGAAATAAAGCGGGGCGCTGCCGCGGCTTATCAAGTTGGTGGCGCGGTGCAGCATCATGGCGAAGGTGCGGACAAGGAGGCTGGCGCCGTAAAACGCGGCGCCGGTAGGCTGGCCGTGGACGCGGCTCCACTGGGCGATCCAGCGCCGGGTGTCGGCGGGCATGACTTCGGTCGCGCTGAGATCCCCCAGCAGAAAGAAGCGCCCGTGCTGCGCCTGCACTTTCTCGACGATCGCAAACAGCGCCGCGGCATCGTCCACGGAAAAGACCCCCCGCAAGACCACCCAGACCAGATCCCCCTCCTGCCGCAGGAGATGCGTTCCCAGAGGCTGCACCGGTTTATCGTATCCGTCCGCAGACGGGGGAGTCAAGCTGCGGCCGCGCCGCCTGCGGGCCTTCGGGCCGGGCACGAGACGCCTGACGCCTGCGTCAAGATCCGCTAGGCTCAGGGCAGCTGCATGAAACCGCGTACGGTCTGCCCAACGCCGCCATCACGATCGCTGCCCCTATCGCGAGCGCCATCGCTGTCGTTATTGCGGTCGCTGCTCCTTGGACTCGTGCTGGCCCTATCGCCGGCCGCGCTTGGCCTGGGAGTGCGCCTGGCGCACGCGCAGACCGCTCCCTGCGCCGAGCCGCCGTGTTCGACCCGCCAAACCGCGGCGCCGGCGGCCGCGCCGACAAGTGCGCCGCCCGCCGAATCGGGCACCGCTTCGGGCACCGCTTCGGGCACCGCTTCGGGATCGGGCCCGCCGGTGGCGCCCCGCCCGGTCGCGCCGGCTCCTGCAGCAGCGGCTCCCGCGGCGCCGCGCCCCACCGTCCCCGACGATCCAGTGCGCCGGCGCTGCCGCACGGCGGGCGTGGTCCTGCTCAGCCTGGCCGGAGCCACGCTAGTCGGGTTTTTCGGCTCGCTTATCTATAACGCGGTAGAGCACCCGGAAAATCTGTCTCTGGATCCAGTGCCGCGCTTCGTGTTCGCGCTATCCGCAGTCTCTTTCGGCATCACCGGGAGCGTCCTTTTGGCGTACGGACGCAGCACCCCGACCCCGCCGCCGGTGCGGCCGACGCTGACCCCGACCCCGCCGCCGCCGCCGCTGCCCTCGATCCTGCCGACCGCTCCGGATGCCCCGGCGGGCCTTGCCCCCGCGGCTCCGGCAACCCTGGAACTTCGCTTCTAACCCAAAAACTTTCTCCTGCAACGTGGGCCGCTTGCCCACATGTGCTGCTTTTTTTGCGCGGAGGATGCGTAAAAAAGACTCATTTGGGTAAAATGGAGCCACCGCTGGACTGGGATGGTTAGGGGGTGCCTATGAAGTCGGCCAGCATTCCGGCCAATGAGCTCGCGCGGCTTGCCGCGCTACAGCGCTACGCTGTACTTGATACGCCTGCCGAGTCCCCATTTGATGACTGCACCCGGCTGGCGGCGCAGCTGTGCAACGTCCCGGCCGCGCTGATCTCGCTGATCGATGGCGATCGCCAGTGGTTCAAAAGCCGGTTCGGATTCGAGCTGCCGCAGACCCCGCGCGCGATCTCGTTTTGCGCCCACGCGATCTTGGGGACGACTCCCTTTATCGTTCCCGACGCCCTCCTAGATGAGCGGTTCTGCGACAATCCCCTGGTCACGGCAGCGCCCAAGATTCGCTTTTATGCCGCCGCCCCTCTTGTCACACCCGATGGGTTTTGCATCGGCACGCTGTGTGTTCTCGATCACCGTCCGCATCAGCTCACCGCGGCGCAGCAGGAATCGCTGACCGCGCTCGGGCGCCAGGTGGTCTGCCAGCTTGAGCTGCGCCGCCGTCAGAATACCGAAGCGGCCGCGGCTCCCGCACCGCGCGCGCGCAAACGCAGCAAACGCGCGACCCGCTCGCGACAAAGCGTTCCTTTCGACTTCGAGCAGCTCCTTGAGACCCTGCCGCAGATCGTCTGGTGCTCCAACATAGACGGCGAGACGACCTACCTGAACCAGCGCTTTTACGAGTATACCGGCTTCAAAGAATCCACCAGCAAGACGCTGCGACAGATCCTCCATCCCGAGGACTACGACCAGGTCATGGAGGGCTGGGCAAAGGCCCAGCACTCCACCACGATGTATACAAAAGAGCTCCGGATGAAGCGGGCCAGCGACGGAGCGTACCGCTGGTTTTTGTCGCGGGCGGTGCCGGGATGCAAGCCGGGCGAGTGGTTTGGCACCTCCACCGATATCCATGAGCTGAAGCTTGCCGAAGCGGCCCTGCGGGAACGTGAGCTCAGCCTGCGCGAAAGCGATCAGCGCTATGCCCGCGCCGTCCGCGGCACCAGCGACGGCTTGTGGGAGTGGAACATCCTGACCGATGAGGCCTATCTTTCCCCGCGTTGGAAGGAGCTGCTCGGCTTCACCGAGGATGAGCTGCCAAACCACCGCAGCTCCTTCATTTCGCGCGTCCATCCCGACGATCTGCAGCGCATAAGGGCAGCGCTCCAGATCCACCTGACGCAGCGCACTCCCTATGATTTGGAGGTCCGGCTGCGCACCCGCAGCGGCGCGTACCGCTGGTTCCGCTCACGCGGGCAGGCCGATTTGAACGAGCAGGGCCAAGCCGTGCGCATGGCCGGCTCCATAAGAGACATCACCGATGTCAAAGACGTGGAGCTGGCGCTGCGGCTGCGCGACCGGGCGATCCAATCGGTGTCGCAGGGAATCATCATCACCGACGCGACCCTCCCAGATAATCCGATTATCTATGTCAGCCCGGCGTTTGAGCGCCTGACCGGATACTCGTCGGCTGAGGTCCTCATGCGCAACTGCCGCTTCCTGCAGGGCAAGGACACCGACCCCGCGGTGGTCGCCGTGGTCCGCGATGCCATTTCCGAGGGCCGTCCGTGCTCGGTGGAGCTCTTGAACTACCGCAAGGATCAGACTCCGTTTTGGAATGCGCTCAGCCTGGCGCCGATCCGAAGCGGCGACCGCGTCACTCACTTCGTCGGCATTCAGACCGACATCACGGCGCGGCGCAAGCTTGAGGATCAGTTTCACCAAGCGCAGAAAATGGAAGCCATCGGTCGATTGGCCGGCGGCATCGCCCACGACTTCAACAACCTGCTCACGATCATAAACGGCTACAGCGATATGCTGCTCGCGGAGCTCGGAGGCAGCCAGCTCACCCAGCGCAGCGAAGTCGAAGAAATCCGCGAGGCCGGCCGCCGCGCCGCCGAGCTGACGGCGCAGCTCCTGGCGCTCAGCCGCAAGACGATGGTAAAGCCCAAGGTGCTGGAACTAAACACCGTCATCCAGTCGCGGGCGCAGATGTTCGGGCGCATGTTCGCCGACGACATCGCCGTGGTGCTGAATCTTGCGCCCAAGCTCAGCCGGATCAAGGTCGACCCCGGCCAGCTGGAGCAGGTGATCATCAACCTGGTCATCAACGCCCGCGATGCGATGCCCAAGGGCGGACAGCTGACCATCACGACGCGCGATATCGAGCTTCTGACCCAAGACACCCTGGGCTATCACGACTATCGGCCCGGCCGGTACGTGCAGCTTTTGGTCGCCGACACCGGCTGCGGCATGAGCGATGAGGTGAAAGCCAAGCTCTTCGAGCCGTTCTTCACGACCAAAGAACCGGGCAAGGGAACTGGTCTCGGTCTGGCCACCGTTTACGGAATCGTGCAGCAGGCCAGCTGCTACATCAGCGTGCAGAGTCAGCTGCACCTGGGAACCACGTTCACGATCTTGTTCCCGGCCGTGTCGGCGCCGCTGGCCCGCGCCGCCAAAGCACCGGCGCCGCCGCTCCAAGGCGGAGCCGAGACCATCTTGCTGGTCGATGATGAGGAAGCGGTGCGCAAGCTGGCGCGCCTGGTGCTGGAAGCGCAAGGGTATGTCGTGCTCGCCGCCAGCAGCGGCGCCGAGGCCCTGCAGGTAATCGAGCGCCATCCCGGAACGTTGCACCTTTTGCTCACCGATGTCGTGATGCCGGCGCTCAGCGGACGCGAACTGGCGGCGGCGCTGCGCTCCAAACGTCCGGAGCTGAAGGTCGTTTACATGAGCGGCTTCACGGACGACTCGGTGGTCCGCAGCCGGATGAGCGAAGCGGCGAATTCCTTTCTTCCCAAGCCGTTTGCGCCGTTCGATCTGGTAAAAAAGATCCGCGCCGTCCTCGACGATCCGACGCCGTCGAGCCGCTTGAGCGCTACATGACCTGCGCGCGCCGGGCGGGGGCACGGCGGGCGGCGGCGGACTTTTCAGCGGCGAGCTCCAGCTCAAGCTGCTTCTTCTCCAAGATCGAGCGAGCCAACCACACCCGCAGGCGCGGCACGGTGTCGCGCTGCCAGTCGGCATGGAGGCGGACGCGCAGGAAAGCGTCGTAGGCGGCGCGCAGCATGGCGTCCAGATCGCTTATGAGCTGCAGTCGCTCGTGCGCCCGCTCGCTGTCTTCTTCGCTGAGCAAGGCCGGGAGCTTGACCCGCTTCAGATCGAAGTTTTCGGCGTTGGCAGCGGCCTGCCAGATGCGGTCGCCGCGGGCGAACAGCAGATCGACCTCGCGCACCGTCAAGCCGCCGGCGATGGCGTAGCGGACATCGGCGCTCTGGCCGGTGGCGGCGCCGCGGGCGGTGATCTCGCCGCTGCCGTCGCCAAGCGCCTTTAAGATCACGCGCTCGCCGATAAGCACGCGGAAGGCGTCGCAGCGCTCGCTCTTATCAAAGCGCCCGCTGCTTGTGTCTTCCTCCAAGTCGATGTCGAAGTCTTCGTCCTCGCCGGTCGAAGAGCCGTCGGAGTGATAGACGAGCCAGGTGAGAAACTCGCGGCCCAGAAAGCGCCGATCGGTAAGCTCTTCGTTGAGCGCGATGCGGGTCGTGCTCTGCTCGGTCTCGCCGGACTCGGCGATCTGTTCGCGCAGCGAAGGCTCACTGCGCCGACGCTCTGCTTGCTTGGCCATGGGGACTTCCTATTCCTTGGCGGATCGTGAACTTCTTTGGGTTTATCGCGAGCGGCGAGGCGCGGCTACGGGGCGGCGGCCGCGGCGGAGAGGCTCGTGCTCAGCATCTCCACTTCATCGAGCACGCGCGGACCGGGGCGCAGGCCGATGAAGCCCTGCAAGAGCTCCGGCGTCGGCCGCGCCGCCTTGAGCGCAGCCGCCAGCGCCGCTTCTTCTTCCGCCAGCTGGCTCGCCCAGAATCCGGGGCCTTCCAGATCGATCGGCAGGTTGAAGGTCTGCGCGAACAGACCCACGAAGGTCTCGTTCAGACCCTTGGAGTGCGAGAAAAAATACAGCCGCTGCGCATCGAGCTCCCAGATCATGTCGACGGTCTTGGTCTTGGGCGGGGTCTTTTGCCGCAGCTCGGCGACCAGGATCGCCTTCAAATCGCGCAGCGCGCCGGCGGACAGCGGGGTGTGGCGCTGCGCCTCCAGCTCGCGCTGGCGCTGCTGCAGCAGGCGCTTGACCTGCGCCGCCGGCGGCTTTAGCACATCGACGCGCAGCGACAACAGAATGCGCCCGTCGAGGTAGAACTTGCCGAAGCCGAGCTCGAGATCGCCCTCATCGTGGAGGCTGCACCAGCCGACCGAGCGGTCTTCGTTGCGGCTCGGATCCACGGGGACAAGGACGTGCGCGCGGACGTTCTTCTCGTAAGTTTCCTTGAACTCGGCGGGCGGGGTGCCCAGAACCCGATAGCGCCGAAGCGCGATGCTGCCAGCAAGTGCTCCCATGCGGCGCATGGTAGGCGGCGCCTCTTGCGACGGCAAATTTTCACCGCGGTTAAAAATCGCGGCCGACCGGGGCTGACGCTGCGGCGCCGCGGCTCGTCCTTTTAACCTTTGGACCGCCGAGCCAATAGCGCCAAGCCGCGGGCGGGGATAACATAGCTGTCTGTGAAAACACACTCGCAACCAAGCCAAGTCCCTCGCACGCCGCAGCGCGACGCAAACCGGAGCAGGCAGGGAGGGTGGAGAGGACGCCGGGGGGTGGCGATCCTGTGTGCCGCGGTGCTTCTGGCCGGCTGTAGCCTGCGCAAGATCGGCTACAACCTGGCGACCCGCATCGTCGTTAGCAAACTCAGCGATACGTTCGATCTGAAAAAGCCGCAGAAGCAGCAGGCGCAGGCCGCGGTGGCGATGCTGCACGACTGGCACCGCAAGACCGAGCTGCCGCGCTACGTCCAGTTCATCGATGCGATCATGGCCAAGACCGCCGACGGGCTGACGCAGGATGAGCTCATGTGGATGTTCAAAGAGGGCGAGGTGACCTGGAATCGCACGGCGCACAAGCTGGCGCCGGAGGCGGCGGCGCTGCTCGTGACCCTGTCGCCGGAGCAGCTGGCGCACGCCGAAGGGGAGATGAACAAGGCGAGCCAGGAGCGCTTCGAACGGCTGGAGCTACCGGAGCAGGACTACGTGAACTTCCGCCTGAAGAAGGCGAAAAAGAACATGAACACCTGGCTCGGCGGCTACACCGATGCCCAGCTGGCCCAGTTCGATCGCTTCATCCGCAAAAACCGCGTCGAGGAGCTGCGGCGGCAGAAGCTCAATGAGCAGAACCGCACCGCGCTACTCACCGCCCTGCGCGAGCACGCGCCGCGGGAGACCGTCGAGACCCTCCTCTTCAACTGGATGACCAAGCAGCAAGTCGCGCCCTCCGATGAGCACCAGCGGGCGGAGGAGCGCAACCTGAACGACTTCGTCGACATGGTCCTCGCCATCGATCGCTCCCTGTCGCCGGCCCAGCGCCAGCACTTGCTCAAAGAGCTGCGCACCCTGCGCACCGAACTGTACGAGCTATCGATCGGTGCCTGATCACGCGGCCCGCCAGCGCTGCCTGCTAGCGGACCTCCATATCGCGCTCAGCTTGGGAAGCGGCCGGTGGTCGCCAGCAGATCCAGGCGGGCGCGGCGGACTTCGTCTTCGGCCAACACCGCCGCGGTCTCGGCGTCGTGGGCCCGCCGCTGGGCATCGAGGAGCTCGAGGTTGGTCGCGGCGCCCAGGCGGTAGCTGAGCGCGGCGATCTCCACGGCCCGGCGCGCCAGCATCACCGCCTGCCGCGCCGCTTGCAGCGCTTCCTGGCTGTGGGCCAGCGCCCCGAGCTCGACCTGCAGCTCGACCCGGCCTTGCTGCATGAGGCCGGAGAGACGCAGGCGCTCTTCCGCCAGCCGGGCGCGCTGCTCACGCAGCTCGCCGTAGCGCAGACCGCCATCGAACAGCGGCACCGTGAGCTGGAGCTGCGCCTGCCACGCCAGCTGCGGCTGCACCAAGCTTGCCGGCGACTGATACATGGGTAAAAACACCCCGGTGAGGGTCGGCAGATAATCGACAAACCGCAGCCGCACCGTCCGCTGCGCCGCCTGCAGCCGCGCCGCCTGCGCAATCACATCGGCGCGCAAGCTTTGCATCTGGTGGTGCAGCTCATCCAGGGTGCCCGCCGCGGCTTCGCCCAGCAGCGCCGTCAGCTCAGTCGGCGCCGCGGCGTCCACCGGGCTCGTCTCACCGATCAGAGAGCCGAGCATGCCCTGGCTGCGCAAAAGATCGGCGCGGGCGCGCGCGAGCCGCCCCGCTTCCTCCCGCACGAGCTGCTGCGCCCGCACCTCGTCGAGCTGGCTGCCGACGCCGCCGCTTAGGCGCTTGCTGGCGTTTGCATAGTGCGCCTGCGCCAGCTCCTCCGCCCGCGCGCTGACCTCGACCACCCGCTGCGCCGTGAGCACCGCCAGGTAGGCCTGGGCGACGCGGATCGCCAGCTGGCGGCGGGCGTTGCGCTGCTCCAGCCGGGCGGCCTTGTGCTCATCGCGCGCCTTGATCCACGCCGCCCAGCGCTGCGGCGCGACCAGCGGCGCCGTCACGGTCACGGTGCCGGAGAGCTGGTTGGCGGGTACAAAGACCTGATCGCCGATGCGCCGATCGTCGTCGATCCGCGTATACGTACCGCCGGCCGCGAGCGTCGGCAGGGCCGCAGCCCGCACTTGCGTCACCCGGGCCGCGGCAAGCTCCACGTCCTGCTCCGCCAAAAGCGCCGCCGGGCTGTTCTTGAGCGCCCGCTCCACCGCCTCATTCAAGCCCAGCCGCATGAGCGGCGCGGCCCCCTGCGCGCCCACTTTCCCAGCCGCGCTCAAGAGCCAAAGACCTAAGAGCAGCGAGGGCCAAGTTCCCCTGGCTGACCACCGCTCCGGTTGCCGCCGCACCTTACGCATGTCCCGACTCCTCCCGCTCCCGGGCCGGCGCTTCTGCGTCTGGCGCTTCGTCGTGATCTCCAGGCGGGTAGCTGGCGCTGTGGGTCCGCGCCGCCCGCCAGCGGCCGAGCAGCCCCTGCACCGTGACATAAAGCGCCGGGATGAAAAATAAGTTCAACCCGGTGGAGACGATCATCCCGCCGAGCACCGGCGTCCCCAGCGAGTGCCGGCTCTCCTGGCCCGCCCCGCGCGCCACCACCAGCGGCAACAGCCCGAGGATGAACGCCAACGAGGTCATCAGGATCGGCCGCAGGCGAATCTGCGCCGACTCGATGGCGGCATCGAAGAGCTCGCGGCCCTGGCTGCGCAGCTGCTCCGCGAACTCGACGATCAGGATGGCGTTCTTGCTCGCCAGACCCACCAGCATCACAAGACCTATCTGACAGAACACGTCGTTGGGCAGCCCGCGCAGCCGCTGCAGCAAAAGCCCGCCGAGCAGCGCCACCGGCACCGCGAGCAGGATGATGAGCGGCAGGACGAAGCTCTCATACTGCGCCGACAGCACCAGAAAGACGAACACGAGCCCCACCGCGAAGATGATGAGCGACTGCCGGCCGGCGCGGATCTCCTCCCACGTCAGCCCTGACCACTCGATGTTCATGCCCTGCGGCAGCACCCGCGCCGCCAGCTGTTCCACCGCGGCGATGGCCTGGCCGGAGGAGAAACCGGGGCTCGGCTGTCCGGACAGCTCGGTGGCGCGAAACAGGTTGTAGTGATGGATGATCGGCGGCGCCGTGGTCTCGCGCACGGCGATGACATTGTCCAGCGGCACAAGCGTCGGTGCGACGCCCGCGGCACCGCCCTGCTCCCCGCGCACATAGAACTTCCCAAGGTCGCCCGGGTTGGCGCGGAACTTCTGATCCGCCTGCACGTAGACGCGATAGGAGCGGGCGTTGAAGTCGAAGTCGTTTACGTACTGCGCCCCCATGAAGGCCTGGAGCGCATCGGCAATCTCGGTGAGCGCGACCCCGAGCTGCTTGGCGCGGTCGCGATCGATGGTGATCTCGATGAGCGGATCGTTGGCGGTAAACTGCGAAAATACCCCGGCCAGCTCCGGCCGATTCCCTGCTTCCGCCGACAGCTCCTGCGCCACGCGGGCCAGGCGCTGCGCCGGCGACTCCGCATCCTGATTGGCGGCGCCGGCGCCACCGCTGCCGGAGTGCGCCGCCTGAGCCTGCGGATCAACCTTAGCGCTTTGGCCGCTCGCCTCGGCTTGGTGGTTTTGGCCGGCTGGACCGTTTTGGCCGTTTTGGCCGCTTTGGCCGCTTTGGCCGCTTTGATCTAGGAGCTGGAAGCTGAAGCCGCCCAGCGTGCTCGCTCCCTGGATCGCCGGCGGCTCAAACGCCAGCACCGTCGCCCCGCCGATCGCGCCCAGAGCCGCTCGCATCCGATCGACCACCTCCGTGGCGGAGTGGCCCGCCCCTTTACGCTGCGACTGCGGCCGCAGGTTGGGAAACAGCACCGCGCGATTGGGAGCGGCGCCGCCGAAGCTCCAACCGGCGACGGCAAAGACATCTTCTATGTCCGGGTCTTGGCTCAGCGCCGCTTCGACTTTGCGCATCACCTCGCTTGTGTACTGGAGGGAAGCGCCCTCGGGCGCTTGCACCAGGACGAAGAAGAATCCCTGATCTTCGGTCGGCACAAAGCCCTGCGGCACCGCCCTGTAGGCGACCCCGGTAAGACCCAGAGATACCGCGAACAGCAGCAGCACCCAGCGCTTGTGCCGCAGCGCCGTCCGCAGCCAGCGCCCATACGTGGCGTGCAGCCAGTCAAGAACGCCATCGACCAGGCGGAAGCGCCGGGCCTTATGCTTTTCCGGGTGGCGCAGCAAGAGCGCCGCCATCGCCGGGGAAAACGTCAGCGCATTAAACGCCGAGATCGCGATCGAAAACGCGATCGTCAGCGAGAACTGCTTGTACAGCCGCCCCGTGGTGCCGGGAAAAAACGCCACCGGCACGAACACCGCGATGAGCACGAGCGAGGTCGCCAGCACCGCGCCCGCCACCTCGGTCATCGCCGATCCGGAGGCTTTGCGCGCCGAGGTGCGGCGCTCGCGCATGTGGCGCTCGATGTTCTCGATGACGACGATCGCGTCATCGACCACAAGCCCGGTGGCCAGGGTGATGCCGAACAAAGTCAGGGTGTTTATGGAAAAGCCGAACAGCTTTACAAAGATGAACGTGCCGATGAGCGATACCGGAATCGTGATCGCGGGGATGAGGGTGCTGCGCAGATCCTGCAAGAACACGAAGATGACGGCGATGACGAGCAGGATCGCCATCCCCAGCGTCTCCAGCACCTCCTTTATCGAATCCCCGACGGCGACAGTCGGATCGAAGGCGATCTTGTAGCGCAGGCCGGGCGGGAAGTGGGCGGCGAGGCGGATGACCTCGTCGCGCACCAGGCGGTCCACTTCCAAGGCGTTGGCGCCGGGGAGCTGAAACACCGCGATGCCGATGGCGGCGCGGCCGTTGAAGCGCAGCTCGTTGGAGTAGTCCTCCGCCCCGAGCTCCACCGTGCCGACATCGCGCAGCAGCACCGCAGCGCCGTCCTCGCCGCTTTTGAGGATGATGCGCTCAAACTCCTGCGGCTCGGTCATGCGGCCGCGCGCCCGCACGCTGATCTGGAACGTCTGCCCCGCCGGCGCCGGCGGCTGACCTACCTGCCCGGCGGCGATCTGCAGGTTCTGCTCGCGCAGGGCGCGCACCACATCGGCCGCGGTGAGCCCGCGCGCCGCCAGCCGCACCGGATCGAGCCACAGCCGCATGGCGTACTTCCGCTCACCGAAGATGACGATCTGGCTGACTCCCTTTACCCGCTTTATCGCGTCGCGCAGATGCACGTCGGCGTAGTTGCTGATGAACAAGTCGGAGTACTCGCCGTGCTCCGCAAACAAGCTGACGATGAGAATCATCGCCGGCGAGTTCTTGGCGACGCTCACGCCGGTGGCATTGACCTCGCGCGGGAGGCGCCCCTGGGCGGTCGACACCCGGTTTTGCACATCGACGGCGGCGATGTCGATGTTGCGCTCCAGATCGAAGACGACATCGATCGCGCTCGATCCGTCGCTGGCGCTGGTCGAGGTCATGTAGCGCATGCCCTCGACGCCGTTTATCTGCTGCTCCAGCGGCACGGTCACCGCCGACTCCACGGTCTCCGCGCTCGCCCCGAGGTAGCTGGCGTTGACGGTGACCACGGGCGCCGCCAGATCCGGGTACTGCGCCACCGGCAGCGTCGGGATGCACAAGGCGCCGGCCAGGGTGATGATCAGCGAACAGACCGAGGCGAACACCGGCCGGCGGATGAAAAAATCGACGCGCATGGTCTAGCTCTCCGGCGCAAGCGGCGCCCCATCGCGCAGCTTCTGAACGCCGGTGATGACGACCTTGTCCCCGAGCTTGAGTCCGGAGGTCACCTCGTAGTCGTTGCCGGTGATGATGCCGACGCTTATCGCCCGCTGCCGGGCGACAAGACCGCCGGCGTCGGACTGCGCGACATAGACGAAGTGCTGGCCGCCCAGGCGGATGACGCTCGCCACCGGCACCACCGGGCTGTCATGTTGGCTGGTGACAAGACGGGCCCGCACGACCTGGCCGCTGCGTAAAAGTCCCTGGCTGTTGTCGACGACGGCTTTGACCAGGATCGACTGCAGCTCCGGGCTGACCAGCGGCGAGATGAACGACACCTTGGTGGACGCGAGCACGGTCCCGGTGCTGGCCAAAAGCTCCAGCGCAGAGCCGTCCTTCACCTCGCTGCTGCGCTCGATGGGAACGTAGACATAGGCTTCCAGGAGCTCGTTGTTCGACAAGGTCGTAAGCTGGGTCGCCGGCGTCACGCGATCGCCGATGCGCACCGGGATGTCGCCGACCGTTCCCGCCGCCGGCGCCGTCACCCGGTAGTAGCCAAGCTGCACCTGCTGCTGCCGCACCTGCGCCCCCAGCGCCCCGAGCTCCGCCTTGGCGGACTCGAAGTTGGTGCGCGCCTGCTGCAGCTCTTGCAGGCTGACCGCGCCGCCGCGGTGCAGCTCGGACAGGCGCTCGGCCTGCTGCTTCCAGTAGTTGAGCGTCGCCTGCTTGGCGGTGCGCGACTGCTGCTCGCTCGTGACCAGCGCGGCCTGGCGGGCCGGATCGATCTGCAGGATCGGCGCCCCGGCTTCCACCTTCTGCCCGGAGGCGACGAAGATGTGGGTGACCAGGCCCTCGGTCTGCGGCTGCAGGATGAGCGACCGGCGGGACTTGCACGCCGCCAGGTACTCCGCGGTCACCCGCACCGGGGCCGCGGCCACCGGCGCCAGCTTGACCGGAACCTTCGCCGCGCCCGGATCCGGTCCAGCCGGCGGCCCGGCGCACGCCGCCAGCGCGAGCGCGAGCGCGACTCCGCGCCATTGCCGCGTCCGCCAAGAGGGATTCATATGTTCAGCCATGGGCGCCGTTTACCACGGACGCGCCTACAGGCCAAGCCCCGCCCAGCGTTTTCCCCTGCAGCCCGACGACAAACGCTCAGCGGCTAGGGGACGGCCCCCAGTGCGTCTCACCGATGGCCAGTTGCGCCAGCTGGTCGGCCGCGCTGCCCAGCGACTGGCGCAGCAGCACAGGCGGCTCGGCGAGCGGCTCATCCGAGAGGCGAAAAGTTCCCCAGTGCATCGGGATGAGCGTCTTGGCCCCAAGCTCGCCGAAGGCGATCGCCGCTTCGTCGGGGCCGATGTGCTGCGCTTTCATGAACCAGCGCGGCTCATAAGCGCCTATCGGCAACAGGGCGTAGTCGATGCCCGGGAACCGCCGGCCGATGTCTTTGAACGCGGCGGGATAGCCGGTGTCGCCGGCGAAGTAGAAGCGCACGGACGGCGACTCGATGACAAAGCCGCCCCACAGCGACTGGTTGGTATCGACGCCGACCCGCATCGACCAGTGCTGCGCCGGCACCAGGGTCACGCGGATGTGGCGGCCGCGGGCGGTGATCTGCGTCTCATCCCACCAGTCGAGCTCCACGACCTTCACGAGCCCGCGCTTGCGAAAAAAGCCGCCGAGTCCGAGCGGCACGACGAACGTGGCCTCGGGTCCGAGCGCCCGCACGCTCGCCTCGTCCAGGTGGTCGCGATGGTTGTGCGAGACCACCACCACGTCGATCGGCGGCAGGGCCGAAAGCGCGAGGCCGGGCGGGGCAAGACGGCGGATGGCGAACATGCGGTCGGAGAACATCGGGTCGGTGAGCACCGACATCCCCTCCGCCTGCAGCAACAGCGTCGCGTGGCCGATCCAAGTCACCGACGGCAGCTGCGAGTTTTCGCGCAGCCTTTGGCCGTCGTTTGCGATCTGCGGCGGGGAAAAGTCCGGCTCGGCCGGGCGGCGGCGGCGCAGCTGCCAGCGCAGGATGCCGGAGAAGCCCTGCCGCTGCGGCCAGTCCGGCGGGTTCTGGAAGCGGCCGTCCCGCCACTGCTTGGAGCCCGGGTATCCCGCCATGCTGCCGCTAGCGCTTGTGGTGCTGCGCGATCACTTCGGCGACGCAGCAGGTGAGCTTTTTGCCGGTGGGGATGTGCAGAAACTCATTGGGGCCGTGGGCGTTTGACTCGGGGCCGAGCACGCCGGTGATGAGAAACTGCGCCGCGGGAAACTTCTCTCCCAGCATGCCCATAAACGGAATCGACCCGCCCTCCCCCATCGCCATCGCCGGCTGCCCGAAAAACGCCTGCGAGGAGGACTGCACCGCCTCCAGCAGCCACGCTGAAAGCGGCGGCGCATCCCAGCCCACGCTCGCCTTTTCGCCTTCGAAGCGGACCTTGGCCCCATAGGGCGGATCCTTCTCCAGCACCTTCTTTAGGATCTCGGTCGCGTGCTTGGGGTTGACGCTCGGCGGGACGCGCAGCGACAGCTTGACCGTGGTCCGCGGGCGCAGGACGTTGCCGGCGCTGGCCAGGTTGGGAATGCCTTCGATCCCGGTCACCGACAGAGCCGGCCGCCAGGTCCGGTTGAGGATCAGCTCATGGTGGTGGTCGGACACCGGCCGCGCTCCGCTCACCCACGGGAACTTGGAGTACACTTCCTCCCCGAGCGCCGCGGCGGTGGCGCTGGCCTGGGTGACCCGCTCGGGCGGCACCGGGCAGTGCAGCTCGGCGATCCGGATCTCACCGGTGTCCTCGTCTTCGATCCGCGACAAGAGGCGGCGCAGGATGCGGAAGCTCGAAGGCACGATGCCGCTGGCGTCGCCGGAGTGCACGCCTTCGTTGAGGATCTCGACGTGCAAGTTGCCGGCGATCATGCCGCGCAGGGAGGTGGTCATCCACAGCTGCTCGTAGTTGCCGCAGCCCGAATCGAGGCAGACCACCAGGCTCGGCGAGCCGATGCGCGACGCCAGGGCTTCGATGTAGGCGGGCAGATCGTAGCTGCCGCTCTCCTCGCAGGCTTCGATGAGGATGACGCAGCGGGCGTGCGGGATGTTCTGTTCCGCCAGCAGCCGCAGGGCGGTCAGGGAGGCGAAGGCGGAGTAGCCGTCGTCGGCGCCGCCGCGGCCGTAGAGCTTGTCGCCCTTTCGCACCGGTGTCCACGGGGACAGCCCCTCGCGCCAGCCGGCGAACTCCGGCTGCTTGTCGAGGTGGCCGTACAAGAGCACGGTGTCCAGGTCGGACGTGCCGGGCGTGCCGGGAACTTCCATGTAGATGAGCGGCGTACGCCCGGCCAGCCGCACCACTTCGACCGTGAGGCCGGCGAGCGGCTGCCGCTTGCACCAGCCGGCGATGAGCTCGACCGCCCGGTCCATATGGCCGGCTTCCCGCCACGCCGTGTCAAACGCCGGCGAGCGGTTGGGAATGCGGATGTATTCGTCGAGGGCCGGGAGGATCTCTTGCTCCCAGATGCGGTCCGAAGAGCTGGCCGAACGGGCGGCGTCCATGCGCGTCATGGCGGCCAGTTTACACGCGCCGGCAAGCCTGCGGCTGGGAAATGCGGGCCGGTTTCTTGAGAACGCCAATCAAAACCGTAGCGAGGATGGACAGCCGCGGCGGCCAGCGCGCGGAGCGGCCTTTGGGCCGTGAGCACGGTGGCCGCCGTGGATGGCCACCGCAGTAGGTTTGATTGGCGTTCTTAGGCCGGACTGGAAGGAGGGGCGGAGAGCAGGCGGACCTCCTGCTGCGGGAACGGAATCTCGATGCGGCACTCGCGAAAAGCCGCCACGATGGCGCGGTTTATCTCGCTGCCTATCCCCACGTAGTTGGCGATGCTGACCCACGGCTTCACGGCAATCTTTATCGCCGATTCGTCCAGGCTCGACACGCCGACCACCGGCTCAAGCTCCTTGTGCACGTGCGGGTTCTGGTCGAGAACGGCGCGGACCACCCGCAGCGCCTTATCCAGATCCGATGCGTAGGCGACGCCGACAAAGATCTCGACCTGGCGGAGCTTGCCGTAGTTATGCAGGATCTCGCCGACGATCTTGCGGTTCGGGATGACCACGCGCGAGCGGTCGGCGTGCAAAAGCGTGGTCGAGAACAGCTCGATCGAATCCACCTGGCCCTCGACGCCGACGAGCGCGACGTACTCGCCGACTTTGAACGGCTTGGTGAAGATGATGGTCAGCCCGGCCGACAGGTTGCTCAGCACCCCCTGCATCGCCAGGCCCACCCCGACTCCGGCCACCCCGAGGCTGGCAAACAGCGGCAGGAGCTCGACCCCGAGGTTCTGCAGCGCCATCATGGCAAACAGCAGCAGGACGACGAGGCTTACCGCCCGCCCGATCAGCATGCGCACCGGCGGCTCGAGCTCACGGGTGGTCAGCCAGCGGTTGAGCATCTGACCGACCCGGCGGGCGGTGAACAGGCCGGCGATGAGGATGATGAACGCCGTGAGAATTTTTGGGCCGTACCGCAGACCCAGGTCAATCAGGGTCCGCGTGGTCTGATCGAGGGCCTCGGTGTTGATCGAATTCATCGCAGCTCCCGCTAGCTCAAGCTCAGGGTGACCAGATAATCGCACGCCAAGCGTCCGTCCAAGTGGCTTTCTCTACGGCGCTGGACGGAGGATTTCTGGGCGCCCGCCATGATGAGGAGCTGCTCGATGTAGGCATGGAGGGTGATAAGGTAGATGGGATCGGTCGCATCCAGGTTGCGGAGCTCGAGAATCACCTGGTGCATGCCATTTTTGGTCTCCTGCGGCATGGCGCTCAAGGTTCCCGAGTCGAAGTAGGCGCTCCAGATACTCTGGACCTTGTCGAGAAGCGCCAGCGGGTCGGCGTTTTGCAGGTAGATCCGGTATGTGCCGGAGAAATCGCGCTTGCAGACCGCGCGGATGAGCCGCCGGTACTTGTTCTCGTCGCGCGAGGCGACGCGCTCCAGAACCGCGGTGAGCAGCGGGCTCCAGGCGTCCACACTGACCCACTCAACCGCCATCAGCGTGCGCCGCAAAAGCTGCTGGGTGTCGCGGGGGCAGCTGGCGATAAGTGCCTGCGTACCGTCGCTGCCTAAGAGCTCACGGACGATGCTAAGGGTGTTTATGATAGTGGCGCCCTTTATACGCGTAGGCATATCAACCCTAAATGTTCGCACAGCCCATTTGACAAATGGAAACTTCTTTTTCCGACGGGAACCGAGCTGCCGAGCGAGCGCCGCACGCCGCTAGCCAGCGACGCGGAGCCGCAGAGCCGCAGGCGGCCGGTTATTCCGCTATTTGCATACCGCTTATCGCGCTTCTCAACATAGGCATTGGTCGTTATGGGATAGGGCCGAAGCATTCCCAGGCAGCCTCCGCGGGCCGCCGCGCTTTACGCGCCAACCGAAACCGAGCTCAGCCTCGCCATGGCGCCGCCCGGCCGATGGCAGGCCGGGGTCGCTGCAAATCCCCGCGAGTTGGCGTTTGCCGCCCGGACAACTTGCGTATTATCCGGCCCGAAAGGGCCCCCATGCGCACCAAACCAATCTCGATCGTCTGTGATGTTGGCTGTAATCTGGGCTGTGAACGGAGTGGCCGCGCTCGCGGCGTCAGCTTGTCGGGCAGCTCGGGGCAGGCGGCGCATCGGCGCCCCGTCGCGTCAGGCAGTACGCGCGCGCGCTGGCAGATGGGGCTTGGCCTCGGCGCGCTGCTACTCGGGCTTGGGTGCACGACCCATCCCGACCCGCCGGACAACCCGCCGCCCGCCGATATGAGCGTGCCGACGCCGGACCTGAGCACGCCGGGGGCAAGCTGCAGCTACGAAGTGGCGCCGGTTCCGGCGGGAGTCGGCCAGCCGATCGCCGCGGGTGCGGTGCGCGCCGGCGTGGGCGAGGCGCCGCTGGATCTCCCGGTCGGGACGCCGCTTGGCGGCTACACCGCGCGCATGGCGCTGCTCGGCGGCATGGCCCCAGACAGCCGCCGCAGCCCGCATGCCAAGGCGTTCGTCGCCTCAGCCGGAGTGCAGACGCGGCCGCAGGTGCGGGCGCTGTACCTGCAAGCCGGCAGCGAGCCGGTGCTGATGATCAAGGCCGACCTGTGCGTGGCCTTCGACCGCCTGGTCTACGACCTGGAAAAAGAGCTCACAAGCCGCGGCCTCATGGCGGCGCGCGGCCGGGTCATCGTCTCCACCAGCCACACCCACGCCGGGTACGGGACGTTCCAGGGGACGTTCCACCTGACGCTCGGCTTCGACTTGTTCCAAGAGGAGCAGTACCAGCGCCTGCTAAAGTCCATGGTCAACGCCGCGACGGCGGCGATCACAAGCGCCGCCCCGGCCAGCATCGGCGCCGGGGTCTTCGACGGCTGGGATAGCAAGGACGAGATCTTCTCCGACCGCCGCGGCGAAGACGACGACATAAAAGGCGCCGACGGCAAGCCGGTGGGTCCGCACAAAGAGCAGCGACTCCTGGTGCTGCGCGTCGACGACGCGGCCGGGCAGCCGCTGGCCCTGCTCACCAGCTTCCCGATGCACGGCACCATCGGCGGCGACGACAATCCGCTCACCTCCGTGGACTCCACCGGCCACGTCGAGCTGGCGCTGGAAGAGCAGTTTGACCGCAAGGTCCTGGTCATGCACCTGCAGGGTCCGGCCGGCGACGCCTCCCCGCGCGGGCGCGGCGGCATCGCCAGCTGCGACGACAAGACCACCCTGTGCACCGATTTCGCGCGCATGGAGTCGCTGGGCCAGCTCGCGGCGCCGCGCATCATCGGCCTGTGGCAGGGAATCAAGACCACGGCGACCGCCGCCCTGGAGGTCGTGACCCGCACCGTGCCCAACGGGCGCAGCATCCGCGTGCGCGACAACCTCGCCTACCTGCCCTATGAGGCCGATCGCGAAATCGACAATCGGCCCGAGGCCATCTTCAACCCCGACGGCACGGCCAAGGGGCCGATCTCGCAGTTCAACGTGCCGGTCGGAGCGGGGCTGTGCGGCAGCAAAAACAAGATGCTGCCGGTCGACGGCATCCCCGGCGCCAAGGGCATCCCCTACGGCTCGTGCGCCGAGATGGGCGCCGCCAACGGCTTCATCTCCACCATCCTGCAGCTGGAGCCGCCGCCGGTGCCGACGTGTGAGACCACGCGCACCACGCTCACCGCGCTGCGCCTGGACACGCTGCCGGTGCTGCGCCGCAAGCTCGATGGCGGCGGCGCGCCGGTGGATACGCAGTCGCAGGAGAAGCTGCTTTTGGTCACGATGCCGGGGGAGCCGGTGTCGCTGCTCGCCGATACGCTGCGCCAGAAATCGCCCGCCGGGGCGGAGCAGACCTTCGTCGTCGGCTACTCGCAGGGCCACGTCGGCTACATCCTCGGCGTGGAGAACTGGCTGCTCGGCGGTTATGAGCCGTCGATCAACATCTACGGTCCGCTGGAGGGCGAGTGGCTGATGGAGCGGGCGCTCGACCTGGCCAAGCTGGCGATGACGCCGGAGCGCGATGATGCGGAGGCCACCGGCACCGGTGCCCCGACTCCCGGTGGGCGCTTTGATCGCTATACGTTCCCGCCGCCGCCGCGCACCGATACCCCGCGCAGCGGTGCGGCCAAGGCGGGACAGCTCCCCACCGCCATCCCGGCGGAGCTGTTTGTGCGCACGCGCGCGACGCCGCCGACCAAGGCCCAGCCCGCGGCGACGGTGGCCCGCCTCTCCGGCCGCGCGACGTTTGTGTTTTACGGCGGCGACCCCGAAGAAGGAACCCCGGAGGTCACGCTGCAGCGCGAAGAGCCGGCCGGCAGCGGGACGTGGAAGCCGGTGGCCACCCGCTCCGGGCGGACCCTGGGCAGCCGCGGCCGCGATGTCCTGCTCACCTACACGCCGATGCCGATCGACGCGGTGGCGGGCAAGATCGACGCGCACCTGTGGGCCGCCGAGTGGCAGGCCGTCGGCTGGGATCGCGCCGCCGACCGCACCGGCCTCGCCGCGGTGTTCGATGCGCCGCTTGGCAACTATCGCTTCGCCGCGCAAGGCAGCGCCGGCGGCAAGAGCTACCACGTCGAGAGCAGCGCCTTCGCCGTCGTCGCCGACGGGGTCGTGCGCCTGGGCGGGACGCGCAGCGGCAGCACCCTCACCGGCCAAGCGGTCTACCCGATCGGCAGCGGCTACCGCCTGCTGCGCCTGGACGGACCAAGCGACGGCGACCTGCCGCTCACCGGCACGGCGATGCTCAGCGTCCGCAGCCTCAAGGACGGCAAGACCGAGACGCTGCCCGCCGCCGTCGCCAACGGCCAGTGGAGCGCCACCACCGCGCTCGATGTCAGCGCCGGAATCGAAGTGATGCTGACCGACGCTTACGGCAACCGCAGCCAGAAGTTGTCCCTCTAGCCGCACGAGCCTCTACGTACCCAGGCACAAAAGCCGCCCCGCTGGCGCCGCGGGGCCCGTCATCCGCGGACCCCCCCTCTGACGCGCCGGCTTCCCGACCTCTGCTGCGAGACAGAACGTCACGAAAAAATCGGCGGGCGGCGCCGCGGCTTGCCTCTCACGTCTCGCTGTCGCAGAGAGCGCGGCGGTGAAACTCGATGTGTTCGGGTAAAAACGTCGATACGAAGTAGTAGCCGTGGTCGTAGCCGGGCTGGACGCGGTAGGTGATCGGAATCTGCCGCTCCGCCGCCGCAGCCAAGAGCTCATCCGGGTGGAGCTGGGTCTTGAGGAACGGATCGCTGTCCCCTTGATCGATGAGCGTCGGCGGCAGCGCTCCCGGCGCGCTGCGGCGGACAAGGGCGCTGGCGTCGTACTCCGCCCAGGCCGACCGATCTTTACCCAAGTACGCGGTGAACGCTTTTTCGCCCCACGGGCAGCGCGACGGTGCGCAGATCGGCGCGAACGCCGAGACCGAGCGGTAGCGGCCCGGATTGCGCAGGGCGCTGACCAGCGCTCCGTGCCCGCCCATCGAGTGGCCGCAGATCGACTCGCGATCGCCGCGCACCGGGAAGTGGCGCTTCACAAGCTCCGGCAGCTCGTGCACCACGTAGTCGTACATGCGGTAGCTCTGCGACCACGGCGCCTGGGTCGCGTTGACGTAGAAGCCGGCGCCGGTGCCAAGGTCGTCGCTGTCGTTCTCTCCGGCGATGCCGGCGCCGCGCGGGCTCGTGTCGGGGACGACCAGGAACAGCCCGGCCGCCGCGGCCAAGCGCTGCGCCCCGGCCTTGGTCGTAAAGTTCTCCGTGTTGCAGCTAAGGCCCGAGAGGAAATACAGAATCGGCACCGGCCCTGTGGCGGCTTGCGGCGGCACGAACACCGCGAACGTCATCGCCGTCCCCGTTGCCGACGATGCGTGGCGAAACGAGCGGACGTGGCCGCCAAAACACTTGTGGCTGGAAAGCGGTTCGAGTGCGTTCATCGAGATCTCCCGTCCCGAGTTTGCCTGATCCGGCCACCGGCTCGCAGCACAACCGCGGCCGGCGACCCGTTTTGGCACAGCGGCCCGCAACGGCGCTAAAGTGTCGCGGTGTCCCGCCGTGCCACCGCCGCCGCGCTCAGCCTGTTTGCCGCGGCGCTCGTCGCCTACTACTTCTTCACCACGCCCGGTCTGTTCGGCAGCAAGGCGCAGGGCGACGGCATGTTCAGCTTCCATTACCTGCCCAGCCTGGTCGTGTACCGCTCGCTCGATATGCGGCACGCCCTGCCGGAGGACCTGGACGCCATGGACACCGGCGCGCGCGGCCACAAGCTCAACCGCGCGCCGATCGGGCCGGCACTCGCCATGCTGCCGATCTACTGCCTGGTGGAGGGCGCCAAGCTTGCGGGCGTTTCCGTGCTCCGCGCCTTGGGCCGGAGTCCGCAATGGCTCGGGCCGCCGCCGTTTGTGCCGCATACCGGGCAGATGCTGTACACGGGGCTTGTCACGCTGGCGGCGGGGCTGTGCGGCATGCTGCTGACCTATGCCTTGCTGCGGCGCTACGTCAGCCGCGGCGCGGCGCTCATCGGCGCAGTCGCTGCCGTCGGCTTGACGCCGCAGCTGTGGTACCTGACGATCCAGCCGCACTACCAGCACGGGCTGGCCTTTGCTGCCGGGATGCTGCTGTTGTGGCGCTGGGATCTGCAGCGCGGGCGGCGGGACCTGCGGCGGTTCTTCGCGCTCGGGGTGCTCGGCGGCGTGGCGATGCTGATGCGGGCGCAGGAGGTCGTGTTCTTGCTCGCGCCCATAGGTGAGCTGGCCTGGGCGGTGGCGCAGCGGCGGCGGTCCGGTGAGAGCATCAAGAAGCTATGCGGGTGCGCGGCCCTGCTGGGGTTGGGAGCGGGGCTCGGGTTCCTGCCGCAGCTGTTTGTCTGGGGGCGGTACTTCGGCTGGTTCGTGCGACCCAAGAACATTGAGCGCCTGCGCCCGCTGGCGCCCGCGCTCACCGAGGTGCTGTGGTCGATGCGGGCCGGGCTCTTTCCGTGGACGCCGGTGGCGTATCTGGGGATCTTCGGGCTCGGGCTCGGCCTGGTCCGGGGGGCGAGCCGGGCCGCGGCGGGTCAGGAGCCTGAGGGCGAGCCGAACCCGCGCCGGCTGCAAGGGCTGCTGGCGGCCGCGCTGGCGGTGCTGCTTTCGGATGTCTACCTGGTCGCGGCGTCGTGGGTCTGGTATGGCGGCTTCAGCTTCGGCGCCCGTCGGCTGTCGGACTGCGCCGGCATCCTGGGCCTGGGCGTGGCGGTGCTGTGGACGCAGGTCGCGGCGCGGCGCCGGAGACGGCTGGGGCAGGCGGCGCTGCTCCTTTTGCTCCTGCTGCTCGGCGCGTTTAACTTCGCGCTGGTGGAGCTCGTGCGGCAGCGGCGGATCCCGGACTCGGGGGCAGCCGCGCAGCCGGCGTACCGCTTGGCGCAGCAGGCAGGCGGTCCGGCGTGGCTCGTCCGGCTCTTGCGCCACGGGTATCCGTTCGCCCAGCCGGCGGGGCTCGGGTTTGCGCTGTACCATCGGGCGCCGCTCACCGCGTGGGAGGGCGTCGTCGGCAACTACGCCTTGGAGCGCGAAGCCCACGATTTCTCCGTGAGCGGCGCGACCTGGGACTTCCGCCGACCCGAGGCCGAGCTCTTCGTGCTGGAAGGGCTGCTCCCCGCCCCTTGGGACGCGACCGGCCGGCCGGTCGGCCCGCGGGTGCGCCTGCTCCTTCAGCCGTTCGCCCGCACCGAGATCGCCGCCGCCCTTTTTGCCGAGCTGCCTCCCGACGGCGTCCGTGTAAAGTGGAACGGGGTGACGCTGCCCACGCAAGCGGACCGGTCCGCCGTGCGCTTTACCATCCCGGCGGCGCAGGTCACCGCCCATGCGGTCGGCGAGCTGACCCTTGTCCTCAGCGGTCCGGCGCGCCTGCGGCAGCTGCGCCTCAGCGGTCCGCTGCCATGAAGCGAACCAGCGCCGGACTAAAATAAGCTCTCAGATCGGGGGCAGCGTCCCCGTGACGAGGAGCCGCAGCTCGGTCATGTCCTCGATGGCGTTGCGGATGCCTTCGCGGCCCAGTCCCGATTCTTTGACGCCGCCGTAGGGCATGTGATCGATGCGGAAGCTCGGGGCTTCGTTGAGGATCACCGCGCCGACCTCAAGCTCGTCGAAGGCGCGCAGCCCGTGCCCCAGGTCGCGGGTGAACAGCGCCGCCTGCAGCCCATAGCGCGAGGCGTTGACCGCCTGCACCGCGGCGTCGAAGCTCGGGACGCGGTCGAGGTTGCACACCGGACCAAAAATCTCATCGCACGCCGCGCGGGAATCGGCGGGCACCGCGGCCAGCACGGTCGGCGCCACCACCGACCCCTGGCGGCTGCCGCCGCACAAAAGCTGCGCCCCGGCCGCCGTCGCTTCTTTTATCCACTCCTCGACTCGCCGGGCATTTTTCTCATCGATCATCGGTCCGACGATGACGCCGGGATCGCGCGGGTCGCCGGTGCGCAGGGCGCGGGCGGCGGCGACCAGGCGCTCGCACAGCTCGGCGTAGCGGCGGCCGTCCTCGCGGTCCACGACATAGATGCGCTGAACGCTGATGCACTTCTGGCCGGCATACGAGAACGCCCCGTAGACCAGCTTGGCAACGATCGCGTCCAGATCGGCGCTGGTCACGGTCTCGTCGATGATGACCGCGGCGTTGCCGCCAAGCTCCAGCACCACCCGCTTTTGTCCGGCGCGCGCCTTCAGATCCCAGCCGACCGCCCCGGAGCCGGTGAACGTCAAAAGCTTGCATCGCGGGTCGGTGATGAGCACATCGGCGGCGGCGCGCGTCGCCGGCAGCACGCTCAGCGCCTCACGCGGCCAAGCGGTCTCAGCGATGATCTCGGCCAGACGCAAGGCGGGGGTCGGGGTCTGCGAGGCCGGCTTGAGGATCACCGGGCAGCCCGCCGCCAGGGCCGGCGCGACCTTGTGCACCGCCAGGTTGAGGGGAAAGTTGAAGGGGCTTATCGCCGCGATCGGGCCGATCGGCACGCGCTGGGTGAGCCCGAGCCGCCCGCGCCCCTGCGGCCGCAGATCCATGGGCAGAAGGTGGCCTTCACGCGCCACCCGCGGCGCTTCGGCGGCGGCGAGCTCGAAGCACAGCGCGGCCCGCTCGACCTCGGCTTGGGCGTCGGTGATCGGCTTGCCGGCCTCATCGCAGATCGACTGCGCCAGCTCTTTCTTTTGGGCGAGGATGCCGCGCGCCACGGCAGCACAGATGTCCGCCCGCTGCTGGCTGGTGAGGGCCCGCGCGGTCGGAGCGGCGCGCTCGGCCGCGGCCAGGGCGGCTTCGAGCTCCGCCGGTCCCGCTTCATCGACCACCGCCAGCTCACGCCCATCGTAAGGCGAGCGCAAAAGCCGGCGCTGAGCGGTCTCAGATCGCTGCCCGGCGATGGACGGAAAGAACCGCGGAACCGCTAGCGCGTCCAGATCAGCAACACTCATGGCCGCAGCATGCCGCATCCCCGGAACCGGCGCAAAGCCCGCCGCCCGGCCTATGGCACCGCAGCCGCGACTGTAAAAAAAGAAAAACCCCGGGCGGATGCCCAGGGTTTCACCGACCGACCCAGCCGCTAAGTTAGCGCGAGATCTTGGCCTTGGGCGGCAGCAGGAACGACAGACCGACGCCGAAGTACAGGTGGCTGACGATGAACTCGTCTTCCGAGCTCAACACCGGCGAGTTGTCGGAGTTGTTGTCCTTGGTCGACACATCGCCGCCACCGGGGTTGGACTTGTACAGGTAGTCGCGCAGCTCGAACTGCAGACCGATCCAGTGGTTGAAGAAGATGTGCGCGCCGATGCCGAGCACCCCGGCGAAGCGCGGCCCGCGGAACGGATCCGGCGCCTGGAGGTTGACGTCGTTGCCCGACGACAGCGGGGTCGCGTTGATGGTGCGCGTCGCCCCGGCGTTGTCGCTGTAGGAGCTGAGCCCGCTCGACAGCGGCGTATCGACGATCACCACGCCCGCGCCGGCCAGACCGTAGAAGTCGTAGTTGGCGAACAGCGTGTTGAACAGCGAGAACTTGCCGCCGATCGGCGTCAGCGTCGCATACAAGCCGGCCAGGATGTTCGGACCTATCAGCTTGTCCTGAAACATCTGCTTGCTCGGCTGGCGCAGACCGTAGGCCGGGTCGCTGACCGCGGCGTACTTCTCCGGCAGCGCCTCTTGGATCCGGCCGACGAGCGGAGCAGCGACGTTGGTCGTGTAGTGGAACGACGCGCCGATGCCGAGCCAGTCGGTGATGTGGAACTGCAGGTTGGCCCCGCCGCCAATCCCGATGAGGTACGGCTGGTTCGCCGACACCAGGAACTGCGGGGTGATCTCGAAGCGCAGCTTGCGCATCTCGACCCGGTGTCTGATTGCAGGTTGACCTGCAAGCGGGTTTCGCCCTCTATCCGCGTGTGCCGGAGCAGCCAGCAGAGCGAGGGCTCCAATCGAAAGGATGAAGCGCATGTGCGTCCGCATTTAGTCCCTCGCTCCTATTACCGGGCCTGCTTGTACTCGAACTTGGGCGGCAAGAAGAACGACAGCCCGAGGCCGAACACCACGTCCAGCGAGAGCGTCGTGCTGCCGTTGGCTTTGCGACAACTCGCGTAGGCGTTCTCGAACTCTTGTGTGCCGGCCTTCAGACCATTGTAGAAGTCTTTGCAGGCTCCCGTCGTGCTGCGGTCGTAGGAGGCATTGGCGACAGGCTCGAACGTGTCCGGATACCCGTACAGCTTGAGGAAGGCGTTGAGCGCCAGCCACTTGGTCAAGAACAGCCGCGAGCCGACCGCCACGTTGAAGATCGCGCTGATGTTCTGGAACGAGGGGTCCGACGGCCGCACCGGGATGACCTCGCTCATGAAGGCCCCGACGCCCAGAGAGACGTAACCCTCCCAGTGGACGACCGCCCGGTTGAACAGGGCGAACTTGCCGTACGCCGGCACGTAGCCGAAGTCGAGCATCGCCGACCAGATCTGCTTGTTGACCGCCGGCAAGACCTTGTCCTGGGCGCCGGTCAAAAAGTAGGTCCCGAGCGCGTCGTTGGTCTGCTGCGGGAAGTAGTACTGCCCTTCCACGCCCAGCCACAGCGCCTCGCTGAGGAACACGTTGATCTGCCCGCCCACCGCGTGCTGCCGGATGAGGGGGTTGTTCAAGGTGAAAAAGTAGGTCGGCGCGATCTCGACTCGCTTGGCTTTGAGCGTGTAGCGCCGAGGGAGAACTGCGATGTCCTCCCAGCGCTTCTCGCCCTTCAGCTTTACGCTGTCCGTCGGAGTTTTCGCTCCGGCGACCTCAGCTGAGGTAGCCGATGCTGCGGCGGCCTCGGATGGCAGTGCAGCGGGTGGCTCTGCCGGTGGCTCTGCCGGCGGAGCTTCAGCCGCTGGTGGCGCCGCCGGTTGCCCGAAAGCGGAATTGCCTGTGACAGAGAGCGTGAGCGCTGCCGCTGTCCACACACACAGGCCTATTGCCGATCTCCTCATGCTTACCTCGCGTAAAGCCGATTGGGCTGGCATCCCAACATTCGAGAGATACCGGGGGGAAACGATATCATGCGCCATTTATTGCAATCAAGTTGTTAAGAACAGTCCGCAAGCTGCCATGACGAGTTTGTCCGCCGCTTCCCGGTGCAGTTTCCAGCGCTTGACTGCGTTTTGCGCGCATGCCTTTTTCTTTTTTGAGGGACTTGGTCTTGACCCTTGGTCCCGCTTCTTTTTCCTGCTTGTTCCAGAGTGTCGCCGGCTTGGTCGCCGTTTTTGTCGTCGTTTTTGTCGTTGCCAGTGTCTTGTAGGGCACCACCGACCGTCGCCCAATACTCCCGCTGCGCCCGCTGCTGGAACCTACCAGCGACGGGTATAAGCCGCATTGTAGAGGTGGGCTAACTGACTGCCTGGTCATACAACACATCGACAAAATCTGCTGCGTCAAAAGCACGCAGATCGGAAATTTTTTCACCCACGCCGATATAGCGCACCGGCACCCCGAGCTCGTGGGCGATCCCCAGGATGACGCCGCCCTTGGCGGTCCCGTCAAGCTTGGTGAGGATGATCCCGGAGATCTCCATCATTTCCTTGAACGTGGTTGCCTGCAAGAGCGCGTTTTGGCCGTTTGTGGAATCGAGGACCAGCCAGGTCTCGTGCGGGGCGGTCGGGTCGGCTTTCTTCATGACCCGGCGGACTTTTTGCAGCTCCGCCATGAGCTGTTCTTTTACGTGCAAGCGGCCGGCGGTGTCGGCGATCACCACATCGGTCCCGTCGCCCTGGGCGCGCTTTATCGCGTCGAAGATCACCGCCGAGGGATCGCCGCCCTCTTTGCCCTTTACCACCGGCACCTTGGCCCGCTGCCCCCAGACCTCGAGCTGCTCGACCGCGGCGGCGCGGAACGTGTCACCGGCGGCGAGCATCACCTTGCGCCCTGCTGCGACCTGCTGTGCCGCCAGCTT
>CALFML010000311.1 GCA_937879845.1 uncultured Myxococcales bacterium
ACGAGATACATTGGCGTGACTGGAGTTCAGACGTGTGCTCTTCCGATCTATTTTGGCTGCGGAGCCCGCCGCGGCAGGGCCAAAAGGAAGACCCCGGCGACGATGAAGACGCTGGCCCCGAGCACCTCACGGCGCAGCGGCTCACCGCCGAGCAGGGTCCCCAGGATCACCGCGAGCCCCGGGTTCACGTAGGCGTAGCTCATCGCCACCGCCGGCCGCGTGTGGTTTAGCAGGTACGTATACGCGGAGAATGCGACCAGCGATCCAAACACGATAAGAAATCCCAGCGAGCCGAGCGCCAGCAGCGGCCACTGCGCCGGGAAGTGTTCGTTGCGCAAAAGGGCGACGACTCCCGCCGCCACTCCGCCCATGAGCATCTGCGCCGCCGCGCCCATGATCCCGGGCGGCAGCGGCAACCGCCGCGCCCAGGTCGAGCCGAACGCCCAGCCGATCGGCGCCAGCAGCAAGAGCGCCATCGACCCCGGCGCCCCCTGCAGATCCTGGCCCAGGCACAGAATCACGACGCCGCCGAAGCCCAAAAGAAGGCCAATCCACTCCCGCCCGTGCGGCCGCCGGCCGGAGAGGACGTTGATGCACGCGGCGCACAGCGGCATGGTCGCGCAGACCAGCGCCGCGACGCCGGAGGAGACCTCGCGCTCGGCCAGGGCGACCAGGCCGTTACCGACGACGAACAACAGCGCGCCGCCGGGCAGCGCCGCCAGCATCTGGCGTCCGCTCGGCCACGGCTGCCCGCGCAGCCGCAGCACCAGGGTCAGCACCGCGCCGGCGATGATAAAGCGCACCGCGACCATGATCATCGGTGGCAGCGCCTGGACGACAAAGCGCAGCGCCAGATAAGTCGCGCTCCAGATCAGATACACCGCCGCGAGCGACAAGACGACCTGCAGCCGCGGCCCGGGCTCAGGTTGCGGCGAGGCGGCGGCCAGCGGTGCCGCCGCGTGGGGTGGCGCGGCGGGCTCCGGCGCGCGCGGCGAAGAGCCCGGCTCCGACAGGAGCGCCGAGCGGGGGTTCATGGTGTTGAGCACGGCGCGTATTCTGCGGCGGCATCCGCAGTTGCGCCACCGATTCTTGAGGCTCAGCCTCAGCTTGCGCTTTGCGGGGGCGACCGCTATGGCTATGATGCCGGCGGAGGTTGGGCCCTATGATCTGTAATCAGCGAACCAAACGCAGCTTCGCTTCGATTCGTCTCATCGGTCCTCTGCAGAGCCCGCGCGGGGCTTGTCTGCGCCTGGTTGGGGTGTTGCTTGCGACCGCAGCGCTCGCCGCATCAGCGCAGGCGGAGGAGCCGTTTCAGCCCTGCGCCAACACCGCAGACGGCATCACGCTGGAGCGGCGCGCGGTGCCCGGCTCCAAGTTCTATGAGTACCGCGCTACGGCGGTGGCCATGGCGACGCCCGAGGTGGTGCTGCGCAGCATCTGGAATGGCAACACCGAGCAGCTCCCGGCCACGGTAAAGCAGCGCACGGTGCTGAGCACCAGCGACACCACCATGCTTTTTTATGATCAGATCAAGACCAAGGTCGTAAGCGATCGCGATTACACCCTGCGCTTTACGTGGCAGCGCAACCCGCAGACCGGAGTGATCGAAGTTCCCTTTGTCACCGCCAACGAGCTCGGACCGGCGCCGGCGCCGGGGCACGTGCGCGTTCCGATCATCCGCGGCGACTGGATCATCACGCCGATCCCGGCAGCGGCCGCCGCCGAGGCAGCAAAAACCGCGAGCGCCGCCGCAGTTTCCGGCGAATCGGCGGCGGCTGCAGCCACGCGCATCACCTACCTGTGCTACAGCGAACCAGGGGGGAGCATCCCGGCGTTTATGGCGCGCGGGGCGCAGCAGGATCAAGTCCTCATCGATATTCGCCGCATCGTCGGGCGAGCGCAGCACCCGGCGCCAAAGACCGCCGCCCGCTGACGCTGCGGCCCGCGCCGGCCTTCCGCGCATTCCGCAACTTTTGGCCCCTCCCTTTGTTGTATCGACCGGGGGGCGCGGGCTTGGTCATGCTACGATTGGACGAGCTCGAGCATGCCGATATCGTCCGTGAAGACCCGTGTAGTCAAGGTATGCCCGCACTGCGGGAAATCCTTTGACCCAAACGGGCTCCACACCTGCGCCGCGACTCCTCCGGAGGGGTCGCGCGAAGCCCGCAAGCGCGCTGCGGACGATCCGCTCATCGGCGCGACACTCGGCGACCGCTATGAGATCAAGGAGCGGCTCAGCCAAGGGGGTATGGGCGTTGTCTACAAGGCGCGCCACAAGGTGCTCGGCCGCTCCGTAGCGGTCAAGATCATGCTCAAGCAGAAGGACGAGCCGGCGCAGGAGCGCTTTCTGCAGGAAGCCAAGATTGCCTCCACCCTGACTCATCCCAACATCGTCTACATCTCCGACTTCGGAGTTCTGGACGATGGTCGTTCCTATATCGTCATGGAGTACCTGCAGGGGCAGACCCTTTCCAAGGTCCTCCAGCGCGGCCGGCTGTCGCCGCTGCGCAGCTGCCAGATTGCCGAACAGATCGCCGACGGACTGCAGGCCGTACATGAAAAAGGAATCATTCACCGCGACCTGAAGCCCGACAACATTCTCCTTCTCGCCCAGGTCTCCCAGTCAGGGCGGGAGGACTTTGTGAAGATCCTCGATTTCGGCATCGCTCTGGCCGGAGACAAGCGTCCGGAGCCGCTGCCGGGGGAGGAGAGCGCGCTGGCGCGGATCACCGACGCCGCCTCCGAGGAAATCCTGCAGCGGCGGTTCACCGTTCCCGGCATGGTCATGGGAACGCCGGCGTACATGTCGCCGGAGCAGGCGCAGGGGGAAGAGCTCGACGGCCGGTCGGATCAGTACGCGCTCGGCTGCATGCTGTATGAGATGCTCGTCGGCTCGGTTCCCTTCGACCACCGCCGCAACGTGGCCAAGGTCCTCATGGGCCACATCACCGGCCGCGTCGTGCCGATCACCGAGCGCGTACCCCCGAGCACCCTGCCGCCCTCTCTGGATACGCTGGTCCTGCGCCTTTTGGCCAAGCGCCCGGAGCAGCGGTTTGAGAACATGGCGGAGGTCTGTCAGGCGCTGGGCCAGGAGATTAAGGGCCTCTTGCCGGCCGGCGGCGAAGAGCGGCGGGGGGTCTCACGGCCGGCGCCGGTGGCGGCCAAGCTTGGGGGTCTGCGGCCGCGCGCGCGCCGGGCGCTGCTCCTTATGCCGCTGGGGCTATGTCTGCTCGGCGGCGGCGCCTACCTGGGATACCGGGTGCTGACCAGGCCCGTCGATCAGGCGGTGGTCACGCGGGAGATGCAGGCCTTGCGGCAGCAGGCGCTGGCGGTGCTAAAGGCCCAGCTGCAGACTCCGGAGCTGGAGCTGCGCCTGCGCGCCATAACGTCGCTGGGAGAGTCGCACGAAGCTGCGGTTCGGGCGCTTTTGGAGCCGCTGCTCAACGATAGCGACCTGCGAGTGCAGAGCCGGGCGGCGGAAGCGCTGGGGGAGCTGGGCGACCGCGGCGCCGTGGCACCGCTGCGGCAGCTGACGGAGAAGACCAGGAGCGCGAGCGTGCGGGTGGCCGCCGCCGGAGCGCTCGATCAGCTCGGCGATGCGAGCGGGCAGAAGCTGCTCCATGAGGACCTGGTCGGCAACGATCCCGACGCGCGGCTGCAGGCGGCGCTTCTTTTGTGCAGCGCCTCCGAAGTCGAGGCCCAGAACGTCCTGCGCGGCTGGCTGCGCAGCGTCACCTCGGCCGACGACGTGTTCGTAAATACCCTGTACCGCATGGCCAGCGTCGGCGATATCGCCGCGCGCAACCAGCTCTTATCCCGGCTGGAGCGCGGCGGACGGCCCGAGGTCCAACTGGCCGCCGCCGCCAGCCTGGCGCGTCTGGGCGAGGAGCGCGGGCGGGCTTTGCTGCGTGAGGCGGCGAGCCGCAAGGACAAGGAGCAGGTCCTGGCCGCCCGCCTTCTGGCGTCGGTCGATGCGAGTACGGATCTGACGCTCTTTCGTACCATCCTGGCCAACCGCGGCGCTTCGGTGGCTGCGCTCATCGCCGCCACCGATGGCATCGCCGACGCCGGCCAGAGCGATGATGCGCGGGCGCTGGCCGAGTTTCTCAATCATCCCGACGCCCGCCTGCGGCTCGCCACGGCCAGCGCGATCGTCGAGCTGACGGGGCGCGATCCCGCCGCGCTCTCCGAACAGAGCCTGGCGTGGGCCGAGGGGGCGCTTTCGGATCGCAGCTCGGAGATCCGCAGCTCGGCGGTGGCGGCGCTTGGCGATGCCGGGAACAAAGTCGTGCCGCTGCTGCAGCGCGTGCTCATCGGCGACAGCGAGCCCGCGGTCCGGCGGGCGGCGGCGCGCGCGTTGTCGCGGCGGCAGGACAGCGATGCCCTGCGGGCGCTGCACCTGGGCTTGACGGACGGCAACGCCGACGTGCGCAAAGAGACCCTGCGCGGCATCGAGCGCGTTGGCACGCAGCTGCGCTCGCGCGGCGACAGCAAGGTTCTGGATGAGGTGAAGTCGTGGCTCACGCCGCTTTTTAGCAGCAAGAACCTGGATGAGCAGATCCTCGCCAGCGGCATCCTGTACAAGCTCGGCGATACGGCGCAGCGCAGCCGGCTGACGCAGTGGCTCACTTCGGTGGATGCGACGATCCGGCGGCTGGCGCTCGACCAGCTGGTGCGCGATCGCGATCTCATCGCCGCGGTGCTGACGGATCGCGAGCCCGCCGTCCGCTTCACCGCGGCGCGGATGCTGGCCGAGCTCGGCGATCGGCGCGGGGCCAGCGTCTTGACCGAGATGGTCGGACGCGGCGGTCTGGACGGGCTGTCGGCCTATGCGCTTTTGCGCAAGCTCGGCATCGCGCTCTTGCCGCCCAAGGATTTAGGGGCGCTGCGCTTCAGCGCCGATGTGCGGACGCGGCGGGCGGCGCTGGAGGCGCTGGCGGCGCTGCCGCTGGGCGAACAGCGGCCGCTGCTCCTGGCGGCCGCCCGCGATCACTCGGCTGAGGTGCGCTTGCGCAGCGCCGAGCTGGCGGCCGAGCTGCCCCTGGACAGCGACAACCTGCCCGGCGGCCTGTCGATTCTCCGGGCCCTGCTTTACGACAGCGATATCGTCGTCCGCACCCGCGCCTCGGCGCTGCTTTCGCGCTTGCTGCGGCCGATCGCCGAGCGGGAGATTGCGGCTGCGGCCACGGCGCCGCGCTCTTCCCGGCCGGCCCTGCCGGGGGGAGCGCGCGACGGCGGAGCGCCGGAAGGTAGCGGTTTTATTCCCGACGGCGGCTGTCCTGGGGACAGCGGCTGCTCTGGGGACGGCGGCTGGCCGGTGGATGGCGGAACGGCCGGCGATAGGGGCGACTCCGGTGCAGGCGCGGTCGCTCTTGGCCACGCCGATGCCAACGCCAGCCCCGACGAGGCCCGCCTGCCGGAGCTGGTCGTCGAGCAATACCTCTCCGGCGGCACGAGCGCCCTGGAGCATAAAGAATACACCAAGGCGCAGAAGCTGCTGGAGCGGGCGAGCACTCTCTGCGTCAAAAAAGGCAAGCGCTGGAAAGAGTGCGCGCGGCTCGGCCCCGAGATCACCTGGCTGCTCGGCTCCGACTACGAAGCGCAGGGACAGCTGGTCAACGCCGCGACCGAGTACCAGAAGCTGCTGCCCCCTTACTCCAAGAAAAAGTCCGAGCGGCAGAAGGTCGCGCAGACGGCGATTCACCGCTTGTCGGCGCGGCTTGGCCGGATCGAGATCAGCAAGGTGGTGGACGGCCGCTGCGAGCAGGGCACGATGTGGATGGAGCCGGGACAGCACTTTGTGGGGCTGGGCAACGGCCAGAGCAAGCCGGTAAACGTCCAAGCCGGTCAGACGACCGAGCTTAAGACCTGCGTCGCCAAAGGGCACGGCGGCCGCGCTGCCGAGAAGCCATAAGATGAGCCGGCAGTCCCCGTCGTCACGCATGATCGGGCTGCTGCTGCTGCTGCAGGGAGCCTGGATGCTCGGGCCGGCTGGGACTTTTGCCGCGCCGCCGCGCAAACCGGCGCGCCCTGACGACAAGCGCTCCGGCGCCGTATCGGTTGACCCGCGTGAGCAGGCCAAACAGCTCCTGCAGGCCGGTCAGGTGGCTCTGTCGGCGCAAGATTTCCCCACCGCGGCGCAGTCGCTGTTCGGGGCCTACCGGCTGGCGCCTGGCGTCGGCACGCTGTTTACGCTCGGGCAGCTGGCGCTGGCCCAGGGCCGAACCGTCGAAGCGCAGGATCTGATGCGGCGCTTTGTGCGCGACACGGCGGAGGCGGAGGGGAGCCCGGCGGTGCGGGAAGCCAAGCGCATCCTCGCTCTCCCTCAGCTACCGAGCGGCGAAGTCAGTATCGCCGGTGAGCGCAACGCCGTGGTGCTCATCGACGATCGTCCGGTGGGCGTTTTGCCGCTGCCGCTGCCGCTGCTGTTGCCGCTGGGCCAGCACCGCGTGGTGGTCGAGCGCGACTCGCTGCGGCTGGAAGAGGGCGTGACGGTGCTGGCCGGCAGGACGCTGGAGCTGCGCTGTCAGTTTCACCCCGGCGTCATGGTGGTGACGATTCCGCCGGCGCTGCTTTTGCTTGTCGATGCGCCGGGACTTGGCGATAAGCCCGCGGCGCAGCTGGAGCAAGACGTGGCCCAGGCGGCGCAGAAGGTACGCTTGGCCGTGCTGAAGCAAAAAGACGCCCTGCTGCAATCGCCGAAGCAGGCCGACTGTGTGAATACCCTGGGCTGCCAGGTCGAGCTCATGGCGCAAAACCTGGTGCAGAACGCGCTGGTGCTCAAAGCGGCGCTGCGTCCGGGGAGTAAATCGGACTGGCTGCTCAGCGGCGCCGTGCTCGATGCGACCGTCGGTGATGCGGCGGTCGAGCTGCAGAAGGAGTGCTCGTCCTGCGGCGCCGAGCGGGTCGCCGAGCTTCTGGCCCAGCTTTCCAATGAGGCGCTCCCGCCGGGCCTTGCGCGGCCGCGCAGCATGGTGGAGATCGACTCGAACCCAAACGGCGCCGAAGTCACCGCGGGCGACAAGCGGCTGGGCGTGACGCCGATCCGCCGGAGCTATTTTACCGGCGCTCTGTCGCTCTTGTTCAAGCGCGACGGGTACCACAAAAAAAGCGCCAGCCTGACCGTGGAAGAGGGAAAAGTCGCGAGCCTGAAGCTTGACTTGGAGCCGGGCTCGGATGTGACTGCGCCGCCCAAGCTCGTGATGAAAACGGAGATTCTGCCGCGGCCGCGCTGGCGCTTCATCGTGGGTGGGGCGGCGATGGGTCTTGGGGTGGCGATGGCCGGCCTTGGCGGGTCGGCGCTGTCGGTGGACGGGCACTGCGTACCGGATTCCTTTATCGGCGACAACTGCCAGAACCTGTATATGACAAGCGGCGTCGGCAGCGGCCTTATCGTCGGCGGAATCCTATTAGTGGGCGGGGGGGTGACGCTCTTGGCGGTGCCGGGCAAACGCCACACGGTGCTGGTGCCGAGCAGCGCTCCGGAGACCGGAGGAGGGGGAGGTCCTTAAGGTCGATTAATTCTTAATGAGAGGAAAGAGTACGACATGGGAAAGATACAATTCCTGTTTGCCGCAGCGCTCCTTTCCGCTTCTTGCGATTTCTTATGGAATCCATTTCAGGGACCAAACCCTGATTACTGCGCGCCGGGTTCTCCGGACTGTCCGATTCTGCTGGCGGACGGCGGAGTCGTCGATGCCGCCGTCGAACCCGACGCCAGCGTACCGATCGACGGCAGCGTGCCCATAGATGGAGCGACGCCCCCGGACATGGTCTGCAATCCCGGACCGGCCTCCCCGTGGGTCGCCGATCCCTCGCCGCCGGGCTCGACGACGATCGCCTTGAGCGGGGTCACCGGCAACGGCGCCGGCGATATCTGGGTCGTGGGTCCGCCGGCCTATGCGGCGCACCACGATACCAACTGGAACACGATCTCTTTGTCGCTGCTCATCACCTCGGTGGGACGCATGGTCTATGCCCCCAAACAGGCGCAGGCGATGGCCATCGGGGCCAGCCTCAGCGGCGGAGAAATCGTCTATCTGAATAAGACCTCGGCGCCGCTTCCGGATTTGGTCACGTTCGCTCCGGAAGTCCTGACCGGAATCTGGGTCAGCCCGGCGCCTGAGAGCATTCCCTATGCGGTCGGCTCCGCGGGCTCGCTGAATAACTACGCCAACGGCATCATCTGGCTGACCACGAGCACGGCCGGCCCGTCGCGCATAAAAGGCATCTCAGGTCTTGGGACCGGCTCCGCGACCACGGTCTGGGGCGCTTCGGCGCTCGACAACCTGGTGACCACATACTCTTTCAATACCGGCACCTGGCGCATGCTGACCACGGGGACCAGCGCCTTCAACTCCGTCTTCGTCAACGCCAACACCGGGGTCGTCCTGGTTGGGAATAACGGCGTCATCATGACCGCCGCCGCGACCGTGCCGCCGATCGGACCGCTCGTGCCGGCCACGAGTCCAACCACCAGCACGCTCACCGATGTCGCCGGCACGGCCGATGGCAAGCACCTGTTTGCCGTCGGCGCCGGCGGCCGGCTCCTGCACTGGGAATCGACCTGCCGGCGCTGGACCGTGGAAACGAGCCCCACCACCCAAGACCTGAACGCTCTGTGGATAAGCGATGCGGAAAATACGGTCTGGGCCGTAGGCAACGCCGGAACCTTGATTCACCGCGGAATCCCTTAATTCTGCAAATTCACGCTGCGGACAGCGCCGCGGCCGCGCTTCGGCCGAGGCTGCGCCCGGCGCCTATGCCAAGGCACGGAAGCTGCGGCGGCGGCGCGGGCGGCAGCATATAATAGGGTCTCGGGATGTCGGTTCCTCCCAAAAGTGGCGGCGGGGTAGTTGACCCGCCCGCCCCTTTTTCGTGGCAAAAGGACGACGCGGCGGCAGGTAACAGCGCGAAATCATCATCGAAAGGCAGCGCGCCGAGCTCCCTCTGCGCCGCCGACCCAGGCGCCGCGTTTTTGCCGACCCTGGACGGGCCCGGAGCCCACAAAGGGCGGGCGGCTCCTTCCAGCCAGATGCCGGAGGCCCGACTCGGTGTAAAGTCCGAGGCCGTGGATAGGGCAGAGGCCTTGGCCGAACCAGGGACCCGGAGCGATACCGGCGGCAGCTCCGGATTCGGTTCGCTGCGGCGCGGCACCAACATCGGCCGCTACTTCATCACCGAGCGGCTGGGCGCCGGCGGCATGGGGGTGGTCTACGCCGCCTACGATCCCGAGCTCGATCGCAAGGTCGCCATCAAGCTCATGCATCCGGAGAGCTGGAGCTCCGATAGCACGCTCGGCCGCGCCCGCCTGCTGCGGGAAGCGCAGGCCATGGCGCGGCTATCGCATCCCAACGTAATCGCCGTCTACGATGTCGGTACCTTCCGCGACCAGGTGTTCGTCGCCATGGAGCTGATCGACGGACAGACGCTGAGCAGCTGGCTCACTACAGAGAAACGCTCGCAGCAGGAAATCCTCAACTTGTTCATGCAGGCCGGACGCGGGCTGCGCGCCGCCCATGCCGCGGGTCTTATCCACCGCGATTTCAAACCCGACAACGTCCTGGTCGGCCGCGACGGCCGGGCGCGGGTGATGGACTTCGGGCTGGCCCGCAACCTGCGCGAGGTCTACGAGCGGGTGACCGGACAGAGTCTGGACGATCTGGTGGACACGCTGGACGAAAAGCCGCTGCAGCCGCTTCTGACCCAGCCCGGCGCGCTGCTCGGGACTCCGCGCTACATGGCGCCGGAGCAGTACTGCGGCGAGCCGCTCGATCCGCGCACCGATCAGTTCAGCTTCTGCGTCGCCCTGTTTGAAGCGCTGCACGGCCAGCCGCCGTTTGCCGGCGAGACCCTGGCGACGCTCTGTTACAACGTCCTTAGCGGCAACATCGTCTCGACGGCGCAGGCGCCGCGGGTGCCGGGCTGGCTGCGCGCGGTGGTGATGCGCGGCCTTTCGCAGGAGCCCAAGCATCGCTACCCCGACATGGATGCGCTGCTGCGGGCGCTCAGCCGGGAGTCATGGCGCCGCTTCACGCGCGTGATGGTCACCGCGCTGGTGGTGGTGGGCGGGGCGCTGGCCGGCGCGTTCGGAGCGCGGCTGGCCGGGCGCCCGCCGCCGCTGTGTCTGGACGCGGAGCAGCGGCTGGCCGGAGTCTGGGATCGCGAGCGGCAGCAGGCCGCCCGCGCCGCGGTGGAAGCCGCCGCCGGCAGCGACGCCAGCGAGCTGTGGCCGCGCATCGCCCGCGGTCTGGATGAGTACACGGCGAAGTGGGCGGCGATGTACACCGAAGCCTGCACGGCCACCCACAGCCGGGGCGAGCAGTCGCAGCATGTGCTCGATCTGCGGATGCGCTGCCTGGGGCGGCGGCTGCAGGACATCTCGGCGTTCACCGCGATCTTGCGCACCGCCAACCGCGAGACGGCGGAGCATGCGGTGCTGGCGATCAGCGAATTTCCGCCGCTCGGCAGCTGCGCCGACATCGAAGCGCTCAGCGCCGCGCAGCCGCCGCCGGAGGAGCGGGCGCGCCGGGCCGAGGTCGAGAGGCTCTACCGCCGGCTCTCCGAGCTCTGGGCGCAAGAGCGGGTCGGCCACTACACCCAGGTCGCCAAAGAGGCCGTCGAAGTGGCGCAGCAGGCCGCGCGGACCGCCTACAAGCCGCTGGAAGCCGAGGCGTGGCTTTTGGTCGGCGAGCTTGAAAACAACACCGAAAAGGGGCGCCCGCCTAGCGATGCGCTGTTCCGGGCGGCGCTGGCGGGAATCGCCGGCCACAACCTGCGCATTGCCGCGCAGGCCTTCACCTTGCTGGCCGCCGGCGCCGCGGTGGAAGAGGATTATAAGTCGGCGCGCTCGGACGAGCAGCTTGCCAGTGCCGCGCTGGCGGCGGTGGGCGGAGACGATGAGATCACCGCCCGGCTGCTCAATGCCACCGGCCTGCGCGCCATGCAGCAGCAGCAGCTGGATGAGGCGCTGCGGCTGTTCCGTGAGGCCCTGGCGCTGCGCGAGCGGCTGAGCGGTCCGGTGCATCCGGGGCTTATAAAAGTGCTGGGCAATATCGCCCTCGTGCTGCAGCAGCAGGGTCAGTATGCCCAGGCCCTGGCGATGCGGATGCGGGCGCTGCGCATCTCCGAGCTGCAGCTCGGGCCGTGGCATCCGCAGCTGGCGGTGGCGATGTTCGCGCTCGGCCGCGTCCTGCGGGCGCAGGGCTCCTATCGGGAAGCGCAAGACTACTACGAACGAGCACTGCGGATTCAGGAGCGGGCGCTGGGGCTTTCGCACTCGCGCGTGGGCAGCGTGCTGCGCGAGATGGGCTCCCTGTACCTGGAGATGGGCAGCTACCCGCAGGCGATCCAGCACACGCGGCGCGCGCTGGCGATCACCCGCGCGCAGCCGCAGATCGATGAGGAAGAGGAGCGCCGCACCATGCTCATCCTGGCCGCGGCGCTGCGCCACCAGGGTCTGTTTCAAGAGGCGCTGGCGCTTCAGGACGAGGTCGTCGAGAAGCGCCGCGCCGCCGCGCCCGAGCATCCCGGCCGTTTCAGCAGTGCCTTGGTCAGCCGCAGCCTGACGCGCCTTATGCAAAAAGACTACGCCGGCGCCTTGCGCGATGCGCAGCAGTCGGTGGACTTTGTGCATCAGCATGACGGCATGGATCCGACCGATGTCGCCGATGCGCATCAGATGCTGGGGCGGGCGCTGCTGCGGCTCGGCAAGCCGGCAGCGGCCCTTGTGGAGCTGGAGTCGGCGATCAAGCTGCGCGAGCCGCTGGTCGATACCGGTGAGCTCGGGGGTCTGCTCCTGTGCAGCGCCGAAGCGCTCATCACCCTCAATCGCTCGGCGGAGGCGCTGCCGCGGCTTGAGCGCGCGCTGCAGCTGCGCGGCAACCGCGAGCTCGGCAGCGATAAGCTCCACGCCAACATCCACTTCATGCGGGCCAAGGCGCTGTGGACGCTGGAGCGGAGCATGGGCTCGCACGCGGCATGCGTGCCCGCCCTGGAAGCGCTGGAGAAGGCGCGGACCAGCTACATGAATCAGGGGCTTGCCGCCCGCGCCGAGCTGGAAGAGCTAAGAGCGTGGGCGGCGAAAGTCGGCTGCTTGTAGCCGCGGCCGCCGCTCTTAGCGGCCGGCGAGCAGCGCGACGATGAGGAGCTGACCGACATTGGGCGGTGCGTGCAGTCCGTCGATGCTGCGGACCCAGCGCCACTGACTGAACTCGGCGTTTGGCAGCACCGCGTCGCTTTCGACATCGGCGACAAAGACAAAGTTCAGGTGCCGCCCCTTGCTCCCGGCGACGTGCTCCTCATAGCCGATGAGGCCCGGCGGGGTGCCGTCGATATCGCTCAGCTGCGGGAAGGTGCCGACCAGGCCCGTCTCTTCGAACAGCTCGCGCTGCGCGCCCTCCAGCGGCGTCTCATCGGCCAGAAGCTCGCCGCCCGGAGGGAGCCAGACGCCGAGCCGCTTGTGCAGAATCAGCAGCGCTTTTTCCTCAAAGCGCGGATACACCGCAACCGAAAACGCGCGCCGCTCATTGATCATGACGGATTTTTCCCATGACGAGACCGCAGGGTAGCGGATTCGCGCGTCCGTGGCGATGCTTCCCTACCGCGAAAAAAAGAAAGTAGATCACCTGCGTGCAGCGCGCGTTCAAACCGCCATTACCGCGATCGGAGCGCTGCCCTCATGAAGACCGCAAAGACCCTCCTTGGTGTGATATCCGGCCTGGCCCTGGCGACTACGGTGTTTGCCAACTCCAAGCGCGATGACGACGACGATCGGCATAAGAGCCCGGCCCGCTACGACTTCGAGATGGCGGCGCCCGCCGCCGCACCCGCGCCGCGGATGCGCATGGCGGCGGAAAAGATGGGGGCCACTCCCGGCGGAGCCCAGGACATAAGCTACGCCCGCGATCGGATTGCCTCTGGTGAGATTCCGCACCCCAATACCTTCACTCCGGAAGGGCTGCTCAGCGAGCACGATCTGCCGCTTTCCACCGGTCGCCCCTGCAATCAGACGCTGTGTCTGACTGCCGCCGCGGTGCCGGTGGATCTGACCGCGCTGCCGGAGGCGCGGCAGCTCGGGCAGCTCGGCTTCGCCAGCAATCTGGATGCGCAGGGCTGGCACCGCGACGCCATGAACATCGTCGCCGTCATCGACAAGAGCGGCAGCATGTCGGGCGCACCGATCGAGACCGTCAAGGCCAGCTTGCATCAGCTGGTCGATCAGCTCGGCCCCGGCGATAAGCTCTCCATCGTCCTTTACGGCGATCGCAGCCACGTACACATGGCGCCGACGGCGATCACCGCGGGCGCCAAGCAGCAGATCCACTCCCAGATAAGCCAAATCGCCATCGCCGGCAGCACCAACATGGAAGAGGGGCTCAAGGTCGGCTATCAGGTCGCGACCCAGTCCGCGCCCGGCTTCCGCGGTACGACGCGCCTCATGCTGTTCACCGATGAGCGCCCCAATGTCGGCGCCACCGACGCACAGAGCTTCATGGCGATGGCGCGGGACGGCAGCAAGCACGGGGTGGGCCTGACCACGATAGGCGTCGGCACCCAGTTCGGCGCCGAGATCGCCACCGCGATCGCCAGCGTCCGCGGCGGCAACCTGTTCTTTTTTCCCAACGTCCCCGACATGGAAGGCAAGTTCAAAAAGGACTTGGACACCATGCTGAGCGAGCTGGCGTATGACATGAAGCTCAAGATCTGGCCGCAGAAGGGCTACAAGCTGGCGGGTCTTTTCGGGCTGCCCGGGGAGCTCGTCAAGCACACCGCGGACGGCGGGCTGGAGATGACGGTCGAGACGATATTCCTCAGCAAGGAACGCGGCGGCATCTACTTCGCCTTCGCTCCCGCAGGCGGCGGCGCGCTGCCTCCGCCGAGCGGGCAGGGGAGCGTGGCGACGGCGAGCATCAGCTACCTCGGACGCGACGGCAAGCACTACCAGGACTCGGTGGACTTTGGGAGCTGGCAAAAGGACAAGCAGGGGCCGCTGCCGCTCGGACTTGTGCGCGGGCGGCTCCTCATCGATGAGATCACGACGCTCAAGAGAGCGTCCGAGCTGCACCTGCAGAAAAATGATCAGGAAGGCGCCTACCGTCTGGTGCACGCCCTGCACCAGCGCTTTGTGCAGAGCAAGGTCTCGGGTCTGGAGAAAGAGCTCTCTACGATCGCCAAGCTCGATGAAACGCTGACTCGCCTGAGCGGCCACAAAGGCGAGGCGCCCACCGTCGTCTCCCGGCGCGACGGCGTAAACGGCCTACCCGGGCCGCAGTAAGCACCGCATCCCGCCTTCCGGATTTTCCCTTCCCTATCCCACAAGCCGCGCGATGGCAAACGCCGCCGCTGCGGCCAGACCGCCGATGAGCGTAGTCTGCCCGGCGCTCCGCCCGGCGCCGGCACCGGTGATGCGTCCTTTGAGAAAGCCGAAGCCGAACAGCGCCAGGAGCGTCAGTCCGATCGAAGCGCGCAGCGCGGCGGCGCTCTCTTGCAAAAGCATGTAGGGAAGGAGCGGAATCAGACCGCCGGCGATGTATGCGCCGCCGATCGTCAGCGCGCTTTTCACCGCGCGGCCCGGCTCGGGCGGGGACAGGCCGAGCTCGAAGCGCATCATGAAGTCCACCCATAACTTGGGATCGCGGCGCAGCGCTTGGATGATCGGCTCGCACTCCTTGGCGGACAGGCCGTAGGGGGAGAGGGCCTCGCTTACTTCGGCGGCTTCGACCTCGGGCTTTTCTTTTACCTCGCGCAGCTCGCGCAGCCGTTCGCTGCGGTAGTGCTCCGCATCGCCGCGCGCCGCCAGGAACCCGCCCAGCCCCATGGCGATCGAACCGGCGGCGAGCTCCGCCAGCCCCGCGGTCAGGATGAGCCGCGAGGCGCCAAGCGCTCCCGAAAGACCCGCCGCCAGGGCGAAGGGAACGGTGAGCCCATCGGACATGCCGATGACCAGGTCGCGGACCACGGCGGAGGCGGTGAAGTGGCGCTCGATATGGACGGTGGCTGGCATGGCGGCGTTCCTTTGAGAGCCCGCGCCGGTAAGCCCCGGTGCGGCGGGCAGCGAGGCGATATTACAGAACGGCTCCGATCGCCGCGGCGTCCATTTCGCGGCCGTGCCTGCCGGCGCCGGCGAGCCGACCGGCGGTGAGAAAAATTTTTTGCCGGCCCTGCAACTTTTTGCCGGCCTGGCTGCTTCTTTCTATCTAGATGGCTAGGCGCATGGACGTGCAGCAGGACTTAGATGGCCTTGGCGCGGAGGAACAGGCAGCGCGGCAGAAGCAGCTGCTCGCGCTGCTGCTGCCGATTCATGATCGGGCCCGCCGCACGGCCCGCCGCCTCTGCCCGTGCGCCGCCGATGGCGATGATCTGTTTCAGGAGGCGGTCCTGCGGGCCTTTGCCCATCTGCCTTCCCTGCGTGAGGAGGCCCGCTTCGCGGGGTGGTTCTACGCCCTCATGCTCTCGGTCCATCGCGCCCGCCATCGGGTGAGTTTTTGGCGGCGTTTTTTGCCATTCGAGCTTGCGTTTGCCGACGCGGCCGACGCGGCGCCGCCGCAGCCGGCGTGGTCGCCGAGCGTGGCGGAAAAGACGCGGGAGCGGGCCAGCCGCCTGGCGCAGGCGCTGCGCCGCTTGCCGCCGGAGCAGCGCGAGGCGGTCGTGCTCTTTGAAGTCGAAGGGTTTGCCATTTTGGAGATCGCAGAGATGCAGGGCGTTTCCCAGACCGCAGTAAAGACCCGGCTGCGGCGCGGCCGCGAGCGGCTGCGCCACCACTACGAACAGCTGGGGCTGGCGGAGGAGGAAGCGGCGGATTCAAAGCCCGCGGGTGTGGGTGCTTCCAAGGAGGTCTACCATGGCTAATTCCGACTCGCGGCGCGACGACCCAGCTCCCGACGCGGCGTTTGCGCGCACCTTGCAAGCCGATGCCGAGGCCCTGCGCGCCGCGACTGCGAAAGTGCCGGGCATCGCGGCGACTGCTGCCGCGCTGCAGCGCGCCATCCAAGGGGAAACCGCCGAGCGTCGCGGATCGTGGGCGGAAGCATCCGCACAGCTATCGATTTCCGGCCCCGCGGGCCGATTTCAAACCGCAGAAACAGGAGGCAGCATGAAGACCTTTTACTCCCAGGCCGGACGCTCCCGCGTCGCCACTTTTGCGCTGTGCACGGCGCTGTTGGCCGGCGTCCTTCTGTGGCCGGTGTCCTATGAGCGCACCATCGGCCACACCATCACTTTATCGGTCGCCGGCGCTCCGAACGCCGCCGGCCAGCCACAAAGCCCGCCGCCCGAGCAGGTGCGCAGCATCGCCATGCGGCTCAAGCAGGCGGTCGGTGCCGGCCCCGTCCGCGTGACGAAGAGCGGTCCCGACGCCGCAGTCCTTCTCACCGCGCGTGTGCCCACCCGCTCGCGCAGCGAAGTGGAGCGGCAGCTCGCCGGGCTCACCGCCGCCCTTGGCGCGGAGCACATCACGGCGACGCCGACCCTCCTCGCCCGCACGGAGCAGCACAGAGGCCGCGTCTACGCCATGGCGCTAGATAAGCTCATCGACATCCGCATCGACACGACCGGCAAGAGCGACAGCCAGGTCGAGACCGAGATCCGCGATCAGCTCACCCGCTCCGGCGTCACCCCCGACGCGGTCCAGTTCCAGCGCACCGGTAGCGACGAGTCGGAGGCCAACATCACAGCCCACGACGGCGACCGCGAGCTGCACATCGTCCGCCGCCAGAAAGGCGGCTCCGGCGAGCTGCACATCGAAGCCGGGGGCCTGGACACCGAGCGCACGCCCGGCATGACCGATGACGAGCTGCGCGACAAGATCGTCCGCCAGCTCGCCGCCCGCGGCCTCACCGCCACCGTGACCGTGCACGGCGACGAGGTCCAGATCCGGGCTGAGAAGTCCGCCGCCCCATAAGCGCCAAGCGCCGTCGCGGTCGTCGCAAGCTCCCTTTTATCCGCAAGTTGCGGCATGATCGGGAGTCTCGCCCATGGATCATCCCCCCATCCCCAGCCTTGCCGGACAGACCCTGGGCAATTGGAACCTCTTACGCCAGCTCGGTGAGGGGGCGTTCGGAGCGGTCTACGAAGCCCAACATCAGGCGATCGCCCAGCGCCGCGCCGCAGTGAAGGTCCTGCACCCGCACTTGTCCACCGACGCCGTGGTGCAGCGCCGCTTCATCAACGAAGCCAACGCCGCAAGCCAGATCGAGCATCAGAACATCATCCAGATCTACGACGGCGGGGTCACCGATCGCGGGGTGTGCTACGTCGTCATGGAGTTTGTCTCCGGGCAGAGCCTGGAGTCCATCTTGGAAAAAGGCCGCTTGGCTCCGGCGCGCGCCGTACATATCGCGATGCAGATCGCCAGCGCCCTGGGCGCGGCGCATGCCGTGGGAATCGTCCACCGTGAACCGACTCCCCCGGCGGCCCGGCGCCGCCGGGTTTTCCCTCCCCGCGGCCGCGGCGGGAAACCGCTTACAGATGGTAGAGAATCTGGTAGCGGATCGCCTCTTGCTCCGGCAAGGAGCAGATCTTTTCGACCTTGAAGTAGAGGGTCGAATCGCTGCTGTACGATCCCGAGCCGGACGTGATCTTCACAAGCTCGTTGCCGCTGGCCATCACGCTCTGGGTCTTTTTGTCCGTCATGATCGTGCACTGGTAGCACTTTGCCGAGCCGCCGCCGCTTGTACTAAACGTCACGTCGTAGTCGTTTACGCAAGCGCCTCCGTCCCCACGCACGCTGTAATAGTCTGGAGCCGAACCCACCGCCGGGTTAAACGCTGCGATCGGCGGATTTTGGTGCACCCGCGAGTCCGATAGCAGAAACCCGAGGATCGTGTCGTTGCTGGAGGCGTCCAGACACGAAAAGTGACCCCGGTCGGTGGCGGTGGCCTGCGTGTGGCTCACGATGATGCCGTGGTCCATCTCGCAGCCGTTTTGCGGCTTGCCGTCCACGTCGTAGTATTCGCCGCGGCAGGTCAGCTGGCAGGTCAGCCCCATGTCCTGTCCGCACACGACGTCGGCGGTATTTTGTCCCATTCCCGGACAGTTGCAGAGACAACCGCCGTCCGCCCCCGGCGCGCAGCCGAGGTCCGAGCCGCCTCCCGCAAGGTCGGGCATATCTGTTCCGGTTGCCGAGTTCCCGCAGCCTGGACCCCCAAGCCCGATCCCCAACACAAGCGGCAGACACAGGACGGTTAGCTTCGCATTCATGACTACTAGGGTGCAGCCGATCGCCGGCTGCTGGCTAGAGGAATTCCAGCGCTGCCCTAAAGCCGCGGGCGCCGTATTCGGATTCGCCGCGGGCGTGGGATTGGGCTATGGTGGGAGCGCCCATGCGTTACAGCCAATCCCTACGTGCGGAGGATGCTCGATGATTGTCTATGGTTCGTCCATTTCCCCTTTTGTCCGCAAGACCTTGGCCTACATCTCTGAAAAAGGCCTCAAGGTCGAGGTGAAACAGCCCGGTCTGCGCAGCCAGGACCCGGAGTTCCGCGAGGCCAGCCCGTTTGGCAAGATGCCGGGCTTCCGCGACGGCGACTTCACGATCGCCGACTCGACGGCGATCATCACCTATCTTGAGGCCAAGCACCCGGAGCCGGTGCTGCTGCCGCACGAGCCCAAGTCGCGGGCCCGCACCATCTGGTACGAAGAGTTTTCGGACACCATCCTTACCGCGGCGATGGGCAAGATGTTCTTCAACCGCGTCGTTGCGCCGCGGTTCCTGGGGCAGCAGGGCGACCTCGCCGCGGCCGACAAAGCGGAGAAAGAGGAGCTGCCGCCGCTCATCGACTACATCGAGAAGGTGATGCCGGCGTCGGGCTTCCTGGTCGACGACCGCCTGACCCTGGCCGACATCGCGGTCGCCAGCCCCTTTGTCAACTTCGAGCACCTGGGCATCAAGGTCGATAGCAAGACGCATCCCAAGACCGCCGCGTTCGTCGAGAAGATGTTCGCCCGTCCGTCCTTTGCGCCGCTTATCGCCGCCGAGCGGGCGTTTTTCGCCGGCTGAGCGGGGGGTTCCGCACTTTCTCTGTCTGAGTAAGAAGCCGGAATAAGCTAGACACTGCGGGCTGCGCCACGGGTCCTGTCGCCTGCGGCACCCCAGCGCGGGGCGCTGGGGGCCCCGCCTCCGGCGCCACCCGTTGTAGGGACAGATGGGTCGCGAGCTGCGCGGTGGGGTTGGGTAAAAAACCCCCTTGCCAACTCATGCCGTGATGGATCAAATGTTCAGGTAATCGGCGCTTTACCCGATTTTCCTAACTGGGTGCATCATGACGTGCGGAAACTCGACGACATCCTTTTTCGTGTACCGCTGGGCCAACCCGGCAACGACCTCTGATTACCCATTTTTAGCCGTTGCGGAGGATCGATCGGCCATGTTGTCCCTGGGCAACTACGGGGTCGGCTTCGACTGGGGTATTCCCGACGAAGCGGTCGAGTGGCTGGCCCGTGACTTCACCCCGACCGGGGAGTCCTTGGCTTTTGACCTGGCGACGGTCCGTTACCTGCTCGATACCACTTTTGCCGGCGGCACCGAGTTCGGTCTGGTCACCTTTGATCAGCAGCTGAACCTGAGCGGTCTGCAGCTGACGCTTACGGCCCAGGTCCTGGCGGATCAGGGCCCCGAGTATGTCGTAAAGGGTCTCGGCTGTTACCAGCGCTTCCATCGCGAGGCGGAAAAGCTCGGGCCGGTGGCGCCCTACGAGCACGCGATGCTCGATGTCTGCGTCTCGACGTTCGCCGAGCTGGCACGGCAGTACGCCGACAAGGTCAGCGAGCTGCCGCCGCCGCGCTACCGCTCCCGCGCGGCGATCGAGTTTGTCTAAACCGCTGTCCACCCTTTTTTGATCATCACGCTCCGGGCCCATAAGACCCGCGGCCAGAGTCCGCGTCCGTCGCTCACAAAGGGCACAGAAACTTCCTGTGCCGAGCCGGCTGACGGTGATTTATGCTGCCTGTAGCGAGGTGACATGAGCTCTAGCGATCACAAGTGGGTGTACCTGTTTAGCGAAGTGGAGGAGGCCCAGCGCGCCGCCGGTTCCTGGGATTCGGTGCGCGGGCTGCTCGGTGGTAAGGGGGCCAACCTCGCCGATATGGCGCGCATCGGCGTGCCGGTGCCGCCGGGTTTTGTCGTGACCACGGCGGCGTGCAACGCCTTCCTGGCCGCCGGCGCCCAATTCCCCGAGGGGATGTGGGAGCAGGTCTTGGTCGCGATCGAGCGCATGCAGGAGCTTACCGGCAAGCGCCTTGGCGATCCGCAGCGGCCGCTTTTGGTCAGCTGCCGCTCCGGGGCCAAGTTCTCGATGCCGGGCATGATGGACACGGTGCTCAACATCGGCCTGTCCGATGCCGTCGCCCAGGGGATGATCGAGCTCACCGGCTCGCCGCGGTTTGTCTACGATGCGTACCGCCGCCTGCTGCAGATGTTCGCCACCGTGGTGCTCGACCTGCCGCATGAGCCGTTCGAGGCGGCGCTCAAGGGCTACCGCCAGCGCCGCGGGGTGCAAAACGACGCCGATCTCCAGGCCGCCGATCTGCAGGCGCTCACCGGCGAGTTCAAAGGCATCATCAAGACCCTTTCGGGCCGCGAGATGCCGCAGGACGCGCGCGAGCAGCTGCGCCTGTGCACCCAAGCCGTCTTCCATTCTTGGAACGGCAAGCGCGCCGTGGATTACCGCAACGCCGCCGGCATCGCCCATAACCTGGGGACCGCGGTGTGCATCGTGCCGATGGTGTTTGGCAACATGGGCCAGGACTCGGGCACGGGCGTGGCGACCACCCGCAATGTTTCTACTGGAGAGCCGGAGCTGGAGGGCGATTACCTGGTCAACGCCCAGGGCGAGGACGTGGTCGCCGGCACCCGCCAGACCGAGCGCATCGCCGCCCTGGGCGAAAAGTCGCCGGCGATGTACGCCGAGTTCCGGCGGATCTGCGAACAGCTGGAGCTGCACTACCGCGACGTGCAGGACATCGAGTTCACCATCGAGCGCGGGACGCTGTGGATCCTGCAGACCCGCGACGCCAAGCGCACCGCCCGCGCCGCCGTGCGCATCGCCGTGGATCTGGCGGAAGCCGGCCGTATCACGCAAGAAGAAGCGCTGCTGCGGGTCACGCCCGCCCACGTCGAGTTCTTCCTCCATCCGCAGTTCGATCCCGGGGCCCGCCGGGCGGCAGAGGGGCGCGGCGACAAGCTGGCGGTGGGCCTGAACGTCTCGCCCGGCGCCGCGGTCGGCCAGCTGGTCTTCGATGCCGACACCGCCGAGTACTGGTCCAAGGTCGACAAAAAGCCGGTGATCCTGGCCCGCGCCGAGACCAAGCCCGACGACGTGCACGGCATCCTCGCCGCCAAGGGCGTTTTGACCAGCCACGGCGGCCGCACGAGCCACGCCGCCCTGGTGACGCGCCAGTTCGGCAAGCCGGCGGTGGTCGGGGCCAGCACCCTGGACATCGATCCGGACAAGCGTCAGCTGGCGCTCGGCGACCGCGTGCTGCGCGAGGGCGACTTCGTGTCGATCGACGGCACCACCGGAGAGGTGTTCGCCGGCCAGCTCGCGACCTCGGTGCCGGATGTCGCCGATGCGTACCTGTCCAAGCTCCTCGGCTGGGCCGATGCGCGGCGGCGGCTCGGGGTGTGGGCCAACGCCGACTACCCGCGCGACGCCAAGCGCGCCCGCGACTACGGCGCCGAGGGCATCGGCCTGTGCCGCACCGAGCACATGTTCTTTGAGACCGAGCGCCTCATCAACATGCAGAAGATGATCATGGCGCGCAGCGACGAGGAACGCCGCGAGCCGCTGGCGCAGCTCCTGCCGTTTCAGCGCGCCGACTTCATTGGCCTGTTCCGCGCCATGGACGGCCTGCCGGTGACCATCCGCCTCATCGATCCGCCGCTGCATGAGTTCCTGCCGAGCCACGACCAGCTCTTGCGCGATGTCACGGAGCTGGAGACCCGCCTTGAGATCAAGGACGGCGCCCTGGAGGTGCACCACGACACGCTGGTCGCCAAGCGCCAGCTTTTGACCGCGGTGGACTTCCTGCGCGAGGAAAACCCCATGCTCGGCCTGCGCGGGGTGCGCCTGGGCATCCACTTGCCGGCGCTGGTCAAGATGCAGGTGCGCGCCATCTTCGAAGCCGCCTGCACCTGTATTCAGGAGGGCATCACGGTCAAGCCCAAGATCATGATTCCGCTTGTCACCCACAGCAACGAGCTGCGCTTCGAGCGCCGCGAGCTGGAAGAGGAGGCGCAGCGCGTCATGCAGGCCTGCGGCGTCGAGGTCGCCTACCAGTTCGGCACCATGATAGAGATCCCGCGCGCCGCCCTCACCGCCGAGGTCGAGCGGTACACCCAGTTGCTCCCGGCGATCGAGACCGCGTGTCCGCTGCGCGCGCAGACGGACTCGCAGGAGCCGGCGACACCGCGCCTGTCCGGCGCCGACTGGGTCGCCGACCGCCTCCACAGGGTGATCGAGCCCGTGGCTCCCGCGGGTACGCGGATCACCACCGGTGTCGTGGGTGAGACGGTCGCGGCGACCGTGCAGCCGCCCGCCGGTGTGAAGGGCAAGCCCGTCGCCTCGGCGATGCTTGCGGCGATTGAGGCCGCTGGGAACCTCGGATCCTTCGAGGTGAAGCGCGCGGGTGGAAGCGCCTTCACGCTGCGCCGCGACGGCGTCGGCGCCACCGCCGGCGCGTGGACCCGGCACGGTGCGAAGGCCGCCGCGTTCCATGACGATCCGACGACCCGACCCGCCGTCTGGGACGCCGCCGGCCTGTCAGTCGCCGGCAGCGTGAAGGGCAAGCGGAAGCGGCCGAAGGTCGTGGAGTTCGGAGAGGACAGCCGCGGCGGAAACGTCGAGCTGGAGCTGCCCGGCGGACTCACGACCGAGTCGGTGCGCAAGGCGCGGTCGGCACTGCGGCAGAGCCTGAACGCACCTGCGCTCGAGGTGTCGGAGCGTGGTGTGCACCCCGTCCTGCACCTCAACACGAAGGCGATCTCGGCCGAGTTCCCGAAGGTGAACCCGCTCAAGGCCAGCATGCTCGTTCGCCCGCGCAACCAGGCCGAGCGCCACGCCGCGGCGAGCTCGTTCGTCCTCCCGCTCGGAGTTCGCGCCGACGGAACGCCCATCCTGATCCGCCAGGACGTCGCGCCCCACATGGGCATCTTCGGAGGCACGGGCCAGGGCAAGACAGTCTTGCTATCGCAAATGG
>CALFML010000312.1 GCA_937879845.1 uncultured Myxococcales bacterium
CCTGCAGCCCAACCATCCGCGCGACTCGGTGGAGGGCATCCTCGCCGTCATCGTCGATGGTCTGAGCTACGGCAACGGCGACGCGGTGATCGGCGTCAACCCCTCGACCGAGACCGTCGAGTCCACCGCCGAGATCCTCACCCGCGTCAAAGCGCTCATGACCAAGCTCGGGGTGCCGACGCAGAACTGCGTGCTGTCGCACATCACGGTGCAGATGCAGGCGATGCAGAAGGGGGCGCCGCTCGACCTGTGCTTCCAGTCCATCGCCGGCTCGGAGGGCGCCAACCGCAACTTCGGCGTCAGCTTGCGCATCCTCGATGAGGCCGCGGCGATGACGCGCGAGCTTGGCACGGCGCGCGGACCCAACGTCATGTACTTCGAGACCGGTCAGGGCACCGCCTTATCCGCCGACGCCCATCACGACACCGACCAGGTGACGATGGAGGCGCGGGCGTACGGGCTGGCGCGCCGCTACCAGCCGTTCCTCGTCAACAGCGTCGTCGGCTTCATCGGTCCGGAGTACCTGCACGACGGCAAGCAGATCACCCGCGCCGGTTTAGAAGACCACTTTATGGGCAAGCTGAGCGGCCTGTCGATGGGCTGCGACGCCTGCTATACAAACCACGCGGAGTGCGACCAGAACGACATCGAGAACCTGGAGATGCTGCTCGCCTCCGCCGGGGTGAACTACCTGATGGGAATCCCGGCGGGAGACGACGTGATGCTCAACTATGAGACCACGTCGTTTCACAATAACGCCGCGCTGCGTGAGATCTACGCCCTGCGGCCGGCCCCGGAGTTTGAGGCCTGGATGGAGCGCGTCGGCCTGTGGCGGTCCGGCCGCCTCACCGAGCGCGCCGGCGACGCTTCGCTGCTGTTGAATCGCGAAGATGTCCGCGCCGTGGTCTTTGGCAAAACGCGGAGGAGCGCATGAGCCTGGACGATGCCGCAGTCGAGTCGATAGTCGAGGCCGTCCTTCAGCGCCTCCGCCAAGGCGGCGGAGCCCAGGCCGCCGCGGTGCCGCGCCGTCCGGAGCGGCCGGGCGAGGCGGGCCAGGCCTGCACCCCGGAGCCGCGGCCGGTCCACGCGGTGCCGCAGCCGGTGAGCGCGGCGATGCTCGGCCAGATCGTGGCGCTGACGCCGTCGCAGGTGGCGATGGGGCGGGCCGGCAACCGCTTCCGCACCGATGATTATCTTCGCGCCCGGGAGGGCCAGGCCGACGCCCGCGACGCCGTGCACAGCGAGGTCCCCGAGGAGTGGGCGGCCCGCCATGACCTGCTGCCGCTGCGCACCCAGTGCGCCGACCGGCAGGAGTATCTGCTGTTTCCCAACAAAGGGCGGCGCCTGGATGCGGGCTCGGTCACGGCGCTGTCGGCGTACGCGCAGAGCGCTCCCGATGTGCAGATCATCGTCGGCGATGGGCTGTCGCCAAACGCCATCGTGCAAAACGGCGAGGCCACCCTGCTGGCGATGGCGGAGGCGCTGCGGGCCGCCGGCTTCAGCGTCGGCGTCGGCTGCTACGTGAAGTACGCGCGCATCGCGGTGGCCGATGAGATCGGCGTTTTGACCAAGGCGCGGGCCACGGTGCTCCTGGTCGGCGAGCGGCCGGGGCTCGGCACCGGCGACTCGCTCTCCGTCTACATCGCGGTAAACCCCAAGCTTGGTCAGGATAACGCCGAGAAAAACTGCATCTCCAACGTCCGTCCGATCGGCATCGCGGCGGCGGAGGCGGCGGCGCTGACCGTCGCCATCCTCAAGCGCGGCTTTGACTTGGGGATGGGCGGCGTGGCGGTCGGGCTCGGCTGGGGGCGGCAGTAGCCGGCGGGACGGCAGTAGCCGGCGGAACGTTAGTAGCCGGCGGGACGTTAGTAGCCGGCGGCGCTGCGGCCTCGCTCTGGCATGGCGCTTGACCCGCCGCCGCGCTAGGATGCGCGACCATGACCACCGCGCATGACAAGTCCGCGCCGGCGACCGATGATCCTTCGGCGGAGGCGTCCCCAGCCGCCGCGGCGCCGCTGCCGGGGACGCTGGGATTTCTGGGAACCGGCAATATGGCGGAGGCCCTGCTCAAGGGCATCCTGCGGGCCGGCGTTTTTCGGGCGGAGTCGATCTGGGGCTCGGACCCGCGCCGCAGCCGCTGCGACGTGATGAAGGAGCGCTACGGCATCGGCGTCACCACCCACAACCTCGACGTGGTGCGCAAGGCCAACCTGGTCGTGCTCTCGGTAAAGCCGCAGGTCCTGGTCAACGTCTGCGGTGAGATCGCCGCGCACCTAAAGCCGCGGGCGCTGGTCATAAGCGTCGCCGCGGGCGTGCCGCTGGCGGTGCTGCAGGCGCACCTGCCCAAGGGCACCCGGATCGTCCGCGTCATGCCCAACACGCCGGCCCTGGTCGGTGCCGGCGCGACGGCGATTGCCGCCGGTGCGAACGCCACCCCCGAAGACCTTGTGACCACGGAGCGCATCTTCAAATCGGTGGGGATGACGGTGGTTCTGGAGGAGGAGCAGCTCGATGCCGTGACGGGGCTTTCGGGCAGCGGTCCGGCCTACCTGTTCCTGGTGATCGAGGCGCTGTCCGATGCCGGCGTGAAGATGGGGCTGTCGCGCTATAACGCCCTGGCGCTGGCGGCGCATACGGTGCTCGGCTCGGCCAAGCTGCTCATCGAGACCGGGGAGCATCCGGGGCACCTCAAGGACATGGTGACCTCGCCGGGCGGAACCGCGATCGCGGGCCTGCACACGCTGGAGGCCGGCGGTCTGCGCACCACCCTTATGAACGCGGTGGAGGCGGCGACCAAGCGCAGCCGCGAGCTCGGGGAGCAAGCGCTCAGCAACGTGCGCCACCGCAGCGCCGCCAAAGACGGCCCGAGCCAAGGCTGAGGATGCCGCCGGTGCGGGCCACTGCGACGGGGATCGAGCTGGACGTGTGGGTCACCCCGCGCGCGGCGCAGCCGGGGCTTGGGCCGCTGCGCGGCGACCGGCTGCGGGCGGCGGTGAGCGCCCCTCCGGTGGATGGCGCCGCCAACGAAGCGGTGCGGGCGCTGCTGGCGCAAGAGCTCGGGGTCCTGCGCAGCCAGGTGGCGGTGCTGCGCGGCCTGACGGGACGCAACAAGACCCTGGCGATCACCGGTGATCCGGCGGCGCTGTTGCCGCGTGCCCAGAGCCTGTGCGGCGAGGCGGCGGCAGCGAGCGCGGCCCCGGCGGCAGCCGCCAACGCGGCGCGGGCGGCGAGCGGGACAAGCTCCGCCAAAAACCTTAAACGGAAAGGCAGCAAGCGATGATGGCGAAGGCAGGCAGCGGGACAGACGGCGCCGGGCGGAGCGGTCAGGGACGTGCGGTACATGCACCCGGGGCGCCGCGCCGCGGACTGCGCGCCGCGGCTATGGCGCTGGCGGCGACCGCTGCGGTGCAGCCGGGCTGCACCCAGAAGACGATGATCAGCGTCACGGTCGTGACCCCGGCGGGCTCCGCCGATCCGTTCATGAACGCGGCCATGGCGCGCCTGACCATCGGCGCCAACCAGAACGCCGCCGCGGTCATGGGCGGCAAGTTCGAGGTCAACGTCGACATCGACGCCCCCGCCCAGGATCAGCTGCTCCAGGTCGTCGTCGAAGCGCTCGACGGCTCCGGCGCCGTCGTCGGGCGCGGCGCGACGCCGATGTTCGACCCCAACAACCGCGAGGTCACCGTATTCGTCAACCGGCAGGGCCAGGTCGGCGCCAGCGATCTCCGCCTTCCCGACGACTCGCTCACCGCCGGCAGCGCCCTGGGCCGGCGCGATCTGATGGGCACCGTGCTGATCGGCCGCCAGGTCTCGCCGGCCGAGCCGTCGTTCGGCGCACTCCTGGCCGGCGGTGCGGCCGACGACACCGGCTTGGCCAGCAAGGCGCTCATCTACAAGAGCCTGACCCACCAGGTCATCGATGCCGGCTCGCCCAGCTCCGCCGGACCGCCGAGCGTATCGCGCCGCGGCGGGATCCTGGTCGCCAGCGCCGATGCCACGACCGGCCAGCAGGCCGTTCTGTGGGGCGGAGCGAGCGCCGGCGGGGCGCTGCCGACCACGGCCGACAAGTTCGATCCCGGCGTCTCGACCCTCGCCATGGTGTGGGCCCACCCGGAGGCTCCGTACGACGATGCCGGCGGTCCGGGCGCTTATGCGCCGTCGGTAGGAGCGCTTGGAACCCTGGGCTCGACGTACCTTGTGTGCGGCGGCTCCGGTATCGCCCCCGGCATGACGGCCGGAGATCCGCAGCTGGCGCAGGCGGTGCTGATCAAGCGCAACCCCGCGCCGACCGGCAGCACCGATCAGACCGCGCGGATCGGCGTGACCCGCATCCCGGCGGCGATGGACAACACGGGGCCGATGATGGCGCCGCGCTACCAGCACACGGTGACCGCGACCGGCGACGGCAGCGCCGCGGTGATCTTCGGCGGCCTGTCCGCGGCCGACGTCACTGCTGGAACCAAGCCGGTGGCGGAGCTATTCACCGTGGGCACCGGCGCGTTTTCGCCCTTTGCCTTCATGCCCGCGGCATCGACTCCGTCCTCGCGGCGCGGCCATGTCGCGACGCGGCTGCGCAACGGCCAGATCCTCATCGCCGGCGGCTACACCTATGACCCGGCCGGAACCAAGACGGTCATAGGCTCAGCGCTGATCATCGATCCGGCCGCGCACACCGCGCAGATGCTTCCCCAGGGCTCGTTCCTCAAGACCCCGCGCTACGCCGCCACCCTCACCAGCGCTGGGGGCGAGCTTGTGATCTGCGGCGGCTTTGACGCCAGCGACAAGGCGATCGCCGACTGCGAGGTCTTCTCCAGCGACACCGCCAACCCGACGCGCGGCCCGATCCCCCTGCCGAGCGGCCGCGCCGGCCACCTCGCCCTGACCCTGGATAACGGCCTGACCCTGCTCGTCGGCGGCGTCGATCAGAACGGCAGCGGCGTGTCCACCATCGACATCTACACCAGCATGACGGCAAACTGAGCCCGGTCCGGCCGCCGCCGCGCCGCATCTGCATCCCATGTCCCAGTCCGCTGATACACCGCGAGAGCCGCCGCCGCGCCTGCGCTTGTACGCGCGCCTTGATGCCAGCGGAGAGGCGCGCGGTACATACCTTATCCGTGACGGTAATACCGTGGCGCTTTGGGAGGAGTCGGGCCTGGGCGAAGAGGTCGCGCTGCCGCTGCCTGCCGCTGCGCTACCGGCCGTGTTTCGGCGCTACGGTAGGCCGCTAGAGGAGGGGGTGCAGCCGGCCCCGGTGGCAGCGGCGGATGAAGCGGATGCGCCGCTGTGGGTGCCGCTTGCCGGCGGCGGTCAGGCCCGGCTTTGGCGCTTTCAGTTCCTTCCCTACGGCTGGGTCCATTCGGCGGATTATCTGCTCTGGGAGTGCGCGGGCAGCGAACCTCTGGCGGCGCCGGCGCCGCTTGTCGCTAGCGCCCTGAGCGCCCTGGCCCGCGCCGCGGCCGGCTGAGCTAAAGTGTCCATCGCCGCCGGCCGCGTGAATCGCGGCCGCTGATTCCGCGCCGCGGCGGGTCGTGCGGCGCCAGCCAGACGAGCGATCCCTTCGTCGCGTAGACGAGACAGTCCACGTATAGTAAATCTGATTTGCATTGGTAGTGCCTGTTGCTGACCACCGTAAAGACCAACAGCCCGGAAGACGAGAACCCGCCGCCCGAGCCGATTCCCACGGTGCGGATCCTCTACAGCCGTGAGGAGGGAGTGCTCCTGCGGACTCCGCGGGTGTTGTCGAGCGGTGAGACACGTCTTGGCCGCGCCGTTTCCGCGGGCGAGGTCAACCTGGTGGATGACGGTCAGGCCTCCCGCGTGCACGCGGCGCTGTCTTTTAAGTCGGGCGCGCTGCCGCGGCTGCGCGATCTGCAGAGCAGCAACGGCACCTTCGTCAACGGCGAGCGCATCGCCGAAGTCGAGCTGCGCGACGGCGACATCATCCGCATCGGCAACACCCTGCTCATCCTGCGCTATGAGCCGGCCGGGCTGGCCGACGCGCCGATCAAGTCGCTGCTCGGCATCTCGCCGCAGGCGCGGCGGCTGCGGCGGGAGCTGCAGCTGGTCGGCCCGTCCTCTACGACCGTGCTGCTGCTCGGGGAAAGCGGCGTGGGCAAAGAAGTCGCGGCCCGCGCGCTGCACGAGCTGTCGGGGTGCAAGGGCTCTCTGGTCGCGGTAAACTGCGCCGCGATCACCGAGAGCCTGGCCGAGAGCCAGCTGTTCGGCCACGTGGCCGGGGCGTTCACCGGTGCCAAGGCGCAGCCGGGCTGGTTCCGCGCCGCCCACAACGGCACCCTGTTTCTCGATGAGATCGGCGAGCTGCCGCTGAGCCTTCAGCCCAAGCTCCTGCGCGCGCTGGAGGAAGGGGCGGTTACGCCGGTGGGCTCGGTGAGCGCCATCCCGTGCAAGGTGCGGCTGGTCGCGGCGACCAACCGCGATCTGCTCTCCGGCATCCACTCCGGGCGGGTGCGCGGCGATCTATACGCCCGGCTGGCCGAGATCGTCCTTTTTCTGCCCCCTTTGCGTGAGCGGCGGGAGGACATCCTGCTCATCGTGCAGCACGCCCTCGGCACGCCCGCGCCGGCCCTGTCGCCGCGCCTGGCGGAGTCGCTGCTGCTGCACACCTGGCCGTTTAACATCCGCGAGCTGTTCAAGGTCGCGGCGGAGCTGCGGGTCCGCGGCGCCGGGGCCAAGATGCTGGGCCTTGAGCTCATCGAGCCGCGGCTGCGCGCCCTTGCGACCCCCCGTCCGGCCGGCGAGGCGCGCGGCGAAGGCGAAGCCGTAGCGACCGGACCGACCGGACCCAGCGGGCGGGTCGCAGCCGCCAGCGCCGCCGGTGCAAGCGACGGTGCCAAGGACACGCCGCCGACCGACTCGCAGCCGACCCGCGACGAGCTCGCCGCCCTCCTCAGCCTGCACGGCGGCCGCGTCGCCGGCGTCGCCCGCGCCCTGTGCCGTTCGCGCGCCCAGATCTACCGCTGGATGGAACAGGCCGAGCTCGATCCGGCAAAGTTCCGCCGCGCCTGATGCCGCGCTCCATGCGCTGGTACCGGGCGCAGCGGTGCTCCCGACTGCGCCGGACGCCGCACTGATTACGGGCCAGCTAAACCACGCCTCGCATCAGGCCGGCAGGTTCGGGCTGCGCCGCGGGTCCTGTCTGCGGCACCCCGCTGCTCGCGCAGCAGGGCCCCCGCCTCCGGCGCCACCCGCTCTCTTGGCAAAACTTCGGGGTTCAGCTGGGGCGCGGTTTAATACGCGCCTCGCTTCGCGCTGCAGTTTTTGCTGGGCGGTGCTCAGACCGAGCTTGCGCTGCGGCTGACCGCGTAATGCAAAAAGATTTCGCTGCCGATGATCTCGGTGGAGCGGAGCTGCAGCCGCCGCAGCTCTGCCGCGGTGAAGCCGGCGCCGTCCGCCAGCGACGGGGTGTCGCCGCCGATCACCAGAGGACAGAGCGTCACATAGAGCTCATCCAGCGCATCCGCGGCGAGAAACTGGAACAGCAGATCGCCGCCCGCCTCGACTAGCAGCGTCTGCACGCCGCGCCGCCGCAGGGCTGCGAGGATGAACGACACCGGCAGCGAGCTGTCCGGACCCGCATACGCTTCGACCTCGACGGGGCAGCCGGGCGGCACCGCGCCGGCGCACGTCAACAGCAGCGGGCGGATCCCGGGCTCGGCGAGAAACTCCGGCAGAAGCGGGACCTGCAGCGTGCGCGAGACCACCACGTTCCACAGCGGAGCGGCGCGCGGCTTCCGGTGCTCCGCCTCCGGCAGCGAAGGGTGCGGCCAGTTGCGAAAGGTGCTGCCGCCGACCAGCACCGCATCGGCCTGGCTGCGCAGGAGGCTCATCCTGAGGTGATCCGCCGCCGAGCCAAGCTGCACGAACCGCCTCTCACGCGTATTGATGCGCCCGTCCAGAGAGATGGCCGTGTTGCTTATCACCTTCATGGGCGGCTTCGCGTGATCTGGATGCCGGCCAGCTCCAGCCCTTGCACGGGCGGCCGCTTGCGCACGGTGACCTGGACGCGCGACACCCGCGGGTTGGCGAGCGCGACGTCGGCCAGCACTTCCGCCACGCGCTCGATGAGGAGATATTCGTGGCCTTGCACCGCGGCGATCATGTCGTTGGCGATGCGGTAGTCGATGGTGGCGTTGAGGTCGTCGGTCCGGCCGGCCTGCTCCAGGGTCGGGCAGTGAAACTGCACGTCCACGCGCAGCGACTGCGGCGTCTGGCGCTCCACGGCGGTGCAGCCGACCCGGCAGGGAAGCTCCAAGCCTTCGATAAAGAGAATGTCCATGTTCTGCACGTCCTGCGTGAAGTTACGCTTACCCGTCCCCGCCGCGTCAAGAGTGGAGACCTGCGGCGAGCGTGGCGCCGCCGCCGTACGCGGCAGCGCTATAGGACGAACACACAGAGGTACAGCAACGTGCCGGTCGCTGCCGTGGCGCTGACCCCGAGCCAGACCCGGCGGCCCCAGCGCCGGTGCGTGAGGCTGAAGCCGCCCGGCAGGGTGCCGCCGAAGCGGCGCCACGACTTGACGACGAGCCAAATCCAGGCGCCCCAAGTCGTCACCGCGATGACCAGATGGATGAGGAGCAGCGCGCGGACTAGGAGCCGCGGCGCGGCGACCGCGCTGCCGCCGAGCGCCCCGGTGCCGCCCTTGAGGCGGATGTCGAGCTCCAGCGCCGCCACGGCCACCGTCATCGTCGCCAGAAACGCCACCTGCACGGTGCGGTGCAGCGCCAAGCGCCGCCGCCGCGCCAGCCCAAAGCCGAGCGGCATCACGAGCGGCAGGGCAATGAACAAAGAGAGCGCGAGATCCGTGAGGAAGTCGGCGCGGGAACCAAAAAAGCCCGGTGGGATCATAAGAGCCAAGGATGAGCGGACCGGCTGCCGCTGTCTTGGCTCTATTTGACTATTTGCCGCTTCCCCCGGCGGCGCGGTAGCGGCCCGGGGTCTCGCCGGTGGCATGGCGGAACTGGCGGTAGAAGCGGCTGAGATCCTGCCAGCCGCTCGAAAGGCCCACCTGCACGATCGACAGCCCGCCCAGAAGCGCCACCGCGGCGGCATGCACGCGCACGCGCTGGCAGTATTTTTGCGGCGACAGACCAAACGCCGCTGAGAAGCTGCGGCTGAGCACCGCCGGCGCCAGCCCGAGCTCCCGCGCCGCCCGTCCGACCGGCGCCGGGCCCCGCGCGTAGGCATAGAGCCGCCGCCGCAGGACCCGCAGGTTCGCCGCCAGGCCGCAGTCGGCGTCGATGCGGTGGGGCTCCCAGGGGACCGCGGCGAACACCGCGGACAGGGCTTTTTCGCACAGCGCCTCTTGCGCCGTCAGCTCGCACGGGATCGCCAGCGCCTGCTCCGGCCAGCCCGGCGGCACGATGCGCGCCGTGATGCCCAGGGTCGCGACCTGCGCCTGCTCCAGCGGCATGCGGACCAGCGCCCCGGCCGGCAGGTAAAGCAGGAACCGCTTGGCGTCCATAAGGCGCGTGCCGCGGCCATCGCAGAACCCAAGGGCCCCCGCGCGCACCGTGACCACGGAGGCGAACCAGTAGTGGGCTGTCGCCAGCACCGATTCATGCCGGCCGCTCGCGGCAAAGTCCTGGGCGATTCCCAGGCGTCCGCGGCCGGCGAACAAAAGGCGCCGCCGCATCGCCAGGGTCCGGCTGCCGGAGATGAGCCAGTCCTTGTCTTTCTCGGCAATTCCCATCCTGACTAGCTTGCCCAAGCGGGCGATTTGCCGCCAGAGGCTCCTAGGCCTAGTGGGAGGATGGGGCGGATTCGGCGGGGGCGGCGACTGCCGGGCGCGGCGCCAGCAGAGTAAACAGCGCCGGCACCAGGAACAGCGACAACAAAGTAGAAGAAGCCAGCCCGCCGACCACCGCCAGGGCGAGCGGTCGATTCGCCGCCGCCGCCTTTTCCAACCCGAGCGCCGTCGGCAAAAGCCCGGTGATGGTGGCCAGGCTGGTCATGGCGATGGGAATGAAGCGGACGCGCGCCGCCTGCACCACGGCGGCTCCGACCTCGGTGCCGCTGCGGCGGAAGGTCTGGGCGGCATCGACCAGGAGGATGCCGTTTGAGACCGCAATGCCGACCACCATCAGCATGCCCATGAGCGCCGTAATCGAGAACCCTTGGCCGCCAAGGAGCAGCGCCAGCACGATGCCGCACAGCGCCACCGGAATCGTGAACAGCATGATGAGCGGCAGCCGCAGCGACTTGAACTGCGAGGCCATGATCATGAACACCACCATGACCGCGAGCCCGATAGCCAGACCCAGGCCAGCGAACGTGGTGCGCATCAGCTCGACCTGGCCGACGAAGTGGAAGTTGAGGCTGGCGGTGCGCGGATCGCGGCGCAGGTGCTGCTCGAGATCGGCGGCGGCGCTGCCGATGTCGCGCCGCTCGGTCTGCATGTAGATGGTGGCGACGCGCTCCAGCTGGTTGCGCTCGATGGCGATCGGACCGACCGAGCGGCGGATCTGACCGTACGCGCCCAGGGTCACGGCCGCTCCGGTGTCACTGATGCGCAGCGGCACGGTGGTCAGGGAGCTCGGATCGTGGATGACTTTGCCGTCGAGCGCGGTGACGACGTAGTACGACTGGCCGTTATTGCCGTCGACCCAGACGCTCGGCGTGTTGATGTTGCCGAGCGTCGCCTCCAGCGTCGCCTGGGCCGCGCCGCGCAGGCTCACGCCGACAAGGCCGGCCTTGCTGCGCTCGGTCTCCACCCGCACCTCCGGGTAGTCGATCTGCAGCTGCGGGTAGACATCGCGGATGCCGGGCACCTGGCGCGCGACCTCGGCGACGGCGAGCGACTGCTCGGACAGCTCGTCCAGGGAGTCGCCGCGGACCTCGATGACGATCGGCGCGGGGTAGCCGTTGGAAAGGACGCTGGCGGCGAGCCCGCCGGGCGCCTGCAGGAACCCGGTGCCGGGATAGCGCGCCGCGAGCAGGGCGCGCGCCTTGTCGGCGAGCTCGCCCTGGGCGAAGCGGCGGTGCTCGGCCGGCGACAGCTCCAGCCGCAGGAAGCCCATGTGCGGGCCGGCGTTGGGGCTGTTCAAGGCGGCGCGGGCGTTCTGCGGGCTGCCGACGTTGGCGATGACCCGGGTTACCGAGCCTGCCGGCAGCTCTTTGTGCAAGAGCGCGCCCATCTCCGCAATCCGTCGCGCCGACTCCTTGAGCGGGGTGCCGGGCGCCAGGCGCACGTAGATGCTGTCCATCGACTCGTCTATCTCGGGGAAAAAAGTCGTCGGCAGCTTGCTGGCGAAGTAGCCGCTGGCGGCGATGAGCACGACTCCGGCGGTGATGAGCATGGCGCGGAACGGCAGCACCGCTTGCAGCAGCCGGGCGTAGCGGTCGGCGATGCCGGCGATTGCCGCTTCGATGCGCTGCGCCAACGGACCCGGACGGCGATGCGGGTCGCCCAGCAGATAACGGCAGGCCACCGGGGTGATGGTCATGCTGATCGCGTAGCCGGCGAGCATGCCGACGGCGACCGTGAGCGCCAGTGGAGCGAAGAGTTTTTTGGCGAGCCCGTAGAGCAGAAGCACCGGCAACAGCACCGCGACCGTGGTGAGCGTCGCGGCGAGCGCCGGCAGCGACACGGCGCTCGTCCCATCAAGGGCCGCCGCCCGCTCGTCCTTGCCGTCGTGGCGCTGGCGGTGCACCGACTCCAGCACCACGACCGAGATATCGACCAGCGGCCCCATGGCCAGGGTCAGCCCGCCGAGCGTAAAGGCGTTGAGGGTCTGTCCCGTCGCGTAAAGCACAAGGAGGATCGTCGCAAAGGCGATGGGAATGGCGATGAGCGCAATCAGCACCGCGCGCAGGTTCTGCAAAAACAGGAGGATGACCAGGGCGATGAGGATGAGCGCCTGCACCACTTCCTTGCGCAGACCGTCGTAGCTGTTGCGGACAAAGCTCGACTGGTCAAAGATCGCGTAGACCGAGAGGCCCGGCGGCAGCGCCGGCTGCAACGTCGCCACCGCCTCTTTGACCGCATCGACGATGGCCAGCGTGTTGCCGCCCGGCACGCGCAGGACGTTCAGGTACACTGCCGGGTGCCCGTCCATGGCCACCGACTGCGTCTCCGGGGCGCCGCCGTCCTCGACGCGCGCGACGTCGCGCAAAAGCACCGGCCGGCCGCCTTTGAGCTTGGCCACCGCATCGCCGATGAGCCGGACGCGGTCGGGCACGGCGTTGGTGTAGACGTTGGCGTCAAAGCCCTCGGTGATGAATTTTCCCGATGGCAGGAGCGCGTTGCTCTGGCTCACGGCGGCGGTGATGTCGGCGGAGGTGATGCCGCGGGCCTGCGCCTTGACCGGATCGACTACGACGTTGATCTGGCGCTGCCGGCCGCCGTCGGGAGCGGCGCTGGCGACGCCGGCGATGCCCTCCAAGATCGGCTCGATGCTGTTCTGGGCGTAGTCATAAAGCTGCGGGCCGGTGAAGCCTTCGCCGATGACCGCGACCTGAATGACCGGCGCGTTGGAAGGATCGTACTGCAGCACGAACGGCGGCAGCACCCCCAGCGACTTGGGCACCGCGGCCATGGCGAACGCCGCCTGCTGCTGCACCAGCACCTGCGCCGAGTTGAGATCCGTCCCCCACTTGAGCCAGACGTAGGCGACCGACAGATCGTTGCGCGACACGCTCTGGACGTGATCGACGCCCGGGGTGGCGCTGACGTACTTTTCGATGCGCCAGGTGATGGTCTTTTCGACATCCTTGGGGCCAAGCCCCGGCGCCAGCGTACCGACGACCAGCACCGGCGGGGTGAGCTCCGGGAAGGTGTCCACGCTCATGCGCGGCACCACCACGGCGGCGAAGATGCACAGGGCGAGGCTCACCATCAGGATGGCGATCGGATTATTCAGCGACAGCCGGGTCATGGCCGGTGCTCCGGCGGCTGGGGCTTGGTGTCCGGCGGCGTCCAGGGTTCCAGCTGATCGGTGACGCGGTCGCCGTCTTTGAGCAGCGCCCGGCCTTCGGTGACCACCCGCGCGTCCGCCCCGAGCTTCGGACTGACGAACAGGGTGCCGCCCGACTCGCCCAGGACCTCCACCTTGCGTTTGCGCGCGGTGCCGGCGGTAACGACAAAGACGGTGGCGGAGTCGCCGCGCACCATGGCGGCCGGCAGCGGCAGCGCGACGGCCGGCGCCGGCTCGCCCAGCTCGATGGTGAGCTCGGCGGTGGTGCCGACGGGGATTTGGCGCTCGGGGTCGTCCAGATCAATCTCGGCATGGATGGTGCGGGTGGCGGCATCGGCGGCGGGGGCGCGGCGGGCGATTACGCCTGCGGTCTCGCGGCCCAGGGCCAGGAGCCGCAGGCGCACCGGCGTACCCGTGGCGACAGCGGCAAAATCGGTCTCTGGAACATCGCAGAGCACGCGCACCTTGGTGCGGTCGACCAGGGTCAGGATCGGCGCCCCCGGCCGCGCAAAGGCCCCCGGATCGAGCAGGCGGTCGGCGATCTCGCCGGCAAACGGCGCCCGCAAGATGCAGTCATCGACCTCCAGCGAAGCGCGCACGAGCCGGGCGTTGGCGGCCTGGAGCTCCGCCTGCTTGCTCGCGCTCTCGGCGCTGCGGCGCTCGACTTCGTTGGGCGAGACATAGCCGCCGGTAAGCAGTCCCGACAGCCGCGAAGCCTCCTTGGCCAGCGCTTCCTGCGTCGCGCTGAGCGCCCGCGCCTGCATCTGCATCGCCTTGCTCTGCGCCGATGCGCTCTGGCAGTCGAGCGTGGCCAGGACCTGGCCTTTTTCGGCCGCATCGCCGGGGCGCACCAGCACGGTGTCGACATACGCGGCGGTAAACTGCGGCCCGACGCGCGCCTCCACCCACGGCGCGATCGTGCCGACGTAGCGCCGTGAGGGACGGTAGTGGGACGCCTGCCCGAGGACCGTGGTCACGCTCTTTGCCGAATCGTCGAGGGCGACCTTGTTCACGGTCGCGCGGCTGCGGAGAAAAAGTCCGGTCAGAGCAAGGAGGACAAGGCTTGTACCAAGCCCGATGTAGACCGGAACGTGGCGCCGGAGCGGCGGGAGAGCCATGGGGACACTCATCGATAACCTCGCAACAAGGGTCAGGATCAGAGACCGCGGGCGATCGCCCGGTTGAACACGGCGCGGGCGCGCGCCACATCGAAGCGGCCCACCGCGAGCTGTATTTCCGCTTCGGTGCGCAGCGCTTCGGCATCGGCCAGCTCGACGCTGGTCGATAGGCCGGCGCGGAAGCGGGCGCTCGCCTGGTCGTAGTTTTTCTGCGCCGCCGCCGCCGCCGCCAAAAGCGCCGGCAGGGTCGCCGTGGCGAGATGGAAGCCGGTATAGGCGCGCTGAAGCTCCGTGAGCACGCGCCGCTGCGCGACATCGAGCTCGCGGCGGAGGACGTCTTCCAGGGCGCGGCTCTGGTCGCGCCGGGCGAGCAGCACGCCGTCGAACAGCGGCGCCGTGAGGACCAGCCCGACATCCCAGTTGGGGATCGCCGGGAGCAGACCCGATTCGCCCGAGGGACCGCTGGTCAGCGGAGCGCCGCCGGCGCGGCCGCTGATGGTGGCAGTAAAGGCCAGGCTCGGCGCCCACTGGCGCTGCGTCGCCCGCGTCAGCGCCTGTTGGCCCAGCAGCCGCGAAAGGGCGGCGCGCCGGGCGGGATCGGCCGCTAGCGCCTGCGCCAGCGCGACCCCGAGCGGCGGCAGCGGCTCTTGCGCCGTCTCACCGCTCGGCTCGACGGCATCGAGCAGCGGCTCCGGCGTTCCCACCGCGGCGGCCAAGAGCGCCTGCGCCGCTTCGATGCTGCCATGGGCGCGCGTGCGATCGACGTCAAAGCGTGTCAGGTCGGCCTCGGCGCGCGTCAGATCGATCGGCGGGCGCAGGCCGCGGTCGACACTGGCTTTGACCATGTCGCGCCGGACCTGGGCCCGCTTGTAGGCATCGGCGGCGGCGCGCTCCACCGACTTGGCGGCGAGCACGGCGTAAAACTGGCTCTCGACCTGCAGCGCTACCTCCAGCTCCTCCGCGGCGGCGCGCATGCGGCTGGTCGTGGTGTCGGCATCGGCGGCCGCGGCCAGCGCGGCGAGCCGGCCGAAGTCATAGACCGTCTGCCGCACGCCGACGCCGAGCACGGTGGACGGGTAGGCTTCCGACCAGCTGCTGCCGGTCCGGCTGGCGCCGATGCGCGGCAGGTCGAGCGTGCGCACCCCCAGCGACGCGGCGGTGCTGTTGTTCATCGTGCCGAAAAAAATCTGCGCCGTCCCCCCGAGCTGCGGCAGCCACTCCGCGCGCACCGCCCAAGCCGCCCGGCGCGCTACTTCGACTCGCGCCCGCGCGGCTTCCAGCGTCGGCTGATGCTGCCGCGCGTAGGCGAGCGCCGCCTCCAGAGACATGGCCGGTGCGACCGCCGCGCCGACCTCACTATCAGACGCCGCGCGCGCATCGGACGCCGGCTCGCCCGCCCCGGCCGTGCCGCGCAGCAAGTACCCGAGCCCCAGCCCGAGAAGCAAAAGAATACGAACAGAGACCACCATGCGCCGACCGGATTGCACCCGCCATGCCACTGCCAAATCACTGCCACTCCGACGGTGAAATTCGCCGTGCCGCGGCTATGGCGCGGGCGCCTGGGGCTCGCTCGGGAAGGTTTCCCGGTGCGGCGGCCCCTGACGGCGGCTGGGGGACTTCCCATCGGCCGGCGAGCTCGTGGGCCGGCGCGGCCTCGGTAAACCAGCTCGGGAAATTCTCCGGGCGATTCGGGAAAATTTCCTTGCGGGCCGCGGTTGCCATGCCGCGCCCTGCGACGATCGGAACGGAATCTATGGTGGCGCAGGGATTGCAGATCTACGAATCAGCGCAAGAGCGACATGGACCTGTATGTTCGAACGCAGATGGTGACGCCTTCTTTGGACCTGCTGCCGCGCCGGGCCCGCTGGCTGCGCTCGCGCTCCGGCTTGCTGGTGCTCGGCATGGTGGCGGCGCTGTCCACCATCGCCGCCTGCGCAATCTGGGATGTCAGACACCGCCACGCCGAGTCGCTGGAGGACTTCGGACATCATCAGCAGCTCCTGGCGCAGGGTCTGGCCAGTGATCTGGAGGCGCGCCTGTACGCCGCGCGGCTTCGGCCCGGCACCGACCCGGCGCAGGCTCTGAGCGGCCTGCGGCGCCTGGAGCAGCCGGGAGTGTGGGTGGCGCTGGTCTGGCCGCCCGGACAATCGGGCTTTCTGACGACAGACGGCAAGGCGGTGGCGCCGGGACTGCTTGGCGACGCCGTGCAGGCCGGCCGCGGCTTTTTGCGGCTGCCGCGCGAAAGTTCGGCGCTGCTCGGGCTGCCGCGCCGGGCGGCGGTCGCGGGGCTGGCGCGTCTTTATGACTCCGACGGCAAGGTGTGGTGGGTCGCGGCGGTGACCAGCGTGCGGCGGGCCCGCGATCAGGAGAGAGAGGCGACCTGGCGGACGCTGCTCGCGGTGCTGGTGGCGGCCGGCGCGGTGCTGGCGCTGGGCGGCGTCGCCCTGCACTGGCAGCGGCAGGAGCTGCGGACGCAGCATGCGCTGGCCGTCGAAGAGGATCGGCGCAAGCGCGAGCTGGAGCTGGCGCGGGCGAGCCGCGCCGCCACGCTGGGAACCCTGGCCATGGGCATAACCCATGAGCTGTCGACACCGCTCGGCATCATCGCCGGGCGTGCCGAGCAGCTCCTAGGACGGCTCGGCAGCGATGAGCGGTCGCGGCGCAGCGCCCAGGTGATTCAGGAGCAGGCAGTGCGGATGGGACAGATCATCCGCGGTCTGCTCGGGCTCGTGCGCGACCAGAGTCTGGGGACCGACCGGTTTTCGCCGCACGCGGTGTGCGCAGAAGCGACCGCGCTGGTCGCCCACCGCTTCGCCGAGACCGGCGCCGAGCTGAGTACGGAGCTGCCCGCGGACGCCCGCTGCCCGGTGCTGCGCGGGGATCAGCGGCTGGTCGAGCAAGCGCTTGTGAACCTGCTTCTCAACGCTTGCGACGCCTGCGCCGCCGGTACTGCCGGTACTACCGGTACTACCGGTACTACCGGTACTAGTAGACCGCGGGTCGAGCTGCGCGTGCGTCTGGAAGATCAGGAGGTCTGGTTCAGCGTCATCGACAACGGAACCGGTATCTCAGCCGAAGCGGCGCAGCGCGCCACCGAGCCTTTTTTTACCACCAAGCCAGTCGGCAAGGGCTCCGGACTCGGACTGGCGGTGACGCAGGAAATCGTGAAGAGCCACCGCGGCATGCTGCGTATCGGACCGCGCCGCGAAGGCGGGACGTGCGCCGAGATCGCGCTGCCGCAAGCAGTAGAAAAGGAATCCCATGGCGACTTCTCTTAGTGCCCGCGTTCTCGTCGTCGATGACGATCTGGAAATGGCCAGCACGCTGTGCGATGGACTCAGCGATCATGGCTTCGAAGCGGTGGCGGTGTCTTCCGGCAAAAGGGCGCTGCAGCTGCTTTCGGAGCAGCACTTCGATGCGCTTTGCACGGATCTGCGGATGCCGGAGATGGACGGGCTCACGCTGATGGTAAAGGCGCGGCGGCTGGCACCGGAGCGGCCGATCCTCATTATGACCGCGCACGGCGCGATCGACAGCGCCATCGAGTCGATCCGCCAGGGCGCCTATCACTACCTGACCAAGCCCTTCAAGCTCGACGAGCTGGCGATCTTCCTCCGCCGCGCCATCGATGAGTCGCAGCTGCGCCGCGAAGCCGACGCCCTGCGCACCGCCCTGCATGGCCGCTGGAGCCGCGCCGCGCTCATCGGCCACAGCGCGCCGATGCGGGCGCTTCTGGATACCCTGGAGCGGGTCGCCGCCGCCGACGTGCCGCTGCTCATCGGCGGCGAGACCGGCACCGGCAAAGGCCTGTTCGCGCGGGTCGTCCATGCCGAGAGCCGGCGGGCCGCCGGACCGTTTGTCGAAGTAAACTGCGCCGCCTTGCCGGAGACCCTGCTGGAGAGCGAGCTGTTCGGGCATGAAAAAGGCGCCTTCACCGGCGCCGCCCGCAGCCGCCGCGGACTGTTCGCGCAAGCCGACGGCGGGACTCTGTTTCTGGACGAGATTGGCGACATAGCGCCGCCGATTCAAGTGAAGCTGCTGCACGTCCTGGAAGAAGGAAAAGTGCGGCCGGTCGGATCGGATAAAGCCGTCAAGGTGGACGTCCGCATAGTTGCCGCGACGCACCGTGATCTGCAGCAAGCGGTGCGCAGCGGAACGTTCCGCGAAGATCTGTATTACCGGCTCGATGTCGTGGCGCTGCAGCTGCCACCGCTGCGCCAGCGGCGTGAGGATATCCCGTTTCTGGTCGAGCACTTCCTACGCGAGCAGCGCGCCCGGCATCCCCAGTCTACCGTGCAGCGCTTCGGCTCCGAAGCGATGCGCCATCTGCTCCACTATTCCTGGCCCGGCAACGTCCGCGAGCTCGCCCATGTCGTCGAGCGCGCCGTCGTCCTATCCGCGGCGGCAGAGGTTCCGGTTGGCGATCTGCCGCCGGCTCTGCGGCAGTCCCTAGCGGATCGTCCGCCGCCGCTGGAAGGCGAGATCCTGCCGATCCGAGTCGTGCAGCGGCGCTATGCCGCGTGGGCGCTGGCGCAGTGTAGCGGCCACCGCGGTCGTGCCGCAGAGAAGCTCGGCGTCGATGTAAAGACCCTCTATAACTGGCTAAGCGATGCCCGCCCAGAAGACCGCGACCGCCCCGGCGACCTTTTCTAAGGCGGTTCTGAGAAGCCGAAAAAGACCTGGGATGGCAGCATAGGGACTGTTCAAGCCCCTCCCTCCTGTGCTCTAATGAACGGCCGGGCTGAATTCACAAGCGTCCGCGCCGAGCCCAGATATCGGTCGCCGGCTGTCCTTGATTCGCCCTGCTCGCATTTTTGTATGTCTTGATCCCAGTCATCAGAACTGCACCTGAACGTCATCTATTTTCCATCGGAGTTCAAAATGCACGGTCGACGATACACAAAGCACCTGCTCTGCGCCTGCCTTGCCGCCGGCTCCGCCCTTGCTGCCACCACTTCCGCTCTTCCCGAGGCCCGCGCCGATGACGTCGGCGGCTGGCTCAGCGAGTGGTTGTGGATCGATTTCAAAAAACCAAATAAGACTCATGGCTTCCAGATCTGGGCCGATTTCCATCAGCGGGCCTGGGGCACCAACAATCTGTTCATCTTTCGCCCTGGAGTAGGCTACGAAGTCGGGCACGGAGTCACCTTGTGGGCCGGCTATGCTTTCATTCCCAGCCTCACGGCCGGCACCCCGGATTCCAACCGCTTCGAGCACCGCATCTGGGAGCAGGCGATCATCACGCAGAAAGTGAAGACCGTGGCGCTGCAAGGCCGAGTGCGCCTGGAGCAGCGCTTCCGCCAAGACGCCGACGGCGTCGGTGAGCGGCTGCGCATTTTTGGCCGCGCCGGCTTCTTTTTCGGGGCGCAGACGGAGTGGGGCTGGGCGGTCTGGGATGAGGTCCTGTTCAACCTCAACACGACCCCGGTGTGGAATGAGGGCTTCGATCAGAACCGCGCTTTCACCGGCCCCTTTTTCCAAGCCAAGAGCGGGGTGCGGGTCGAGTTCGGGTACATGAACTACCTTGTGAATCGCAAAGATGTCGGTCTGTATGACAGCCACGTCGCGATGATCAACCTCTTCTTCTTGGTAAATCCGTTCCGCCTGCCGCCTAAACCGAGCGAGCCGATTCCGCCGCCCGCGCTGCCGCCCGCGCCGCCGCCGGCTGCCCCGACCGACACAAGACCCGCCGATGGGACACCCGTCGCGCCGTCGGATCCGACGCAGGCGCCGCCGCCTGCCGCTCCTGATGCCCGGCCGCCGGAGCAGAAGCTCGATAGCGGGCTGAAGTCGAGCGCGCCCGCCCAGAGCACATCGAGCCCCAATATCGCCAGCGATCTCTGGGACGCGCCGTAATCGCTTGCGGCAGCCGTGCGCCAGTCGCGGCGCGGCTTGTTCGCGGTCTCCGCTCACAGTTGCATACCGCCCGCGCCCAGATCCTGCGGCGTCCTTGTTCGCCTCTTCTCGACCCGCTGCGGCGGTGCTAAACCACGCCTCGCAAAACACCCGCAGTTTCGGACTGCGCCGCGGGTCCTGTCACCTCCGGCGCCCCGCTGCTCGCGCAGCAGCCTCCGCCTCCGGCGCCACCCGCTCTCCAGGCAAAAACTTCGGGTTTCAACTGGGGCGCGGTTTAATTCAGTCTTTACGCTGCGAGGAAGCTGTCTATGGACCTTCTCCTTCATCAGGTTCTAAGTGGGAATATCTGGACCGAGGCGATCGCTGATCTCGACGCTTGGCGGACGCGGCACCGCCAGGCCGCCGCGGCCCTGACCCTGCCGGTGGAGCGTGCCGCCGCCGGAGGTTTTGCCGCCGACCGCCTCGGCTACGCCTTCGCATCCGGCTACCAGGAAGCGCTGCGGCAGCTGGTTCCGGCGCTCGGTGACGAGCCGGCGGCGCTGGCGGCGACCGAAGCCGGCGGCGTCCATCCCCGCAACATCCACGCCCGCCTTGAGCCCGATGGGGAGAATTTCCGATTAAGCGGCGACAAGACTTTTGTGACCCTGGGCTCCTATGTGAAAACCCTCCTGGTGGTTGCCAGCCAAGGCTGCGACTCTCAGGGCAAGAACCGCCTGGCGCTGTGCCGCATCCCCGCCGACCGGCCCGGCGTCCTTTTGCGTGAGCTGCCGCCGACTCCGTTCGTGCCCGAGATTCCCCACGCCGCCCTGCAGCTGCGCGAGGTCGCGGTTGCCGCCAGCGAGCGCCTGCCCGGCGATGCCTACGAGCGCTATCTCAAGCCGTTCCGCACCATCGAAGATCTGCACGTCCACGCCGCGCTCCTGGGCTTTGTGCTGCAGCTCGCCCGGCGGCTGGACTTTGCGCGGCCGCTCCGCATGGAGCTTGTGCTGCTCCTCACGGCCGCCCGCAGCCTGTGCGCCGCCGCACCCGAGGATCCGGCCGTGCACATCGCGCTCGGCGGCCTGATCGCCGGCTGCCGGCGCATTCTGGGGGAGATTGCTCCGCTATGGGCCGCGGCCGATGTCACCACGCGCACCCATTGGGAGCGCGATCGCCCCCTGCTCGAGGTAGCCGGCAAAGCCCGCGCCCAGCGCCTGGAAGTCGCCTGGGAGCGCCTGACCGCACCGCCAAGCCCACGTCCGGCTGCTTGAACGTCGTTGACCGAACATCGCTGCCCCGGGCGGAGCCGGGCCGCGCCGCCAGTTTCATGGCAGGTTTTGCTCGGGGTTCTTGGCGCGTACTAAGCCGGTCCGTCCGCTTCCCCCAAAAGCCCTTCGCACGGCAGGGTCTGCGGCCCATGTTCCGTACACACCGCGTAGCTTGCGTCCTTGCCGCCGTACAGCGCCACGCCGGCATACTCCCCTTTGTGATTTAAGATGTAAAACTTTACGTTGAAGCTCGGGTTGCCCTTTTTATTGCGCAGCCGCTCCTCCGTGGTGCCGGCGCGCAGGCGCATGAGCGCGGCCATCCCCGCGTCCTTGGGATGACGCCCGCGCCGCAGCTCTTCGACCACCAGGAAGCTCGATAGATGATAGAGGTTGGTCTCTCCGCGGCCGGTGGAGCCGGCGGCTCCTACCTCTCCGTCCACATAAAGCCCCGCGCCGAGGATCGGCGAGTCGCCCGTGCGGCCGGGAATCTTCCACGCCAGGCCGCTGGTCGTGGTCACGCCGCAGATCTCGCCGCGGGCGTTGATGCCGTTGCAGTTGATGGTTCCATAGTAGTGTTCGCGGCTGATAAGCCCGGCGGCCAGCATCTCTGCGGCCGCCCGCTCACCGGCTTGGGTGCGCTTGGCGGGGTCCAGGTAATGCTCCGGATCGATGCGGCGCTTCCAGTCGAGCCACAAGCGGCGCGACGTCTCCGTGTTTAGGTCGTCCTCGATCGAAAAGCCGAGCCGCCGCGCGAAGTCCTGTGCCCCCTTTCCGACAAGCAAGTGATGGTCGGTCTGATCGGCCACCGCGCGGGCGACCAGAGACGGCGTCCGTACTCCCTCCAGCGCCGCTACCGCGCCGGCCCGCCGCCGGGGCCCGTGCATGCAGGATGCGTCGAGCTGCACCACCCCGTCGGCGTTAGGCAGACCGCCGTAGCCGACGCTGGTCTCTGCCGGGTCGAGCTCCACGATGTTCACGCCGGCGATAAGGGCGGATAGGACATCCTCTCCCTGAACCATACGCAGGAATGCTTCATGAACGCAGGTACGCGGACCGCCGTTTTTGTAGGTATTGCCGTTCGCCGAGGCAATGACCACCGGGCGGCTCGGACCCCGGCGCAGCACGGTGGGTCCGGGATTCACAGCCGGGGCGCCGCCATTGCCGGCGCTGCCGGCGGCGCTGGCGGTATGGGCGCGGCTGACGGCGCCGGTGAGCCCGGCCCCCACTGCAAGACTGGTGGCGAGGAAGCTGCGCCGTCTGATCTTCGATTTTCGCATGGAAATCTCCTGTGGATGGCTTGGTGAGCGCGGCGAGGATACCGCGTCCGCTCCGCAGGAGGTCTCCCTAGTGTGCGATCGCGAAACATCGAACCCGTCCGCATGGGGTTCCTTTTTTATGCTCTGCGGTCATTCCGATCAGAATCGGAGTTTGCCGTTTCCAATCGGAGCTTGTTGCTCGCGCCGGCGCGCTCTGCCCCTTGACTCATACATACTGACCGCTGATAACGCTGCAATTTTGCGCGGATCGGCCGCAGGTCTGCTGCGCAGGGATCAGTCCGATCGCTGCCGATTGCGATCTGAGCGCATGGCGGATCGCGCTCCCGATCGCTTGCAACATAGCTGCTCCCAGATGCAGCGCACATCGTTCCCCAAGAAAATTTGGATGCCGCTGAAGAAGGAATCGCATCATCTGGATCTAGGCGCAGCCTCCGGTAAAAACGCGCGGCCCTACTTTTACCTACTGAGGCTGCGGGTCTGCGGCCAAGGCTTTTAGGTCGTGGTAAGAAATAAAGAAATTCTACTTATTCTCTGATCAAAAAATTCTCATTCCCTTACTACTTGGAAAGTCAGACAAATCGGTCTGTCCTATCTTTTGGAAGCTTCCATTCCGCCTGATTGTCACAAGGCGGATTGACGCTCGAGCGCTCATTTTGGTACTATTTGTTAAGCGCACCATGCGCGTGCCTCAGGGAGTAAAACCTATGCAAAAATCCACTATCTTAATGCTCGGGTTGTGTCTCGCCGCCACCGCCGCCGATCGGACCGCATACAC
>CALFML010000313.1 GCA_937879845.1 uncultured Myxococcales bacterium
CGGGCGGGCTGAGAGCTGCGTAATAAGATGGGCAGCCTTTCGCCGAGACAGCCACGTCAACTAAGCAGAACTTGCGGGGCAATGCGCACTTGGAAACACCCACAGGATTCGCGGCATTCGCCAAGCAAAATGAATACCGGAGCTGCCCTGCTTACTCCCCCAAAAGGAGGAATTCTGGTAATTCTCGGAAATCATAAGGGAGTCGTTATCCGACAAGAGAGGAGAAGCGGGCAGGATCGGCGACATGCTGCGCCTAGATTCCCGCCCCGGGTAGATGGCACGACCCCGGTCACGTCCCATCGCGGATTAAGTGAGGCATGTTGGTCACTTCGGCGAACTTCTCGGCGGAGCGACTCTGCCAGATTGACCAAGCCGTGATGGAGTCGCCTGGGAAAATCGTCTCCACATGTCCGGTACATGTCCGATACATGTGCTGTGGATCACGAAAGCGAAGGCTTAAAATGCCATCCTCCGTAGGTGACACGTCCAGTTCTCAGCCGGACAGCCTTCATCAGGCTGTCCGGTCCATGTCATCCGCAATTCTGCCGCCCCGGTCCAGGCCGCGCTCATCGTGTGGGCCAATCACGATGAGCACGAGGCGACAGGGGGGCTATTTAGCAGTCCACTTTACCTCTTCCGATGGCGGGCTCGTCGTCAGGCTGCTGTTGAGCGCACTGCCGTCAGAGCCGGTCGTTAAGGTGATGACTTCTTGGTTCCAGCCAGCTTTCCAGTGAATGTCTGTCGTGCCCCGCGACGGGCTGCCTCCACTCGGTCCGGCCGAGCAGGTCAGGTCTCCGGTTTGGGTCACTTCGCGGTCGACATAGGTAAAGCCAACGACGATCTGCGGCGACCCGCCATCTCTAGCGTGCCCGTTGCTCAGGATGACTGAAAGCGAAGTCGCGCCGCTCACCGCCGAAAAGGTCACGACCGTGTTGGCGAAATCCGCCGGCGTGGAATTGAAGGTCCCCGTACACCCGGCTGGTATCTTGCTCGAATCCATGTGCTGCATGGTCAGAACAGATGTAATGGCATCCCCGCGCGGCAGGACGATGCTGAAGTGGCCCGTGTCGTCGATCGGCGCGCTGGCCACTTCAGTCATGGTGAGCGGTTGCAGCTGCAGTGCGCTGGCTTGCAGGGTAAAGCCGGAACCGCGACTCCAGGCATCGATCTGTCCGACAAGGGCCGGCTGCTCCCCAAGCCAACTGTCGGGGCTGCCACAGGCGGAGAGCGCCAGCGCCAGGGTCAGCATGGCAGACGCGGGGATGGGGTTGGTACGTAGGCTCATGTCATGGACTCCTAGATCAAGAGAGTAAGTTTCGTGCATCCAGAGATGCAACCACCCGACCTATACACCACGCAGGCGCGCCAAGCCAGCCTGCTTTAGGCTCGGCGAATTTTTTTTCCCCGGGATGATAGTTTTTGCCGCTCTGCTCCGCCTTGTCATCTAGAGGCAGGGACGCCAAGGGGGCAAGTCCCTGACCTGTTGCGCTCCAAGCACATAGATGTTGGCTGGTAACGCTCTTTTGTCGACCGCGATGACACGGTGCGGTTTTGGTGGAGGATTTCAAAATGCACTCGCTTTACACATTCTCATGGCTTGCGCTGGTTACCGTCGCCGCCTGCGGCCAAGCTGACGAACCGGCTGATTCGGGCGAGCCCGGTACGATTTCATCTGCGCTGCTCAAGACAACCTACTCATATCGCCGCGTCATCTCGGCAGGCGATCCCCTGCCCGGCGGCGCGTCATGCGGTATGTACTTCTCGCTCGACGGGATAAACTCCCGCGGCGATCTGGCCTTTGGCATTGATATCCCTACTGGGTACGCTCGCTACCAAAGTAGCGGAGGTCACATCAGGCAGGTCGCGCTGCCCGGTGATCACGCTACCGGAGGTATTACCCTCGGAGAAGGCACTGGCTTTGGCGATTTGCTGAATGAAGCCGGTACGCAGGCCTTCAATTTCCTGGTCGATGCGAACTTCGACCAGAGTCGGCCCTCCGGGAGATACGAGGGGGTCTTCAAGGCCCCGCGGCACCGGAGCGGACTTTTGCCGATCGTAATCCCCGATGTAACGCTGGATCCGGACGGCCATCCCTTTCGCGGAGCCTTTCTGCACCCTTCGATCAATAATCGGGAAGAGCTCACGTTCACCGGCATGATTGAGACGCCGCACGGCATCCATCTGCCGATGCAGCCCTACGGCGGCCTGGGTCTGGGAGTCTTCCTGGCCGATCATCGCGGACACATCAAAAGCGTCGCATCCCCTGGCTCGCCAGCACCGGGCGGCGGAACCTTTGACCTGGTCGAAAACGCCACCTTGAACGACTGGGGGGACATTGCTTTCGGGGCGCATGTAGCCGGCGAAGAGTGCGTCGATGCCGGCATCAAGCAGGCCGATCGACTCTTCTGCGGGGAGAGCGTCTACCTGCGCCGGCGGGATGGCCTCCTGGTCTCGATCGCCCACCAGGGGGCCGCGGCGCCCGGCGGCGGAACCTACCGGCTTGCCTTTGGCCCCCTGCTCAATAATCGCGGGGACCTCATCTTCGTCGGAGATCTGTCGTCCCCACCCAGCGTTGGGGCGCAGCTCGGCATTTTCATGCATCGGCACGGGCGGACGATGGCGATCGCTCGCCCCGGCGACAGCCTGCCCGGCGGCGGCCGCATGTCCGCGGCGGGCTTTTATGTCTCCAGTTATGGACTGAATCAATCAGGCGAGGCCGTGTTCTTCGCCAAGCTCGACACGGACGACGATAAGGACGGACAGCCCGACACTGGAGCATACACCTTTCGCGATGGGAAGCTGGGCCTGGTGGTGCGTACGGGCAGCTCGATTCCGGGGCTAGGAACCGTCACCGCAGTCGCGAGCGGGAACGGCTTCAGCGTCAATAACAACGACCTTGGGCAGGTAGCACTGCCGGTGATGACATCAGATGGCAAGACCCATCTGGTCATCGCAACTCCGCGCTGAGCGACCCGCCGACGCCGTAGCCGCGCGGTACAGGTTCGCTCCACATCGGCGGCCCGCAAAAATATGATTCGGATGGAGTGATAGTTTTTGCGCCGCTTGTCCGCCTTACTAGCTGGCGCGGCAGATCGCTACCAAGCAGCTGGTCCGGTTCGCGCCTCAGGGATCGCTCCCTGGACAGCATCCACGCAAGCAAGCCGAGGAGAACTAGATCATGGGGGAGCCGCTCGTAACGATGGGAAAAAGCAGAGAGACGCTGGCCGGGCACGCCTGCAGAAGGCTTTCGAACCTCTGTGATGCAGTGGGCTTTGATCACGCGGCCGTGAAGCGCGCGACCCGTACGCTAGAGGAATTGATGCAGCCGTGGGGAACCCTGCCGCTTGGCGAGACGGGCGGCTGGGTCTCCGATATCGCCGATGACAACTCACCGATCGAGTTCTCGCTGGTGTTCTCGGAGTCCGGGCCCGAGGTGCGCATGATGATCGAGGCGCTCGGCGGACCTGCGATGGACGATCAGCGGCGGGCGGCGCTCGACCTCACCGCCAAACTCGCGGCTCAGCCGGGGGTGGCGCTCAGCCGCTTCTGGCGTCTCGCCGATCTTTTTTTACCAAAGCAGTTTCTGGGCGGCAAGTTCGCGCTCTGGCATTCGTTCTGTTTTTCCGCGAACGAGAATCCCACCTTCAAGGTGAGATCGGAAGAGCACACGTCTGAACTCCAGTCACGCCAATGTATCTC
>CALFML010000314.1 GCA_937879845.1 uncultured Myxococcales bacterium
GACACTCTTTCCCTACACGACGCTCTTCCGATCTCCCGCGACGTTATACGCGTCGCCTTGCCACACGCACGGGATCCACGTGACCATCGTCATTCACCCGACGCCCGCCCCGCGCTTGGTTGCGCACTCGCCCCTGGCCGTACCTCCCGCCACGCGTGGCGCACCCCGCCGCGCGCATCGCCGTGGCGCGATGGCGTTCGCGACGGTGGCCCTGCTCGCGGCCGGGGGATCGTCGCTCGCCGCCCAGGAACGCGAGGATCGCGAACTCGCTGTCGCCTGGGCATCGCGCCATCGCGCCAGCCTGCGCCACCCGCGACCACGACGCGCAGCAGCACCGAAGCGGAAAGCGCCATGAAGGCCGGAGCCACCCCGACCTTAGCGAGGAAGATTGGCCCTCAAATGCGAAGCGCCCGGCCTGGCCGCCGAGCGCTTCGGGTCGCTCACACGACAGGAGCATGAGCAATGTGCAACGTAGTACATGGCCCCGACAAGGGCAAGCCTTTTCCGCCCGCTACCCGATCGGAACGGGCCACCATCGGAATCATCCTGTTTATGCCGGACAGGTTGCAGCAAGCCGTCGAGCACGATCTGGTACCAGAGGATTTCCAAACAGCGCCCCATAGCTCGGTCTACGAGGCAATGTTTGCTCTGTACTGCGACGGACAAGAGATCTCTATCCAGTCCGTCTATGCCCGCATGTCGGCAATGAACACGGCGGCGCGACTGGAATCCTACGGCCGGGAAGCCTATCTCATCGAGCTACAGAACGATTGTGGATCACCCGACGGTCTGGCGGACCACATCCACGCCGTAAAGCGGGCTGCCAATGAACTGAATCAGGCGCTTGTCCGTGACCAACTCCAGCATGCGGACCTTGCCGCGGAGAAGCGGCGAGAGCTCGAGATCGAGCTGGCTTCCCTGCGTGCCGAGCATGACGCACTATTGAGCGCCGGTGCTGGCTGGCCCGGCGATCCTGGCCCGCCGCTGCCGTTTGAGGAACTGCGCCCGCCGGCCTGGCCCGACGGGGTCTTGCCGTCTCCCCTCAGGGAGTACGTAGATGCTGTCTCGGAGTCGGTCCAGGTTCCGCGCGAACTGGCCGGGATGCTGGCCCTTGGCTGCATGTCGGCTTGCTGGGCAGGCAAGGTGCGCGCTGTCCTGCCAGGAACCGGCTACTCGGAAGAGCTCTGCTTGTACGTAGTAGCGGCGGCCGACGTGGGGGAGCGCAAGTCATCTACCTATGCGAAGTTTGAGCGGCCGATCCGTCAGCACGAAGCGGAGCGCCGGCAGGAGCTTGCGCCCCTGCACTCCGCCTATCTCGCCGAGCGCGAAGGAATCGAGGTAGAGCTAAAGAACGCGGTCGGCCGACGCAAAACGGGCAACGCTAAAAGCGACGAGTATCAGGACGCCTGCGACACGGCCCGCCGCCTGCGGCGAGACTTAGACAGCTTGCGCAGCCCGCCTTGCCCGGAGTTTCTAACTCAGGACTGCACCCCCGAAGGATTAGCCCGGCTCATGAGCATGACCGGGGGGTTTGCCTGCCTGATGAACCCCGAGGGCGGCGGCATTTTCGACATCATGGCTGGCCGCTACAGCGAGATCCCGAACCTGGATGTATTCCTAAAGAGCTACGACGGCGAGCGGCTTGTGATTCACCGCGCAGCCAAGGAGCGGGACCTTCCCCCCATCGAGCGGCCCAACCTGGCCTTTGTCGTCACTACTCAGCCCGCGACGCTTCGCCGGTTAGCCTCACGCCAGGAACTCGACGAGCGCGGGCTAGTGGCCCGGATGCTATTTGCCATCGCAGTAGATAGCCGAGTCGGATACCGTCAGGCCAGCAAGCCAGCGATTCCCGACGAGCTTACGGAGTCCTACGTAAATACCCTCCTGCGGGCGCTGCGCGTGAGTCGGCCGGAGGAGCCGCACACTTTAGTATTTAGTCGGGATGCCGTCGCCGAGTATACGGCCCTCTTTGAACGCATCGAACCTCGGCTGCGCCACAACGGAGACTTGCACCCCATGCGGGGATGGGCATGCAAGCTGGTAGGAAAGATCGTCCGCATTGCGGCGCTGATCCACCTATTCGAGCGCGGCGCAGATAGCGACCCCTGGACGACGCCGCTGAGCGGGGACGCATTCCGGCGAGCGGCCCGCCTTGCAGACTACTTCATAGGGCATGCCTTTCTCGCCTTCAGCTTGATGCGGCAGTCGGCGCATCTGGACGCCGCCCGTAAGCTGCTGGCGTCGCTGGCCCAGGAGAAGAAGTCGAAATTTACGGCCCGAGACGTGCAGCGGCTCATCGCCCACAACCGGCCCAAGGCGGATGTCCGCCCGGTGCTGGAACTCCTTAGCCTGCACAACTTCATCGCCCGCACCACGGCGCGGCGCGCGGACTCCGAAGCGTGGATGGTCAATCCCCGGCACGTTGAGACCTGGCGCGAGCGGCCCGCGGCGGTTGCCGGAAACACAGGACACTCGGGACACTTCAATGCTAGCCGTCGGTGAAGTGCGAAATGGGAGTGTCCTGCCCATGGGACGCTCGGGACACTTGCAGCGGTCTGCGCGGGCCTTGGAGCCAAAGAAGCGGTCCGAGTGTCCCGAAGTGTCCGCGGCCGTGGGACGCTGGTTTGCGGCTCGTTTCCGTCGGGATTGCTCGAAGTGTCCCGATCGTCCCGCGATCGATGGAGCGGAAACCAGGGCGCTCTGCTGCTAGCCAGACTGGCGGATTGGCCGGGCGCAGACGGCGAGAGCCCAGATCGAGACAGGAGCGCCCCGTCCGCGGTGGGCGAGCGCACAGAGATCAACTACAGGAGCAACAGACCATGAGCCGAACCTCGTTAAACATCACCCTCACGGCGCCCCTCATTCGCGCCAATCTGCGGCAGCGCCTCGATACGCTGGCGCAGCGCACCGACCTGCCGCCGACCTCGATCGCGGCCCGCGCGCTTCTGTTTGGGCTGGCGCACTTGGAAGCCGACCTGACCCACCTGTTCCCGGCCTCCACCACGCAGACGATTATAGAGCAAACCACCGCCGCACCGGCTGGTAACGCCGCCGAGGATACAGAAGCGCAGCCGCGCGCAGCACTACCCCCGTTATCGGGGGCCACGACTAGCTCAAGGGAGGGCATGCCCGTCGCGCCCAGCTGTGCTGAGCCGTCGGCCGCGACCGCAGCTCATGCAAAGCCGGCCACCGCCCCCAGCCATGCAAAGAAGTCCGAGCCCGCCCCGCACGCGGAGCAGTTCGCCCGCGTCACAACCAAAGCGGCGGCTCACGCCCTGAAGAAGAGTAAGGCCGCTTTCGCCATGCACCTGCAGCGGCATCCCGAGTTACGGCAGCACGCGCGGATGGATGGGCGCACGCTACTTTGGGACCTCGATGGCTTGCGCGCCGGGTGGGCCAAATGACCGCGAATCAGGGCACCTCGCCAGCATCGCCCAGTCGCAGACTTGGAGGACTCCGAGCACGCGGCGTCGGCCTCGGCTTTGAACGCTGGCTATCGGCCTACATTTTTGGGCCGCTGGTCGCGCGCCGGGTGATTGTGCGCGTGGAAAAGACAGACCCGCCCATGCGGTCGATCCGCGATGCTGCACGCGGAGTCGTGTTTGTGCCGTGCGGGGCAGGGGGCGGTGATTTTCGGCTACTCCTTGCCGGCGGGCATTACGGCGTGGCGGAGTGCAAGAGCACTGGCGAGGGCAGGC
>CALFML010000315.1 GCA_937879845.1 uncultured Myxococcales bacterium
TGTATTCTCTTACCAACTTCAAGAACATCGGTCCGGTGGCGGCGGGAGACTTCAGCGGCGACGCGCTGTTTCCCTTCAGCGACAATGCCGGCGCCACCCCGCCGGGCAACGACCGCAACTTCGTCGTCCGGGTGCGCGGCTACCTCAACGTCGCGGGAGCCGCTCCGATCGAGCTGCAGCGGACGATGGGACTGTACGCCGATGACGGCGCCCGCTTGACCATCGGCGGCACGCGCATCACTACCCCGGACGTGGACCAGCGCCTGTTCACGCGGCGCATTCGCCAGGTGCAGTACAGCGCCAGCGGTCTTTATCCTGTGGAGCTGACCTACTTCCAAGACGGCAGCCTGGCCGTTCTCGAGTTCTCGGAGTCCGATCAGCTGATTCCCGAGAACACCAAGCTCACCAACCTGCGCGATCTGGGCTTCTCGCTGGTCGGTCAGCCGCGCCCCAACTTATTTGTCAACACCGAGCTTTATAGCGCCCGCACCGCCGGCGTGCATATGTGCGTGGAGTGCACGAGCGACAGCAACTGTCCAACCGGCAACTACTGCGTCAAAGACTGGGGGCCGACACCGCCCGAAGGGCTGTGTCAGCAGTGCAATGTCAGCGCTCACTGCGGCCCCGACTGCGCGGCCTGCGGGGCGGGCGCGCCCCTGTGTAATCAGGGCAGCTGCGTGCAGTGCCTGGCGGACTCCGACTGTCCGGCCGACAATCGCTGCGATCCGGACACCCACAGCTGCCAGCTGATCGTCCCCAACTGGCAGTACCTGGGCGGCTGCAGCGTCGCCCCGGCGGCGGCCTCGGGACCTCAGGAGGCCCAGTCGGAGCTGGGACTTCTGGGGATTGCCGGGGCCTTCCTGCTCGGCCTGTTTCTGTTGCGCCGGCACCGGCGGCACTGGCGGCGGGGCGCGGCGCTGCTCGGGCTGGGGCTTTCCGGCCTGGGACCGGCGTCCGCGCGGGCGGAGCTGTCCGGCAATATCCAGACCTTTCATCCCGCCCTGGGTCCAGAGAACATCATCACCGTGGAAGGCACGCGCACCGGCAAGCCGCTGCGGCCCATGGTGAATCTCCTTTTGGAATATTCGCATCGCCCGCTGCGCATCGTGGATGGCGATACCGGACAGATCCTGGCCAACACGGTGCCCGATGTGCTGACCCTGCACCTGATGGCAGGGCTGGGGATTACCCGCTGGCTGGCGCTGGGGGCGGATCTGCCGGTGGTCATGTACCAGGGCTTCGATCGCAACACGCCGGTGCAGGACGTGCCCAATCAGCCGTCCAGCTACGGCATCGGCGACTTTCGCCTGATCGGCAAGTTTCGCCTGGTCAACAACGCCCGCGGTGGATTTGGCCTGGCGTTCGTGCCCCAGGTCACCTTCCCGACCGGCGACGCGCTGCAGCTGCGGAGCGATGATGCCTACGGGATCGAGCCGCGCTTCGCTCTGGACTACCGCAGCCCGGGGGGGGCCATCATTGCCCTGAACCTGGGCTTTCTCGGGCGCACCTCGAACCAGATCCTGCGCGGCATGGAAGTGGGCAGCCAGGTCCGCTACGGCCTGGGTATGTACGTTCCGCTGCCCGAGGGCTTCGGCCTGATGGGCGAGGTCGCCGGCGGCACCAGCGTCAACAACCTGCTTGGCGGCAACATCTACTCGCCGCTGGAAGGGCATGTGGGCGGACGGTGGGTGCATTCCTCGGGCGTAAACGTCAACCTGGGCACGGGGCTCGGCTTTACCCAGGCCGTAGGCTCGCCGCAGTTCCGCATGTTCCTCAGCGTGGGTTACCTGCCGGTAGAGAAGAAGCCGGTGGTGGTGGTGGTGCCGCCGGCCAGGGGTCGCCTGCTGGCCGAAAAGTCGGGCAGCGGCACCGGAACCGTGACCTCCATTCCGGCCGGCATCAGCTGCGGTCAGAGCTGCAGCGCGGACTTCAAGCTCGGGGCGCAGGTTGTGCTGACAGCGCAACCAGGCCCCGATTCGCGCTTCATCGGTTGGTCGGGTCCGTGCAGTGGCACCGGAGACTGCGCGGTCGTGCTGACCGGCGCGACGCGCGTCGGGGTCGAGTTCGCGCGCAACGAAGAGCTGCGCGGCACGGTGACGATCGAGAAGGAAGGCGAGGGCCTGGGGATTATCGCCTCCGAGCCGGCGGGCATCTCTTGCGGCAAGCTGTGCACCGCCAGCTTCCGCCAGGATCAGGAGCTGCGCCTTACCGCGGTGCCGGAAAAGGACTCGCGCTTCTCGGGCTGGGAGGGACCGTGCACGGGGCTGGAGCCGTGTACGCTCGTGGTCCGCGGCGATCCGCACCTCAAGGCGCGCTTCATCAAGAGCCAGGTCGTGGTCACTGAGACCAAGCTCGATCTCCAGGGCCACGTGGTGCACTTCGAGACGGCAAAGGCCAAGGTCGATATCGACTCGTTCCACTTGCTCGATGAGGTGGTCCTCATCATGAAGCAGAACCCCAAGATGCACCTGCGGATCGAAGGTCATACCGATAGCGTGCCGTTCAATGCGCCGGGAGGAAATCTGCAGCTCTCCAAAGACCGGGCAGCGGCCGTGGTGCTGTACATGGTCGACCATGGCATCGCTGGAGCGCGCCTTGGCAGTGACGGCTTTGGCGATACCTGTCCGGTCGCCAGCAACCTGTCGGTGGATGGACGCCAGGCCAACCGGCGCACTGAGTTCCTGGTCGTAGATCCGCAGACCGGCAAGTACCAGCGCACGCCATGCGTCGGATATACTCCGGCCACGGCCAAGCAGAAGACGAACTCGCAGTCGTCGCTCCCGAAAAAGACCGGGCCGGCGGCGCCGCGCCTCCCCAAGACGACTTCCTCTCCCAGTAAATAGTCCCGCCGCCCCGGTGCGGGGCGCACGGCTCGAACTTTCCCGTCAAGCAGGGTTTATTGGGCGGCCGCGGTCGGTGGCGGCTGCCGCGCTGGCACCGGGCGCGACCGCGTCGGCGATGCGCTGAGGCGTAGCCCGCGCGAGCTCTCTGTCACGGGCTTTCCGGTCTGCGATGCGCACAGATTGCGTGGAGCCTCGTTTGGCCAGCAATTGGTGCGCGCCTTCTACCGCTTCGCTCTACAGGGGAGCCGCGCGTACTTCGCTCTGGGGGATATCCTTCGCTATAAGTGGAGTCACTGTGTGGACGGGGCTTCTCGGGGGGGCGAGCCTAGATATGGCTCGAACATTGCAACAGGATGTCTTGCGATTTTTTTAGTTGAGGCGGCTATGACTACGGCTTCGACAGGCAAGATGTTGCTGGTCGGCATCGACTTCAGTCAAGGCTGTGAACGTGCGCTCCTACGAGCCGTTACTCTCGCGGAGCAATGCCAGGGACAGCTTGAGCTTGTCCATGTCTATGAATGGGAATGTTGCGGCGAGCCTATCGATGCGAGAGCGAACTTACCCGATGGGGTGTCTTCCGCACCGTGGAGTGCAGTCAACGAGCAGGCGCGGACGGCGCGGGCCAGGCTCGGGCAGCTCTGCGCGGACTTCGTGGCGGATCGCGTACCCGCGGAGATCCGCGTCCTCATCGGCGATCCGGCGGCAGGACTGCTGAAGACGGCAGAGCAGGTGCATGCGTCCTGCATCGTGCTCGGGGAGCTGGGACGCAGCGCGCTGCCCCGAGGGCCGGTCGGGCCGACAGCAGAGCGCGTCTGCGAGAGCAGCACCGTACCCGTGCTGCTAGTTCCTGGGGCAGAGTGGGCACAAAGCCGCCAAGGGCAGCGTGGACAAGGCGCACACGAAGTTCCCCGATCAGAGTATTCCAACAGCGCCAGGCTGGCCTAATACGTTTCCGCACTTCGCTGATTGAGGGGCGAGAGCGATATAAGCCCAACGGGCATCCCTTCATGGTCGATGACCGGGAGCTTGCGCAGCTTCTGGCTGAGCATCAGCCGCCGGGCCTCGTCCACGGGGTCTTCCGGATGGCACGCCGCGGTCTGCCGCTGCGACACGGCCTCACAGACCCTGAGCTCTTCCAGTCCCTTTCCTTGGTTGAACGCCGCCATGCAGATGTCGTGGTCGGTCACCAGGCTGGTGAACCGGCCGGCTTCATCGACGACCAGCGCCACCTGAAATTCGCCCTCCCACATGCGCTTTGCCACCTGGTCGAGCCGGTCGCTGTGGTGGCAGATGAAAATAGCTCCAGACATCGCTTGTTTGACCAACATCGGAATGTCCCTTCAGTCACAACAGCAAGCCGAATCGCCGGCCGGCACCGCGAAGGGGATGCCCCCCTCTGCGCCTGGTGAAGCCAGCAGCCGCGCCGAAAGGGCGCAGGCAAGGATGTTCGCTTCGACATTTGATACAACGCGATGCGGCGACGCCGGCTCTGCGAGCTTAGCGGCGCGCACCCCGAGCTGCCGCAGCGCCGCGGCCAGCTCGACGCGGGCCCGCTCCAGATGGTTGGCTTCGGCGAGCGCCGCCGCCGCCTCCAGGCGCAGCGGCACCTCCGCCCAGCCAGCGCCGCCGATCGATGCCAGCAGGTCTAGCGACTGTTCAGCAATACGGAGGGCCTCTTCCCGCTGCCCCTGCGCGAGCAGGGCCTGGAGCAGGGTGACGGCGACCTCCGCCTGGTACAAGCGCTCCGTTGCGAGCAGCTGGTAGGCGTGGCGGGCGGTGGCGGCTGCCTGGGCGGGCTCGGCCAGCCGGAATAGCGCGCGGGCGAGCGCGCCGTAGGCAACCCCGAGGAGCGCCGGGCTGCTTTTGTCCGTGATGGCAAAGCGAGCGAGCGCGCAGGCCAGCTTAAGCGTTGCAGGATCGCGATGCAACGACAGCGCCAGCGCCAGGTGGACCTGGCAGAAGCGGGTGAGGAGCGGATCGTTGAGCTTTTGCGCTTCGGCGTAGGCCCCGCGCAAGCTCTCCCGGCCTTCATCGAGCGCCCCGATGTGGGTGAGGGCCAGGCCGTGTAGGATCTGCGCCTGGACCAGGCCGTGCCGGGCGTGCGCTTGCTGAAACGCCTCGACGCTCTGCTGCGAGAGCTTCACGGCCAGCCGCGGATCGGGGCTGAGCAGGCCTGCGAACCAGCCCTGAGCGTAAGCGGTCCAGGCGCGAACCAGCAGATCCGAATGGAGCCGCGGGGCCGTCGCCTGCTCTAGGAAGATCAGAAACGCCAGCGAGTGCTCAGAGTCTCCCATGAACGCCTCGGTGGTGACGAGCTGGGCGGCGGCAGCGGTGTAAGCGCCCAGCGATTCGTCAGTCGGCCGCGCCCGCGAGAACAGCTCGATGAGTTCGCCGCACCGCCCGGTCGAGACACAGGCCGGCATCATCAGGAATATCTGTTGAATGGCGCGGCACCACCACAAGCTGCCGACCGGCAGCAGACCAAGCGCCTTCTCACCGGTGAGGAGCGCAGCCTCCCACTCCAGCCGCCAGGCCTGCGCGACGCACTCGATGGCGCACAGCACGCCGCGATCTTCGCCGCTGGCTCCCGCCTGCCCCTGCTTGGCCTGCTGCAGCATCCCCTCTGGATCGTGGCGCTCGTAACACTTTTCTGCGGTGGCCCGGAAGTAGCGCGCCGCCTGTTCGACGTCGCCGCCGCGCTGGAAGTGCTCGGCGATGATCTGCGTCTCCTGCGCCGCCACTTCGGCCAGATAGCGCGCTGCGGTAAGGTGTCCGGTCCGGCGATCGTCTTCGGTAAGCAGCGCGTAGACCGCGTCGTGCGTAAGCGAGTGGCGGAAGCCGTACTCCGCCTCCCCGTCGAAGCGACTGTGCGGATGCTTGCGGATATACTCTAAATCGATGAGGCATGTCAGCGCCGCCTCAAGCTCTGCCGCAGCGCAGGCGAGCAGACGCACCAGGCCGCCGCGCCAGAAGATCTCGCCAAAGACGCTGGCGGCGCGTAGGACTTGACGGTGGAGGGTCGGCAGCTGCGACAGGCGGGCTTGCAGGATGGCTCGCACCGTCGCGGTCTGCTGATAGTCCTGGCCCTCGGCGGTCGCCCGGATCAGCTCTTCCAAGAACAGCGGATTTCCCGTCGATAGCCTGACGATTCCCGCGAGCTTGGACGGCAGCAGGTGCGGACCAAGCGCCTGCTTGACCAGGCGCTCGCAGGCCCTCCGGCTGAGCGGGCTGACCGCCACCTCCTGCACGGCCGGCAGACTCCGCAGCCGCTGCAGGACGGGGTGCGCCTCGGAGCGGACCAGCGCCAGCACCAAGACCGGCTGATCGCGAACCCGGCGCATCGCCGCATTTAGGAGATCCAGGGTCAGGGCGTCAATCCGGTGCACATCATCTAGGACCAGGATCACCGCCCCGCGCCGGCACTCGGCGTGCAGAAAGTCGGCGAAGGCCTGGGCGAGCTGCGTCTGCAAGAGCTTGACTTCGCGGCGCGCTGCCCCGGGGAACGGTACCCCGCACAGCTCGCCGAGGAGCTCGACGACCCGCTGCCGCTCCGCTTCGGGCACCTCTGGCCCGAGCCGCCGTGCCAGCGCCTGGCGCTGCTCTGCGGGCGACTGGCTGCTCTGGATTTTGCAGAGGCGGCGCAGCACTTGGCCGAGCGCCGATAGCGAAGTCCCGCGGTTCATGACATCGGCGCATCCCTGCAGCACCGCCGCGACGCCGGGCCTTCCAGTGGTTCGTCGCAGAAACTCGTGGCAGAGCAGCGACTTGCCAAGCCCCGCCGGTCCGCTGATCAGCGCGATGCGGGCCCGCGAGTCCTCGATGCAACCATCGAGCAGCAGCTCCAGCATGCCGAGCTCGCGATCCCGCCCCACGCAGGTAGTCACCCGGCCGAGCAGGCTGCGCTCTTCTCCGAGACAGCTGCCTTCGCCCAGGAGCTCGAAGAGCTCGATGCCCGCGTCTCGGATGACGCTTGCCCGCTGGAGCTTGAAGCCGGCGCCGAGCAGCCCTGCTGTCACATCGTCCACAAGGACCGGGCATTTCGCAGGCGCGTAGGCGGAGGCGTGCGAGCTGCGGACGATCCTGCCGACCCGCTCGAGCGCCTCCCCAAGGGGCAGTCCTTGGCCCATGACCCCGCGTCCGGTCGAAAGCGCCACCACGGCCTCCGGCCAGCTTTGTTTCAGGAGCAGCGCGTTGCACGCGGCGAGTGCCGCCTGGTCGGTAGCGGCCTGACCCTCCGCGGCGTAGGTCGCCACCAGAGAGCGGTCCGCCAGGATCTCGACATGAGCCCCATGGCGCTCGAGCATGAGCTGCAGGGAGACCATCCTCATCTGGTGCTCCGCCGACTGTCCGGGATCGAGGGTAGACGCCTCGCCGGAAGGGCCCTCGGCGCTGGCGACGAGCACGCTCACCAACCGCTGCTCGTGGGTGGTCAGCACCGCCGACCCAGCGGGGACGGCCCGCGCGGCGGCAGGCGCTGCGGAGACCGGATCGGAATCCAGTTCGGTGAGCAGCTGATCGGCGTCCCGCGGCCGCCGCGCCGGATCGCGGGCCAGCATGCGGGCGAGCAGCGCCTGGAGCCGCGGCGGCGCCTGGTCGTCGCGCAGGTGGGGCGCGTCCGCAAACAGGAGCTTTGCCAGCGTCGTAGAGAGCTGGCTGGTGGCAAACGGCGGGCTCCCCGTCAGACACTCATAGATCACGCAGCCGAGCGAGAAGATGTCCGTCGCAGGATCGAGCTCGCGGGCCCCGCGCATCTGTTCCGGGGACATGTACTCAGGAGTTCCGATGATGAGGCCGGTGCGTGTTATCCCAGGGGCGCGCACGCTGCGCCGCGCAATCCCGAAGTCAAGCAGGGTCACGCGTTCGATATCGCCGCTGCGTAGGAACAGGTTGTTCGGCTTGAGATCGCGGTGCAGGATGCCGCGGCTGTGGACCGCCGCCAGCGCTTGCGCGACGCGTCGCAGCAGGACAAGGCCCTGCGCCACGGACAGCGGCCCGCGCCGCAGCCGCTGCGCCAGGTCTTCGCCTTCAAGCCATTCCATCGTCAAAAACAGCATGCCCTGCGGGGAGACGCCATGACCGACGTAGCGGACGATGCCGGGGTGCTGACACTCGGCAAGCAGCCGCGCTTCGCGCTCGAAGCGCTCGCGCTCCTCGCCGCCCGCCGCCAAATCGAGGATCTTCAAGGCAACGGGTCGATTCCGCAGCCGATCGTGGGCGCGATAGACGGTTCCCATTCCACCCGAACCGGCGCGATGCTGGATCTCGAAGCGGCCCGAAAACACGTCACCTGCCACCGCGTTCATATTGTTCGTCCCCCGGCTGTCTGTTGTGCGTGCAACTACCATGCCCGCAGCGATATCCGGCTCATTGCAAGCACTTGGGACGGCAGCGCGCCAGATTCGCCGCTGCGAATAGCGCATAAATTGCTGTGATTTTCTCCTTCCCGGCAAAACGTGCACGCTCTGTCTGCCCCGACTTCCTCACTTGGCGAGCCATGAACGGTCTTGAGCTGCTGGCCTCGGCGTCATCGGCCCTCGTGCTAACGCCTGCGCCTACGCTCTGCCTTCTCGGTTACAGAGCGCGTCGGCTGTCAGGGGATGCTCTTCTGGCGCCAGAGCGGATCTGACTGATCCGCCAATACCGCACGAGCATTGAGCGAATAGAATGCGCGTTGCGAGGCCGTGGAGGCAGATTCTGCGCGCTCTGAGGCCGCGGGCCTGCCGGGTCTGTCGAGTCGAAAGCGCCTGCTCAGGGCTTCGGTACGAAACGTGCAAAAGCTCCGCGGTACCGCACCTGGAGCCTAGCGTCTGATCGCCGGGCCCAAGCGTTTGAAACCAAAAAGGAGCACCTCACGGCTCTCGCCGGTAACCACGGAGTTTCCCAGGCTGACATCACGCGGACCGTCGCCGCTATCTGCGCCCCCGCCCGCGGCAGGTCGATCCGCAGTTCGCAGGATAAAGGGAGTGACCGATGACAAAGCCGCGCGCTACACCGCCGTCGCAGCCCGGAACCGCGGCGCAGCTCCTGGACGAGCACGGGCGCTTGCAGGCGCAGTGTGCAGATATCTCCCGGCGTGCAGCGACCGGGAATTGTCGCGAGTGCGATGTCGTATGGGTTGACTTTACGTGGCAGCTCGCAGCGCATCTGGCGTTCAAGGCGCGCGCGAACTTTCCCCGCTACAAACCCCAGGGCGCCCCGCATTTCAGAACGGTGAAGGCGCTCCGCGCCAAATACGCGACCATCCGCGAGGCGCTCGCCGAGCTCGAGATGGACCTGCAACTGCACTTGGCCAGAGCTGAGATGGAAGAGATCGTCCTGACCTTCTTGCGGATCCATGCGAGGTGCGAGAGGGACAGCCTCTATCCATGGCTGCCCGCCACCGATGCGCTGGCCTAGCTGGGCGCAGCAGCCAAGCGGCAACTCCCGCAGGAGCGCTGAGGCCTCCCTGAAGCGCCGGCTCACGCTCAAGCATGAAAGGCTGCGCACCATGAGGACTCCGGAGCACTCCGCATCATCGGGTCGCCTGACCCTCGCTGTGATCATGGGCAGCCTGCTGCTTTTGGCCGCGCTGCTTTTTGTTTACAGCGTGTATCGTTCGCAGCTGGCGCTAGCCCAGGCCGCGGACTCGCTGTCCGATTTCATCGGCGCGGCGGCGCTGGGCTTCGGCCGCGCGCCGGGGGAGCAGCCGGAGCGGCGCATCGGCACGCCGGAGCTCCTCGAGTACGGCATGCTGGCGGAGCTGCTGGGGCGCCTGCCGGTGCACGTGCAGCTCGCGCCCCTGTCGGAGGACGAGCTCCTGCAGGTCATGACCGGG
>CALFML010000316.1 GCA_937879845.1 uncultured Myxococcales bacterium
ACTCGAGCGGACGCGTCCTCGCGGTGGCGCCGGGCGTCCCCACGGTGACGGCGCTGTCGCCGAGCCGGACATTCCCGGTCGTGGCCGGAACCTCGGTCACCTGGACGGCCACCGCGACGGGCGGCCTCGCGCCACTGACCTACAGGTTCCTCGTCTTCGATGGGACGTCGTGGACGGTGGGACGCGACTGGAGCAGCTCGAACACCTGGGCGTGGACGCCGCTCCGTTCAGGCACGCACGCGGTGCAGGTGTGGGTGCGCAACGCCGGTTCGGTCGCACTCTACGATGCGTGGCTCGGCGCCACAGCTACGATCTCCGCACCGCCCGTGCTCACGCTGACCGGGGTGACGTCGAACCTCGCGTCGGCCGCAGCCGGGACGCCAGTCACATGGAGCGCCTTCGCGACCGGAGGCACCGGTCCGTACACCTACAAGTTCTGGATGTGGGACGGATCTGCCTGGACGAGGCTCCCCCCCGTCAGCAGTGCGTCCTTATGGGCGATCTGGGGCAGCGCCGCCTCCGATTTCTGGGCGGTCGGTCAAAACGGGGTCCTGACCCGGTACAACGGCTCCTACTGGCGCCAGATCAGCACGTACCCGGACGGCCAAGCGCTGGGCGCAATCTGGGGCGTACCCATCTCCGGAATGGGGCCTCCCAACCTCGCGAGTCCGGTCTTGATCGCCGGCGATCAGGGTCTGGTCCTAAGGCTGGGCGGAACGCGCTGGACCCGCGAACCCAGCCTGCAAGGCGTCACGTCAAGGAACTATCGGGCCATATGGGGCTCCCAGGCCACGGACATCTGGCTGGTCGGCGAAGGCGGCGTCGCCGTGCATTGGAACACGATGACTGGCACCCTTTGGCCCACTGGAACCACCAGCGATCTGCTGGCGGTCTGGGGAAGTGGACCCGCCAACGTGCTTGCGGTGGGAACCGGCGGCACGCTGGCCCGCTACGATGGGACCAAGTGGACTGCTTCCGTGCTGGCGGCCGCCGCCAACCATGCGCTCAATGCGCTCTGGGGCAGCTCCTCCGGCCAGGTCTTCATCGCCGGCGACTCTGGGACCCTGCTTGCCTACGACGGGGTGAACGCCGCGGCGGTGCCGATATCCACCCTCGGCGCTCTGCACGGGCTGTGGGGCAGCGGCGCGGGTGATGTCTGGGCGGTGGGAGATGGGGGGATGATCCTCCACTACGACGGCGCCAGTTGGCGCCCCCACCCCCAGAGCGGCCAGCTCACCACGAGCGCCTTGCGGTCTCTGTGGGGCACCGCGCCAAATGCGGTTTGGGCCACGGGGGACCGGGGCACGCTGCTATACTTCGACGGCGCCACCTGGACTCCCAAAAGCAGCGGAACGGATCAGAACCTCAAAGGGGTATGGAGCAGCCAGGGCACGGGGACGATCCTCATCGGGGATGGCGCCAGCATTCTCGTGAAGCGCTGAGCACGGCTGCGGTCGCCGTTCAAGCGCGCGTTCGCAGACAGCGCCAAGAGGACTCGGGTTGCTGACAATCCTACGCGACAGGGGAGGGTCCTAGCGCGTCCTAGCGCCAATCGATCCGCGCCCAAGTCCTTAGTTCGCAAGCACTTCGCTCCGCTGCGGATCGCTTGAGGAGCGGTTCCTCTCGACGTGGACCGTATGGCTCATACTCGCCAGGAACTGCGACTTGGCCGCGTTGGCCGTCTCTGCCTGGCGGCGCGCCACCTCCAGCGCCGCGTTTTTTTCCTCCAGCTCCAGCTGAGCGAAGTGCTGCAGGGAGACATCCATCATCAGCCACAGCCGGCCTTGCGCCTGCCGCACCCGGGTCGAGACGCTGGAGACGCTGAGGGCGCAGCGCGCCGGGGCGCTGAAGATCCAGCGATCGTCGCGCAGGATCGGTCCCGACTGAGCCGCCAGCTGGCGCTGGCTGTGCGCGATCGTCAGCTGGTTGTCGGCGCGGCCGCGCAGCGCGGACATGGCGGCGGCGACCTGCTGCGGGCGCACGGTGCCGGCCGGAATGCCGAGCAGCGCGGCCGCTGCCTCATTGACCCACGCCTCTTCGCCGTTGCTCTTTGCGAACACCAGGCCGTGCGGTAGGGTCTGGACGATGGCCTCAAAGCGTACGCGCATCTCTTCCGCATGCAGGAGGGAGACGTGCAGGCGCACCAGGTTGTGGACCAGCCCGCGCGCCTGATCGAGCAGCGTGCGCTGCGGGCTGGAGAACGGCTCTGCCCGATGCCGCACCAGGAGCAACGCTCCCTTGGGGACATCGTCTGTAGCCCCCGGTCCGGACCAGGGAATGATCGCGGTAGAGCCGCACAGCCGCCGCGGCACCGCCGCCGGGCAGGCACTGCCGTCATGGTAGACGCTCTGTCCCAAGTCCAGGGAGCCAGCGAAGATCGCTGGCGTCGTCAGGTCATCCGGAAGCACGCCGCGCGGCACCCCGGCCAGCACGGTCGCGGTCACCGCGTCAACCTGCTGGAGCGCCAGAGCCAGGTCGGCAGCCACCTCCTGCCGGAGCACCTGCAGGACCCGCTCCAGCGTCACGAGGGGATCTTCGCTGGCGCCGCGCGGAAGCAGCGAATCTAGCAGCCGCGCCATGGCCTGGATCGGATCGTATTCCGTTGGCGTTCTTGCGGGCTCAGCGTTGTCTGCCGGCATGCTCTCCTCCAGGCGGGGCCAGCGGCCGCCGCACCTCTGGGCCGGGCTCAGTGCAGAAACGACTCGAGCGCCGCGTTGACCGCAGCGGGAGCGCTCATGTGTGGAAAGTGTCCCCATGCATCGATGAGCGCCAGCTTTGCCTGCGGCAGCTGGCGGGCCAGGTACTCCCCGACTTCGACCGGCACCGCAATGTCGTGCCGAGTCTGGATGACCAGGGTCGGAATGCGCAGGCGCGGCAGCTCGACCCGGTAGTCGGACTGGTAGATGAGCCGCGCCACGGCGACCGCGATGTCCGGTCGAATCGCCCCCAGCGTGCGCGCCAGCTCCGCAGTCAGCTCCTGGCGCTCCGGATTCTCCATGGCCAGTCCGGCGAAGCCGCTCACCCAGGCTAGGTAGTTGGATGACATAGTGGCATAGAGCGCATCAAGCTCCGGCTGCTCGAAGCCGCCGTAGTAGCCTTCATCGTTGAGATAGCGCGGGGAGGCGCCGATAAACACCATCTTGGCGAAATGCTCCGGCTCCTGAAGCGCCGCAAGGAGCCCGATCATAGCACTCATGGAGTGCCCGATGTAGATCGCCTGGCTGATCTGGAGCTCGCGCAGCAGCTCCAAGAGATCCGCGGCGTAGCTGTAGAGGCTGCGGTAGCGGTGCGGACTGTACGCCGCGGGGTCGGCGCCGCCGGCTCCGACGTGATCGAACAGTACCAGGCGGTAGCGCTCGGACAGAGCTTCCTGCTGCCGCTGCCAGGCCGTCTGATCGGTTCCAAATCCGTGCGCCAATATGACCGTTTGTGGGCCTTCGCCTTTCACTTGCACATTGTTACGCTGCAACACGCTCGTCATCTTGCTCTCCGATTCTGGCTGCATGATTGCAAATAATGGACCGGAGTAGCGCGCTCTGATCCGGCTCCGCGGCAGGGCGCCGCGAACCTGGGCAGCGAGCCCGACGTCGGAATCGCCATGAGTGTCAGCGGATGAGTGCTGATCTGCGACAGGCCAAACTCTCCGATTGTAATCGGACTCGGAACAACATCGGCGCCAATCGTGCCGCCGCCCCGCCGCGTAGACTGAGCGGGACTCGGTGCGGCCGCAGGTCTGTGGCATCATGGGTCGTCCAGGCGCCCTCTCGAGCTAAGCTAATAGGCATGGATCCCATCAAGGTTCAGCTGACGAGAGAGAAAGAGACCCTTTTGCCAACTCTTTATGGCAAGGCGCTCGACAACCGGGCCGAGCATCCAATCCTTGGCGACAAGTATGCCGATGCGGTGCTCCGTCGTATCGACTATGACTTCGCCAAGCTGCGGCTCGGGAAGAATGCGTCGGTCTCATTACCGCTGCGAGCGAAACATCTGGACGGCTGGACGCGCGAGTTCCTCGCAGAGAATCCGCACGCGGTGGTGCTGCATCTTGGCTGCGGACTCGATAGCCGCGTCTTTCGCATCGATCCGCCCGCCACCGTTGCCTGGTACGACATCGACTATCCCGAGGTCATCGAGCTGCGCCAGCGCCTCTACCCCGAGCGCCGGGACTACGTGATGATCGGCGCCTCGGTCACCGATCCCAAGTGGCTCGCTGCGGTACCGACTGATCGCCCCGTGCTCGTGGTCGCAGAGGGCCTGGTTCAGTACCTGTCCGAGGAGACCGGCGTCGCGCTGTTTCGCCGCATCTGCGAGCGATTTCCAAGCGGACAGATCGTCTTTGATGCCTACAGCCGGCTGATGAACCGCATGATCGGACTCATGCCGGCGGCAAAAGAGATGGGAATCTCCCTGACGTGGGCCCTCGACGAGCCGCGGCTGCTCGAAGAGCGGATTCCGCGCCTCAAGCTCATCTCGGAAGTGCCGTTTTTGAGCATGCCCGAGCTCGTAGCGCGGCTCTCCGCGTCACGCATCCAGCGCGCCATCTATGACCTGCTGGCGCGCACGAACTTGATGCGGCACGCGATCAGGCACTTGCGGTATCGCTTTTAGGCTGGCGCCGACTTCGCGCCGCATCGCATTGCCGCCTGCAGCCCCCCGCATAATCCGATTCCCAAATCCGGTCGAGTGGAAATCGCGCAACTTCTGCGTCAGGTCTGTCCGGAGCGAAATTTCTGCGGCCAATCGAGCCCAGGGACCGACGATGCGGGTAGAGGCGCAACAGACAACGAAAGGAGTCTTGTGTCTTGCCGGCACCCGGGGCCAGAGGGCGAGGCTTCGCCGGCCCTCCAGTCGTCATCGTCGCCCATTTGGTTGGCGCATGTCTTGCAAGGCACTCCTTTATCACTTCATGTCCGCTTAACAAGGAGCGCGCACATGTCAGCCCCATTAAACAGAAGTCCTCAAGCCAAAGCGACCTCCCTTTTTCGTCCTAATACCAAGCTTCTGGCCGCGGTCCTACTCACGGCGGTTCCGCAGCTTTTGCATGCGCAGCCGCGGCTCGTCGGCACGAACCAGACCCAGGGGCCCGTACCGCGGGACAGCGGCATCCAGAGCCCGAACGTCCGCATCAAGAACCAGAGTGAACTCGGTAGCCGGGCCCACCCCTTCGCCGTCTACCTTGCCTCCGTTCACCGCCAGATTCACCATTTCTGGGCGGGGGGATTCCTGGCTAAGCTGGATCGCAAGCCGAGCATTGGACGATATCCGCTCGATCTGGTCACGGCGCTGGCGATCTCGCTCAAATCCGATGGGACAGTGAATCAGGTCAGCATCAGCCGGGGCTCGGGTTATTGGTCGTTCGACGCCGCCGCGATTGAGGCGGTCCTTTTGGCCGCCCCCTTCCCCGCGCCGCCGCCGTCGATCAAGAGCTCCGACGACAACGTCCACGTGACCTGGCTGTTTCACCGCGACGACCGTCAGTGTGGAACCGACTTCGTCAGCGCTCATATTCTGACCGCGCCCGGCAAGCTGACCCCAGCGGCGCTGTCTGTGGCAAGCCCGCAGACGGGCAGCGAGCAGGGGGGCAGCTCAGCGGAGCCGGGGGAGCTCTGCAGCTCGCCAATCTCCAGCGCGACGAACCTAGCCGAGGTTCCCGATGAAGCGCGCACTGCAGCGGAGCGCTGGCTGATCGGCTACCACAAAGCCGATGGGAGCTGGCTCGCTGGCAGCAGCGTCGTGCCCTTCACCGATGGCGGCAAGACCGTGGCTGACGATCGAATCAGTCTGGATCGGTTCTACACAGAGATGCTCGCTCCAGGGACCCACAAGGAGGAGAGCGTGCGCTATTACACCTCCGCTCAGATCGAGAAGCTCCGCGGCAGCCTGCCGCGCGGTGGCGAAAAAGACGGCATGCTCTTCGCCTGGATTGAGCATGGCGGCGAAGACTTGATCCTCATCCTGCAGCCGGCCTGCCAGGGCTGGCGCGTCGCCGGAATCGATCGCTAGCGCGTCTCTGCGCGGGGCCCCGCGGAGTCTCTATGATCGGGCGGGTCGGCACCGTGGCACCGTAACCGAACAAGCCGGCCTACACGGCTTCATGCCGCTAGCAAAACTCTGAAGGTCATCGGGCGGCTTGGCAGTCGTCCGCGGCCAAGGCCGCCGACTGAGAGCTCCGAATATCGATCCGCTTCCAAGTCCTTGACTCGCAAGCCCTTCGAACCGCTGCGGATCGGTTGACGTTCGGGTTCTCTCGGGGGCTACATTACTCGGCTTGATGTCGCGGTGAGTTATATCGCGGCTGTGCACGGCGGCCAGGGCGTCGGCAGCCGCGCGCATGAGCGACAAGCTCTCATGGAGGCTCAGGCCTTTCGCCTTGAGCTTTTGCGCCAGCTCGCATCCCTCCAGCCACTCCATGGCCAAGAACGGATGTCCTTCTTCCGTGTACCCATGAGTTATGTAGGAAACAATTCCCGGGTGGCGCAGCTCCGACAGGAGCTCTGCTTCGCGGAGGAACCGTGCCGCATCGGCGAGTTCGTGCAACAGCTTCAGGGCGACAGGCTGCCCTGTGAGCAAGTCCCGCGCGCGGAAGACCGTTCCCATGCCTCCGCTGCCGGCGACTCCCTCAATCACAAATCGGCGCTCGACAATGCTGTCTGCCGGAAGCGGAGGGATCATCATCGTTTGCAAAAGTTCGAATTACAAAGGACTGGCGAATCTCTTATGGCATGGGGACATACATCATATCGCGTCCATCCCAGCCTCGTCAATGTCGCCAAAATAGCGGTCCGTCGTGCTGCGGCGCCGTGGGGCAACAAGAGCCGGGCACCTACCTGAAGACTTGGATACGGGATGGATACAGCGCTGCTACGGACCGCGATACACCGACGGGCGATAAAGACCTGCCGGATAACTCCGTGTTTTCGCTCAGCTCGCGCCGGAGCACTTTGATCGCCACCGGACGACCGAGCCGCTCGTGCATCGCGGAGTAGACCACTCCCATGGCCCCCTCTCCGAGGCGAGCGGTGACACGGTACTTTCCGAGCAGCGCGCCCGGGCCGAGCTCCTCGCTTGTAGCGGAACTTGAATCCGATAGCATTCCTTATCGGATCATAAGCTGAATTTGGCCGAACCGGAGACTGGTGTTTTTGCCGCGAGGAGGGCGACGTCGAGCACCGCAGGCACCGCGGGCCGAAAGCGACGGCCGCCTACTGGCAGGGACAGACCGAACGGAACGAACTGCTGCCGCAGGCGATATTCAAGCCATCCGCGTTCGTACGGTGGCTCGCCGGGCACCCGGAGAAGGTTGAGCAGTAGAACGTTCCGACTAGGCCCCCGGGGCTTGTATGAGGGCCGGCGTTCTCGGCGCAGGCATAGGCATAGCTGCCGAGGCTAATGGCGCCGCTGAGCCCGAACGCATCATGGATCGCCTGGCACTCCGCATCGGTGTCCTGCGCCGCGAACCATGTCGCGTCGTCGATTGTAAACGGCAGTCCGAGGTTGGCGCACACGGTATTGCAAGCCTGGCCGCAGTTATTCGGATCGTAGCACCAGCGGATACCGGCCACGATGCGGCAGCTCGGGACGCAGGTACCGGCGATGCAGGCTCCCATCGCGCCGCAGACCTTGCCGCACATGCCGCAATTGTTGTTGTCGCGGTTGGTGTTGATCTCGCAGCCGGTGGCGGGGTCTTTGTCGCAGTCGGCGAAGCCGGGGTTGCAGCTGCCAAGCCCGCAGGCGCTGGCGGAGCAGACGGAAGTGGCGTTGGCCAGCGCGGGACAGACCTTGCCGCACATGGCGCAGTTGTTCACATTGTTGCTGGTGTTGACCTCGCAGCCGTTGGCGACGGCCTTGTCGCAGTCGCTGAAGTTGGTGTTGCAGGTGGCGATGCCGCAGTTGCTGGCGGCGCAGCCGGGGGTGCCGTTGGCGACGGCGCCGCACTGCTTGCCGCAGGTGCCGCAGTTTAGAACATCGGTGGCGGTGTCGACCTCGCAGCTGTCAATCGGACCCGCCTTGCACGTCCGGTTGGTGCCGGTGCACATGGTGGTGATGCAGCTCCCGGCGGCGCAAGCGGGGTTTGTCGCCCCGACCGCGGCGCAGACGTTGCCGCAGTTGCCGCAGTTGTTCAGATCACTGGCGCCGTTTTCCTCACAGCCGTCGGCGGGATCGCCGTTGCAGTCCAGGTACGCCGCCTGGCAGGCGAGCTGGCACTTGCCGAGGATGCACACCCCGGCGGCGTTGGCGCCGCTTGGGCACACATTGCCGCAGGCGCCGCAGTTGTTCACATCGCGAAAGGTGTCTATTTCGCAGCCGTCCGCCGCCAGCGTGTTGCAGTCCTTGTAGCGGGTGCCGCAGGTGGCGACGCCGCACACGCCGGAGACGCACGCCGCCTCGCCGTTGGCCGGGGTCGGACAGCGGATGCCGCAGCCGCCGCAGTTGTTGAGATCCACCGCCGTATCGGTCTCGCAGCCGTCGGCCGCGCCGTTTTTGCAGTCAGCGAGGAAACCGGTGCACTGGAGAGATTGACAGGCGGTGGCACCAGCCATGGCGACCGGGTCGCAGGTGCTGGCCGGGGTATCGCACCCGGCAATCAGCAATGCGAATAACGCCAAACCCGCAGAACAATTCATAAATCTCATAGCACAACCTCTCAATATTAGGTGGAGCTGACTCTTCCATCATCCATGATCGGAAAAATTACCTCATTTGAGAGAAAAATATTTCTTTCGGCTCAAAGGTGTCGCATTTCTCCCGATAATCTCCAGCTTCAGGGCGCGCCGGACGGCCTTTATTTAACTAAACAAAATCAATTTTGATTGATGATAAAATCGAGCCTGATATCGCGTTTATCTAATACTGCGGCGCTACATGAACTGGTGTCTGTGATGCTGACGATTGGAAACAAAATATCCACTAGTTACCTCGGGTTGCTGCTTTTGGGCGCCTCCCCCGGATGCGGGCCGGCTTCGCCGCTTACGCCGGAGTCGCCGCCGCTAGGCGCCCTGCACCAGGCCGAGGGTCTGGGCAAAGACGGCGAAGTAACGGTCAGCACCGCGGACACCGTCGTCAATCGCTATGCGGTGCTGGCCACCGACGCCCGCCGCGGCGATACGACGCTCACTCTGTCGGCGATGACCGGGCTGGGGGTCGATGCGCTGTTGCCGCTCACCGCCGATGATCTGCTGCTCATCATCCAGATGCAGGGTGCCGATATCGACACCAGCAACTCGACCCGCTACGGCGAGGTGATTGATCTGCGCAGCGCCGGACTCTACGAGTTCATCGGCGTCGTCGCGGTGGACCAGGCAAACCAGAAGCTCACCGTATACGCCGGCTGCGGCGGTCTCAAGAACAGCTATCAGGCGGCGGGCCATGTCCAGGTCATCCGCGTGCCGCAGTACAAAAGCCTCACGGTGGCCGCCCAGTCCAGCGTGGTGGCGCCGGCGTGGGATGGCCTCGTCGGCGGCGTGGCCGCAGTGCAGATACGGGATACCCTGACGCTGGATGGCGTCATCGACGTGTCCGGGCGCGGCTTCCGCGGCGGTCAGAAGAACTCCAATCCGGACCTCCGCCTATCGGGAATCGGCAGCTTCTACCGCACGATGAACGCCCTGGACGGCGGCAACCGCGGTGAGAGCATCGCCGGC
>CALFML010000317.1 GCA_937879845.1 uncultured Myxococcales bacterium
CCATCAGCCAGCGCCGATTCGATATCTTGACCGCTTTGGGCTTGCCGGTTGTTCCCGACGTAAACATGAGCCATGCGATGTCGGACGCATGACCGGGGTTTTGCACAAGTGTGCTGGGCAGATCGGCAGCGATCGTTTCAAGGTCGACAACCTGCTGCGAACTTTGCAGCGGATCGCGAGGACCGCCGCCCAAAATCAGTCGCCGCACACCATACGTCTGGGTCAAGTCCGGCGCCGACGCGAGCGAGATCAGATCGCGCACCTGGGTGACTTGCAGCGCATGGGCCAGCGCCGCCCCGCGTGTCGCCGGATTGAGCAGCGCCGGAATCGCGCCAATCCGACTGCAAGCGACCAGCGCGGTCAGACAGTCCGGATGATTGTCCATCAGCAGTCCGACCGTATGTCCGCTGCGAATTCCGCACGCATACAGCGCACCAGCCATCGCACTGACCCGCCGGTCGGCATCGGCATAGGAATACGCGCGACCTTCCCACAGCAAAAACGTCCGATCCGGAATCGTCTGCGCTTGCTGCGCCAGCGTCGCGCCAATCGACATCGGGTTGGACCCGATTTTCGTGTCGCGAGGGAGAGTGTAGGAACATCACTTCCGGAATCGGATAGTTTGAACCACGAATCGAACCGGAGAGACCACCCCTGAACCTGCGTTATCCCGATCTCCGATCCGAAGCGATCCGGTCTTGCCCGGCTCGAGCTCGGAGACCTCGCCGAGATGGCCGGCGGCATCCTCGTCGAACTTCGCGTCCTTGTCGCTGTACGGCACCTTGCCGTCCGCCGGGAAGGGAATGACCACCATCTCATGAACCGTTTCCTTGGAGGAGTTGGTCACGTCGAAGGTCACGTCGCCGGCCTTGGCCTGGTCGGTCGCCGCCATCGCTACGGCGGTGGGCCTGTTCACGGTCAAGTACAAGGTGCAGGACCTCGAAGAGCAGATCGACCGTACCAACCAGAAGATCATCGAGAGCCAGCAGGCCACGCATATCCTGCGGGTCGAATGGGCTCATCTCAACGAGGCCGAGCGCATCGAAATGCTCGCCCTGAAGCATCTCAAGCTCGAATCGGCGTCGGTCAAGCAGATTGCCCGGCTCGATCAGCTCAAACCCGAATCTGTCCCCCCGCGGCGCGAAGCACCACTCCCTTCCCCCCCACGTACGGGCAACGACGTCCCCTCGTCGACTTTGCCCGGTGGTGCCCGCGTCGCAGCGGAGGCCGGCAGCCCCTCGCCGGCCTCCGCACCCCCTCCAGGGCGTTCATCCGGACCCACGACGCCCCCTCGACCGGCCCCGATCCAAGAGCCGGCTACAGCGGGTCCGGTTGGCGAAGGTCTTGAAGATGCGGCCTAGCTCCTCCGCTCCGACCGGCGCTAAGCTGGCGGCATCGGCAGCCAGCAGGATCTCTCCTTGGCTGCCATGGCCGCTGTAGTGGATGATGTCGGGGTTCTCACGCAGGATGGTCGTGGGCAGCTCGGATGCACGGAGAGCCGGGGCGACCGCCACTTCAAAAAGGGACCGATCGCCCTCTCGCAGGGCCGCGAAGATCGCCCGCAGCTCTTCATCGAGCTGCAGGCGGGCGGTGTCGGCCGGATTCGCCGCGAGGAACAGTACTTTGATCTTTTCGCTCATCTAGAACCTCTCCGCGCTTCTCTGAAGAGCTAGGAAATCGTCAAGTTCGGGTTGAAAGGCCGCTGCCGCTCAAACGCCTGGTTCGTGGCGCCGACGCGGAAAAAGTTCGGCTGTTGGCTCACCGGCATCCGGCTGACTATCTGCTGATGCAGGTCGGCGTAGCTGCCGTGGAACTGACCGTCATTCCAGACCTGCAGCAGGGTGGCGGTGAACAGACCGTTTTGCTCCCCATCCAGAGAAAGCTGGTTGTCCTGGCAGCCGGAGATGAGAAGCACCGTGGCCTTTATATCATCAGGACCCTTTTTGCTCGTCCACTGAATGCTCTGGTAGAGGGCGGCGCGCACTACGGCGTCCTGCGCGGCGATCTCCCGCGGAATCTCCCGCGGAACCGCGGCTCCCGCGGGAGTTTGCAGCTGCGCCTGCGGCAACAGGTCCTCCAGCCTGCGCGTCACGGTGCCGCTGTGACAGCTATCTGAGAGCACGATGATCCGAACCCCGGAAGCGAACTTGCTCCACATGCTGTAAAGCTCATCATCAAGGAGCTGGCGATCATAAAGGACCCACGTCTCATCGATTCCGTCGGGCTCATCTCCGGTGACATCATCCATCTGGCCGCCGTGCCCGGAGTACGTCAAAAAAAACAGATCGCCGGCGACAAGCTGCTGCGCAATGCGGCCGATTGCCGCGAGCACGGCGATCGACGTCGCCTGCTTGGTGAGCAGCACGCTGCTTTGCACCACTCCGGAGGCGTGGGCCAACTTATTCATGGCCAGGGCGTCCGCTTCGCAGGCGGTAAGCTTTCCGTCCCAGCCGCCGTACTGCTTGGGATCCACCGAGTTCAGTCCGATATGAAGCGAAACTCCCTTTGCCATGTCGATGTCTCCTGTGTGTATACAGAGAGCTGCCGGTAAAGCGGCAGCCGCCTATTTGACAACCCGCAGCCAGCGGCCGTCGGCGGTCCATTCATCCACGATCTGTTCACGACCCAATTTTGCCCGCAGCTGACTTCCACCAAAAAATGCCGATTGCAGAAGCCGCCCAAGCGCGGACGCGCTGCCGCGGAACTCAGGCTGCGCCGCCCGCACTCCCGGCTGCAAGAGGGGCCGCAGATCCACCGGCTGCGTGGTCACAAAGAGCTTGAATCCGCACAGAGCCTCGCTGGGCGGCTGGCCGTTAGCGCGGAGCGGCAGCGCCGCCGGGATGCGTGTGCTGATCCAATTCCCTTCCCCATCCCCGATGCGGCTTGTCCCCTGGGGGCGCAGCGGCTCGCTCGTGCCGGCCGGCGGATAGATCTGCGTAACCGCGCCATCGGCGTCAAGCTGCAGCATGGCCACGTATAGCGGCGCAGTGTGGCGATTGACCAGCTCGATGACGAGCCGCGTGCCCGTATTTACCGCCGGGATCGCAGCCGGATCCGGGTGCAAGGGAACCCACTTTTGGTTCGCATCTTGGACGAGCAGCCGCAGGTCGATGAGCCCGCGCAGGTTGCTCTCCGGGTTGTGCAGCTCCTTCAAAAATTCCTGGCGGGCCAGCTGCTCCAAGGAGGCGGTCAGCCGCGCTATCTGCATGACGTGCAGCGGCTTCATACACAGCTCGCCCGCCGCGTCCACCACCGCCCAGGTTTCCGATGGGAGGGGGCCTAGCTGCGGCAAGGGCGCTCCGGGCTCGACCGCAGCGCGCGGCGCGAGCAGGTAAACCTGGATCTGCGCCGGAGCCTCATCCGTCGCCGCGCGCAACCAGGCAGAGTTGGCGAGAAGCTTGTTGATATATAGCTGCGGGACGCCGGGGTTATTTATTTCCTCGGGACGGGCCGTGGCAAGAGGGGGCGTCCCTATCAGTTGGACCTGCCACTTGCGCTCAAGCGGACGCTGCACTAGCACGGCGCGCGAGTACTCTGCGATAATAAAATCAGTGGAAAGGAGCTGCCCCTGGGCACTCCGCGGTGTCACGGAGGTGATGCGGACGCGCGGCTGCGTCGTCACCTGGAACTCACGAGCGCCGGGCGGAAACAGCGCCCACTCACTGCCGCGCTCTACCCCCTGCGACTGGCCGCCAGCGATGGTTACAATCCCATTGCGGACTTTGGTCACCAGGAAGTAGGGCGGCGGCGGGCTGCAATTTACACCAAAGAGCGCGCGATCGAGAGCTCCTTCGGCGCTCGGGTGTTGCTCGTAGTGCTTGCTCACCTCCAGGGCGGTACGTTCGAACACATCTCTGTAGGTCGCTCCCTCCGCGCTGCCGGCAATCTGGTCGAGCAGAAAGTACGTGAGGGCGCCGTGGGTGAGTAGCTGCTGATTCTTATAGACGCTGTGTTCCTTGGCGGTCTCGTCGGCGCGGCAGCCGGCCAGGACGACGTACCGGTCGTCGCTCGGCAGCCAGGCGCCGTTTTCGGTTTGACTTGGCAGCTGGCTCTCCGCCGCCTGAAGCTGCTGAATCTGATCGGGCGTCAGCGGGGACGGCGGCAGCTTTTCCGCGGCGCGCTCATCGCGCGGGACGGCGCGTTCAAAGGTGGCGAAGGCATTGCGATGCAGGGTCGCGGAGTAACAGCAATCAAAAATCAGGGTAACGTACGATGGTTTGTTGATAAAGCGCAGCAGCCATAATCTGAGCTCATCATCGGTAATATCGCGATTGGGCTGTTCATTGCGCCCGCTGTCATGGGGAACCAGCGTCTCATCCCAGCCGCTGAGTTTAGTCTTTTCGCGATCCGGCATCTGGGAGCCGTGTCCGGCATAGAAGATCACCGCCACGTCGCCCGGATCGATGCGGCGCAGTAGGTCGGCCAGGCCGCCCAAGATCCCTTCCCGGCTCGCCTGCTCGTTTATGAGCAGCGTCACATGGGCCGCAGGAAATAGATAACGCTGGCATAGCACCTGGGCCATGCGCCGAGCGTCATTGACGCAGCCTTTGAGGTCGCCGAGCGGTTGTCCGCCCGGCGTCATGCGCCGCAGCAGCGGATACTCATCAATGCCTATTACTAGGGCATGATAGTTCATTGCGAACAGGTCTCTGTAAAAAGCACTGGGCTCGCGATGCGCGCCCGGCGGTGGGTGCGAACGCCAGGCTGGCGGCTATTTGGTGACATTTAAGTTCAAGCTGGCGAGCGTCCACTCCGGCGCGGGCGATTGCGGCAGTATCCGATCTCTTGTACCGCCGGCAAAGGTCGCATCGATCAGCGCCTGCAACGACTCAGGCTCGTGTGGCGCCCGGGCTAGCTGCACGGCATCCGTATCCGAGCTCTTGCAACCGATGGCGACCAGGCGCTCGATCGCGACTTTGCGCGATCCGGCCTGGATATAGAACGGCGCGGTCTCATTATCCTGGGTATCCCAGATCAGGCCCCCTTTGGATGCCTCCACATGCACCGGCTGACCCAGCAAATCAACGACCCCGTCTGAGTTGCAAACGAGCAGGGTGACATACAGATCGCGCTGCGAGGTATTGTGGACATGGAAACAGATCCACATTCCGTCTTTGATCATGCAATAGCCGTTTTGCCGCGGTATCGCTTTGGCCAAACCGGTGCCGGTCTTCAGCCGGTCAGCATAGGCCGCATCGCTGCAATCCACCACGCTGAGCTTAAGGGCGCCGGGCTGTCCGGGCAGCCCGGACTGCTGCCACAGCCGCAAGGGAATGATGTAGCGGAGTGCATGATGACGAACCGCCGCCGTAAGCGCTGCGGCCCGCGACGAAGGCGAACCTGTATCGGGGATTTTAGCGAGCGGGCCCGGGTTTTCGGGCGGAGGATCCGGCAGATGAGAAAATATTTGGTCGCCTAAAAGGAGCTCGCCTGCGGTGCCGAGTCCGAGCAGCAGCTCCGCCTCCTGCGGAGTATCGACCAGGCGGCAGAGCAGGCCCAGGCTGTTTAGCAGCTCACGATCGGCCGCTGGCACGTCGGCGGTGCAGTAGACGGCCAGCCGGCCATGCTTGCTGAGCTGCAGGACGCGGGCCCGCGCGCCCGGCGGCACCACAAGATCCGCCGGCGACTTCGGCTCCACAAAGGCCTGCGTCATATCGGCGGACTTAACCCGCAAGGTGCCGAGCCGCGCCGCCCGATCCAGCTCGCCATCAAGCGGCGGAAAGACCGCCGGCGTCTGCGGCCCGTACACGGCCAGCACCGCATCGACGTCCAGCCCGGCGAGCAGGCCGGCGCCAACCGTCACGGTGCCGTCGTCATGGTGGCGAACCGGTAATCCGGTGTCGAACGGCTCACTGGGTCCGCCCTGGACCCGGTGCCAGGCGGGACCCAGCAGGCGCGGGTGCTGGGCTGCA
>CALFML010000318.1 GCA_937879845.1 uncultured Myxococcales bacterium
CGGCTGCGGCGGCAACGCCGGCCTCGGCGGCGGCGGCGGCGGGTCCTCGGTCGGCGTCTACTCCTACATGAGCTCGACCATCGTCTTCAACACCGGCATCGTCACCGGCCAGGGCGGCGATGGCGGTCAGGGCGGCAACGGCACCGACGGCAGCCAGGGCGGAATCGGCGGCGCCGGCGGCGCTGGCGCCGACGATGCGGCGGGCGGCGGCAAGGGCGGCAACGGCGGCAAGGGCGGTGACGCCGGCGCCGGCTCCGGCGGCACGGGCGGCCCGAGCTACGGCATCTGGACGATCAAGGTCGATCTGGATCAGAACAGCGTCAACAACCACTTCGACGGCAGCGGCGGCGGCGGCAGCCGCGGCAACGGCGGCGGCAGCGTCCCCGGCCAGGGCTTCCCGGGCTCGGCCGGCCAGGCCGCGACCACCCACTTCGATCCGTAGTCCGTCCGCGCTTTTTCCCCGCGCAAGATAGAAAAGCCCGTCGCCGCAGCCTGCGGGACGGGCCCTTTTTTTCACGCTGCCGAGCGCGCGGCCGCTAAAGCTCCGCCAGCACCTGCTGCAGATCGTCGGCCATCCGCATGCGCAGCGCCTGGCCCAGCTGCACCGCCTCGCGCAGCGTCGCCCGGCCCGGTCCGCGCCGCCCCCGCTCGATGAGGTGCCGCCCGAGCGCCGCCAGCGCCAGCGCCAGCTCCGCCTGATCGCCGATCTCGCGCAGGAGCGTCACCGCCCGGCGGAAATAGTCCCACGCCGGGTGCTCGCCGGCCGACGACACGTCGAACAGCGTCGCCGCGTGGACCTCGCCGAGCGATAAAAGGGCGCGGCCGATCTCATAGCGCAGGCCGCTCTGCTGCGCCCGATCCAGGGCCTTCTGGCAATAGTCGAGCGCGACCTTCTGATCATCGCGCCGGAAGTGGATGAGCCCAAGCAGCCGCATAATCTCCGCCAGCGCCCGCCGATCGGACAGCCGCACCGCCAGCTCCCGCGCCTGCAAAAGCCGCGTCTCCGCTTCCCCGAGCAGCCCTTCCTGCAGCAGCGACTCGCCGAGGCGGCAGACCAGCCCCGCCAGCTGCGCCGAGGGCCCCATCGGCTCGCAGAGCGACAGCGCCTCCTCGAAGCGGGCGCGCGACAGCGGCGCATCGCCGCGCATCAGATCGACGCTGCCGAGCGCCTCCAGACAGGCGGCGTGGAGCAGCGGATCGTTTTCGTGTTTGCGCTGCGCCTCGTCGAAATAGGCCACCGCGGCATCGAGGTGGCCGCGGTGCTGCTCGATCGCGCCCAGGTGCAGGAGCGATGCGGCGAGCTTGCGGCGGTCGCCGAGGCGGCGCCGCAGCTCCAGCGCCCGCTCGGAGCGCTCCAGCGCCTCATCGACCCGGCCGAGCAGCCACAGCGCCTGCCCCAGATCGTCCAGCGCGTCGCTCCACCCGGTCTGATCGCCGAGCTGCTCATGCAGCTCCAGCGCCCGCGACAGGTTCGCGATCGCCCGGCTCATATCGCCCTTTTGCCGGTAGATCTGGCCGATGGTCGAAAATGCCAGCGCCGCCTGGCTGCGCGCGTTCATCACGTACGACAGCCGCACCACTTTCTCAAAAGAGGGCAGTGCCGCGTCGGTGTCACCGAGCCGCCACAGCGCCGTGCCAAGCTCCTGCCACAGCTCCAGCCGCATGCACAGCTCCGAGCCCTCAAGGCACGCCAGGGCGCGCAAGAGCAGGCGCGGCACCCGGTTGTAGGTGCCGCGGGCGGTGGCCAGCTCGGCGGCGCGGCGGTAGTGCAGGGCGGCCTCGGGACCGCGGCCGGCGCGCTCCAGGTGGCGGCCGATCGCCTCTTGGAACTCCTGGCGATCGCGCTCCGGGTTAAGCTGCAGCCACTGGGCGATGAGGTGGTGGTAGCGCCGCCGCCGCGCCGGCGCGATGGCGCGGTAGATCGTCTCTTGCCAGGGCGGGTAGGAGAAGCGGTATTCGCGCTCACCGCGCAGCTGGCTGCCGGGCAAAAGCAGGACGACGCCCTGGCTCTGAAGCTGGGTGAGAAGATCCGACTCTTCCTCCCCGCGCTCGCTGGCATCGATCACTTCATCGAGCGGCGGGCCGTCGGGATCGCCGGCCTCGCCGCCGCCGTCGCCGTGCTCCGGCAGCTCCCCGCCGAGCCGCGTCGCATCGCAGCGCGCCAGCATGCGCACCGCGCTCAGATAAAAGTGCTCTCCGACCACCGCCGCCTGCTCCAAGATCGCCCGCGGCGCCGCCGCCATCGCCTGCAGGCGGGCCTGCACGAGGCCGGAGAAGCTCGTCGGCAGCTCGCCTTTTTCCAGGCGCTCGCCGTCCCACTGCGGCACCAGGGTCTGCTCTTCATCCTCGGCGCTCGTCTCGTGCGCCGGCACCCACGCGAGCACCCCGGTCTCCACAAGCAGCCGGACCAGCTCCACCACCGCCCGCGGCGAGCCGTCAAACGCTTCGCCGATGTGGCGCAGAAGCGGCACCGGCAGCTCTTCCGGATCGGCGCCGACCACCGCGCCGAGAAGCTCGATCGCATCCGGCGCCGGCAGCGGGGCGAGCTCCAGCCGCTCCGGGATCGCGGTGCTGGTGCCAAAGTCGGGGTAGGTGTCGCCGAACTCCGGCCGCGCCGCGACCCCGATCAGCACCGGCAGGTCTTGCAGTCCGTCGAGCAGGTAGTGCAGAAGGCTCATGGTCTCGGCGCCGGCGTGCTCCATCTCATCGAACAAAAGCAGCAGCGGCGAGCGCCGGGCGTCGGCGGCGAGGAAGCGCTTGATCGCCGCATACAGCCGCGGCGTCGTCCGCCCCGGCTGCAGCACCATGCGTGAGGACACGAGGCTGTCGGGGAAGGGCAGATCCAAAAGCTCGCCGAGAAGATGGGCGACCTCGGTCGCGCGCACCGCGGGCAGGAGCGAGCGGCAGGTCCGCAGCACCTTGTCGCGGGCGCTCTGCGCCGACTCGCCGGGGGTGAGCCCGAAGCGTTTTTGAAACAGCTCGGCGAACACGCTGTGCGCCGCCGCGCCTTCTCCGGGCACCGTGGCGAACAGCACGCGCGACTTGTGCACGCCCAGATGGCGGACGATCATCCGCCCGAGCTCACGCAGGAGCCGGCTCTTGCCCAGGCCCGGCGTGCCCAGCACCAGGAAGCAGCGCAGCTGGCCGCGCGTGAGCGCCTGCTCGGCAAGGGTCATAAGCTGCTTCAGCTCATTAGATCGGCCGCACCAGGGAACCTCCTGATCCGGGGACAGCTCGCCGCTTATCGTACTCGGCGCGGTGGCTGCTTCACCGGCGCTGCCGCCGCTATTTTTGCTCGGGCTGCCGCTGATACTCCCAAGGAGGGGATCGAAATCAAGGCGCGGCACCTGGGCCGTGCGGCAGCTGGCGCAGACCTCGACACCTTCGGGAACAGGGACGTGACAGCTCAGGCAGTGGGCCGACATTAGCACCTCTAGTAACCAAGCTTTCCGATCGGCGCAAGTTTACATGTACCGCGCTAGCATTTCTTCTTTGCCCGATGGTTTACACGCATGGTTTTCGCGATGGACGCAGTAGGGGCGAGTAGGCGCAGGTGGCTCGGAGAATGAGTTTAGGGGGAAGAAAAAAAGTGAAAAATTTGCGCTCCCGGATAGAGGGCCGCAGCATGGGCGCGTGTCTGTTTCTGCCCAATTGCACAGCCGCATAGACTCGCAAAGTAGTCGGCAGCCTGAGCTACATAACGCCGGTCCGGCGCGGCGCACTACGGGAGCAAAAAGACCCAAAGGGCAAAACCGACAAGTCCTAGAAATACTTACACAATCGCTGCATTTGCCGCGTGATACGGCGAATTTGCGATCGGAGGACGTTCATCCGGGCGACACTTGGAGCCGGATGTCTGATGCCAAGACTGCCGCCGCAGGGGCCGGCGCGGTGGGCGGCCCCAAGCCGTTTCTCAAGTGGGCGGGCGGCAAGCGGCAGCTCCTGCCCGAGCTTGTAAGCCGTCTCCCGGAGACCTTCGTCCGGGCGGCGAGCGCGGCGCGATCAGGCAGTATGGCGGCGGCTGTGGCAGGCAGTGCGGCGGGGCAGCGCGGCGGCCGCTATTACGAGCCGTTTGTCGGCGGCGGCGCGTTGTTTTTCGCCCTGAGCGGCCGCGGCGAGCTCAATCCCGCGGGAGCGCGGCTGTCGGATATAAACCCCGAGCTCATTAACGCATACCAAGTGGTCCGGGATCGCGTCGAGACCCTCATTAAAGTCCTCGAAGCGTTCCGCAATGAAGAAGAGTTTTTTTATCAGGTTCGCAGCCAGTCGCCGCAAGTCCTTGACCCGATCGAGCGAGCGGCGCGACTCATTTATCTAAATAAAACTTGCTTTAACGGCTTGTTTCGGGAAAACCGCCGCGGACATTTCAATGTTCCATACGGACATTACCCAAGCCCGCACTTCTGCGCGCCCAACGAACTACGCGCCGCCAGCCGTGCCCTGCGCGGGGTGACGATCGAGGTCAGCCCGTATAGCTCCCTCGCCGAGCTGTGCCAGCCCGGCGATTTCGTCTACTGCGATCCGCCGTACGCGCCGGTGAGCCGCACCGCGTCGTTTACCAGCTACAGCAGCGGCGGCTTCGATGAGGCGGCGCAGCAGCAGCTGGCGCAGCTCATCGTCGAGCTTGGCAATCGCGGCGTGAACGTGCTTCTGTCAAACTCCGCCGTGCCGTTCACCGTGGCGCTCTACAAGGACTGTCACGTCGAGCAGATTTACGCTAAGCGGGCGATCAACAGCCGCGGCGATCGGCGTGGCAAGGTGCCGGAGCTCCTGGTCGCCACCGGCCCGCTCGCGGAGGAGCTCCGCCGCCGTGGTCCCGTCCGGGAAACGACGATCGTCCCGGAACCGGCGACCGCCGCCCGCCCGGTGTACGCGGCCGGCTAGTTCCGAGCCGGAAACTGTAGCGAAGCGCCCCGCCCGGTGCGGCGCCCGCCCGGCTCTTGAGCAGCGCGGACGGACGCCGCGGCAAGTCTTCCGCTGGCGGCCGGCGATCAGGTCTTGGGCGTCTGACGGAAAGCCTTCTGTCCGGCGAACCGCGCCGCCGCGCCGAGCTGGCTGTGGATGCGCAGCAGCTGGTTGTACTTGGCGATGCGCTCCGAGCGCGATGCCGAGCCGGTCTTGATCTGGCCCGAGCCGAGCGCCACCGCCAGATCGGCGATGAACGTGTCCTCGGTCTCCCCGGAGCGGTGGGAGATGATCGACGTGTAGCCGGCGCGGTGCGCCATGTCGACGGCGGCCACGGTCTCGGTGAGGGTGCCGATCTGGTTGACCTTGATGAGGATGGAGTTGGCGATCCCCTCGGTAAGGCCGCGGCGCAGGCGGTTGATGTTGGTGACGAACAGGTCGTCGCCGACAAGCTGCACCGAGCCGCCGAGCTCCGTGGTGAGCGCCTTCCAGCCGTCCCAGTCGTCCTCCGCCATGCCGTCTTCGATCGAGACGATCGGGTACTTTTTGCACAGCCCGGCGTACCAGGCGACCATCTCCGCCGACGACAGCTGCCGGCCGCCGAGCTTGTAGCACTTGGCGGCGGGATCGAAGAACTCGCTGGCAGCGACATCCATGGCGATCGCGATGTCGTGGCCAAGGCGGTAGCCGGCCTTTTCGATCGCCGTGCTGAGCGCCGCAAGCGCCGCCTCGTTGTTTGCCAGCATCGGCGCAAAGCCGCCTTCATCGCCGACCGAGGTGGCCATGCCCTGGCCCTTTAGCACCTTCTTTAGGTGATGGAAGACCTCCACGCCGGCCCGCAGCGCCTCGGGGAAGTCGGGGGCGCCGAGCGGCACCACCATGAACTCCTGCACCTCCAGACCGCTGTCGGCGTGCGCCCCGCCGTTTATGAGGTTCAAAAGCGGCACAGGCAAAACCCGCGCCAGCGTCCCGCCCAGGTGCCGGAAAAGCGGCAGCCCGAGCCCCGCCGCCGCCGCGCGCGCCGTCGCCAGCGAGACCGCCAGGATCGCGTTGGCGCCAAGCTGGCTCTTATTGGGCGTGCCATCAAGCGCCAAAAGCTTCTCATCGACCGCCACCTGATCGCAGGCATCAAGCCCGATCACCGCCGGGGCGAGCCGCTCATGGATGTTGCGCACCGCGTGCAGAACACCCTTGCCCAGAAACCGCCGGGCATCGCCATCGCGCAGCTCCAGCGCCTCGTGGGTGCCGGTCGAGGCCCCCGAAGGCACCGCGGCGCGGCCCTCGGCGCCCCCGCGCAGCCGCACCTCTGCTTCCACCGTTGGGTTGCCGCGCGAATCAAGGATCTCGCGCGCTCGCACCGTACAGATCTCGGTCATCCCCAGGCTCCTTATGTGCCCTTTATGTGTAAGTAGAATGTATCACTAGAGGTTCCCGACGGACATCCCTGGCTTTGCCCGGTCTTTGTCCGGCCTTTGTCCGGCCTTTGTCCGGCCTTAAAAAAAGGCCCGACCGGCTCGGAAACCGGGGCCAAACTGGCTGCGAGATTTCTTAAGCAATTCGCGGTAAACTGGGGGCCGATGAACCATATCGTCCGCGGGCGTCTGCTGCTGAACGTCACCCTTGCGGCGCTGCTTCTTGGGGCAGTGTTCGTCTTGTCGCATGACGCGCAGAACGCGGCCCTGCCGCTGTGCGGGGCGATGCTGGTGATGATCCTCGTCAATACGTACCTCGGGGCGCGGGCCAGCGCGCAGGTGATGCAGCTTCGGACCTCGGTGCAGCGGCTGACCAGCGGCGACTACGGCGAGGTGGTTCCGCTCACCGGCGACGAGCCGATCGGCAGCCTGGCCGAGCTTATCGAGCGCCTGCGCAAGCAGCTGTACCAGCAGAACCAGGATGTGCTGCGCCAGGTCGGCGCCCAGTCCAAGATGTCCGGCGATATCGACGCGGTGCTGCGCGAGCTGCGCGACACCATCGCGGCGCAGATGTCGGCCCTGGAAGAGACCAGCGCCTCGCTGCACGAGATGACCACCTCCGCCAAGCAGATCGCCCAGTCGGTCGAGACGCTGGCCCGCGGCGCCGAGGAGTCGAGCTCGTCGATCTTGGAGATGGCGGCGAGCAACGACGAAGTCGCCGAGAACATGGTCAACCTGGCCAGCGCGGTGCAGGAGTCGGCGACCTCCATCGAGGAGATGACCTACTCGATCCGCGAGGTGGCCAAGAACGTCGAGGCGCTGTCGGCGACCGCCGAAGAGACCAGCTCCTCGATGAACGAGATGGACATCTCCATCCGCCAGGTCGAAAACAACGCCAACGAGACCGCCCGCCTGTCGGAAGAGGTGA
>CALFML010000319.1 GCA_937879845.1 uncultured Myxococcales bacterium
CGATTTTATGGCGTGCGCGGGTCGACGCCCACCTCCGGCCGATCGACCGTTCGGTACGGAGGCCACACCTCGTGCGTAGAGGTGCGGCTGGTTGACAACACGGTCATCGTCTTCGACTGCGGTACGGGGCTGCGGCACCTAGGCAAGGACCTAATGCGCGAGCGGCATCCCGGGCCCTACCATTTCATGCTCTCCCACGTCCACTGGGACCACGTCATCGGCATCCCGTTTTTCGGACCGCTGTGGAGCAAAGAGACCGAGATCAGCCTCTACCCCTTGGTAAACGAGACGCAGCAGGACTGCGGCACCCGGCGGACCCTGTTTGACGGCGTTCACTTTCCCGTCCGCGTCCAAGACATCCCGGCGCACATCGAGATGATCGCCAACCAGGCGACGTTTCAGACGCCGTGGACCGTCGGCTCGGCGCAGGTGCGGCGCGTCCAGCTCAACCATCCCGGCGGCGCCCAGGGCTTCCGCATCGACGATGCCGACGGCCGCTCGTTCGCCTATCTCACCGACAACGAGCTCTCCCCGCCGCAGGCGCCGGTGACGCCGCTGGACCAGCTGGCGGCGTTTGTCCGCGGCGTGGATGTGATCGTGCACGACGCCCAGTACGTGCCGGCCGACATGCCGGCCAAAAAAGGCTGGGGCCACTCGACGATCGACGATGTGCTGCTCCTGGGCGAGCGCGCCCAGACCCCGCACCTCGTGCTGTTTCACCACGAGCCGGATCGCGACGACGACGCCTTGGACTCCCTGGGCCGCGCCGCCACCGCTGAGTACAAAGTGCGCGCCCCCCACACCCGCATCAGCATCGCCCGCGAGGGCTGGTCGCTCGACATTTGACGGCGGCCTGACCCTGCCGATCTAGACCGCGCAAACCGGAAAACACTGAACTTTCGCCAAGCTACAATAAGGCGGTCCGCCCCGAGACCCCACCGGGCGGCTTGCCTATTGGCCCCGGAGCGTGTTAAGCAGTCAGTGCTTTCGGCTTTTAACCACACACGCTCTGTAGCAGCGCAGCCGTGTCTTTGTACGCGACCTTGCGGCGTCAAAACCGCGGGACTCGTGCCGGGATGATGCGCGAGCCTCCTAACCACCGGGCAGCGGCGACCCCGCCGCCCGCGGCCGGCGAGTGCCGGAAGAGGCGGGAAACGGACAGAGCGGAGGCAAAACGAGGACCCACGCAATGGACCAGACCCAGAATCCCCAAGCTCCCACGCCCGCCGCCGGCACCCAGGAAGGGGCCGAGGCGCCGATCACCATGCGCCAGCTCCTAGAGGCCGGCGTGCACTTCGGCCACCAGACCAAGCGCTGGAACCCGAAGATGAAGCCCTACATCTTCGGCGCCCGCAACGGCATCCACATCATCGACCTGCAGCACACGGTGCGCCTGTTCAACCGCGCCTACAACTTCATCGTCAACACGGTCGCCGCCGGCGGCTCGCTGCTCTTCGTCGGCACCAAGAAGCAGGCGCAGGAAGTCATCCAGCAGGAGTGCGCCCGCGGCGGGCAGTTCTTCGTCACCAACCGCTGGCTCGGCGGCACCCTCACCAACTTCCGCACCGTCAAGGGCTCGATCGACCGCCTGCGCAGCCTGGAGAAGATGGCCGAGGACGGGACCTTCGAGCGCCTGGGCAAAAAAGAAGTGCTCATGCGCATGCGGGAGCGCGACAAGCTGGAAAAGGCGCTCGGCGGCATCAAGGCGATGACCGACCTGCCGGCGGCGCTCTACGTCATCGACGCCAAGAAAGAGCACATCGCGATCTCCGAAGCCCGCAAGCTGGAGATCCCGGTGATCGCGGTCGCCGACACCAACTGCGACCCCGACGTCCTTGACTACGTCATCCCCGGCAACGACGACGCGATCCGCGCCATCAAGCTGTTCACCGCCAAGATCGCCGATGCTTGCGTCGTCGGCTCGCGCCTCGGGCGGGAGCGCGCGGCGTCGCACCGCGGTGATGACGACCGCGGGGATCACCACCACGGCCATGGCCACGGCGGCCACGCCCACGCCCACAGCGAGCGCGCTCCGGCCCCGGCGGCGGACGGCGCCGGTCCCAAGGTCGAGCTGGCGCGGCGGCGCGGCGGGCTGCGCAGCGTCCCGGCGGCGGCGGCGACCCCGAACTCGGTCACCGTGGCCCACGTCCCCGACGAAGACGAGCAGTAGGCACGACTGCCGGGAGCGGCCGCGGCCGACCCGGCAGCGCCAACATGACAAAGTACGGCGCCGCCTTTCAGCCTCGCACACGGGCGGGCGGGCGGCGCTGCACAGATCACCTCTTTTACGTCAGCCCAACGACAGTACAGCAAGGAGCTCGCTACTATGGCCCAGATCACTGCGGCGTCAGTCAAGGAACTGCGCGACCGGACCCTCGCCGGGATGGCCGACTGCAAAAAGGCCCTCGAAGAGACCGCCGGCGACATGGAGAAAGCGGCCGACTGGCTGCGCAAAAAAGGCATCACCAAGGCCGGTCAGGCGCAGAGCCGCGTCGCCACGGAAGGCGCCGTTTCGTCCTATATCCACATGGGCGGCAAGATCGGCGTGCTCCTAGAGGTCAACTGCCAGACCGACTTCGTCGCCCGCACCGACGATTTCAAGAACTTCTGCAAGGACGTGGCGATGCACATCGCCGGCCGCGATCCGTTCCCGTTGTACGTCTCCGACGACGAGATCCCCGCCGCCCAGGTCGAAAAAGAGCGCACCCTGCAGGTCGAAAAGGCGCGTGAGGCGGGCAAGGGCAAGCCGGACAACATCATCGCCAAGATCGTCGACGGCTCGATCAGCAAGTGGAAAAAGGACATCTGCCTGCTCGACCAGGAGTTCGTAAAGGATCCGACCAAGGACATCCGCACCCTGATGCTGGAGGTCACGGCCAAGACCGGTGAAAAGATCACCATCCGGCGGTTTGCCCGCTACGCCCTTGGCGAAGGTCTGCAGAAGAAGGAGACCGACTTCGCCGCGGAAGTGGCCGCCCAGGTCGCCGCGACGAGCGGAAAGGCGTAGCGCGGATGGCGGGATGCAAACGATGACTGCGGCGCAGACCGAGTCCGCCCTGGGTCCAATCCCGAGCGCCAGCCCGAGCGCCAGCCCGAGCCAGGCGCCCGCGTACCGGCGGGTCCTGCTCAAGCTGTCGGGCGAGGCGCTCATGGGCTCGGGCCAGTTCGGCATCGACCCCGCGACGCTGCACCGGCTGGCCGAGGAGGTGCAAAACGTCCATGCCCAGGGGGTGGAGGTCGCCCTGGTGGTCGGCGGCGGCAACATCTTCCGCGGCGTGTCGGCGTCGACCAAGCACGGCATGGACCGCGCCTCCGCCGACTACATGGGGATGATGGGTACGGTCATGAACGCCCTGGCCATGCAGGACGCGATCGAGCGGCTCGGGCTGCCCACCCGCGTCTTGTCGGCCATTGAGATGAAAGAGCTGTGCGAGCCCTACATCCGCCGCCGCGCCATCCGCCACCTGGAGAAGCGCCGCGTCGTCATCTTCGCCGCCGGCACCGGCAACCCCTACTTCACCACCGACACCGCCGCCGCCTTGCGGGCGATGGAGATCCACGCCGACGTGCTCCTCAAGGCGACCAAGGTCGACGGCATCTACGATCGCGATCCGGCAAAGCACAAGGATGCGGTGCGCTTTAACCGCGTCACCTACTTGGAGGTCCTGCAGCGCAACCTCCAGGTCATGGACTCGACCGCCATCGCCCTGTGTCGCGACAACAAGCTGCCCGTCATCGTTTTCAACCTGCATCAGCGCGGCAATATCGGTCGGGTCATCGCCGGCGACCTGACGATCGGCACCCGCGTCGAATAGGCGCCGCCCGCCCCCGCCGCGCAGGCGCTTGAAAAAAAATCGATAGCAAGAGAGGATTTAATAGCCATGGTAAGCGAGGTCCTAAGCAGCCTGGACGACGATATAGCCAAGGCCATGGAGGTGTTTGCGCGCGATCTCGGCAAGGTCCGGACCGGTCGCGCCAACGCCTCGATGCTCGACTCGGTGCGGCTCGACTACTACGGTACGCCGACCCCGCTCAACCAGGTCGCGTCGGTGAGTGTCGCAGATCCGCGGCTCATCGTGGTCAAGCCGTGGGAGAAGCGCCTCATCCCCGACATCGAGAAAGTGATCCGCGATGCCAACCTCGGCATCAACCCGAGCTCGGACGGCGACGTGGTGCGGCTGCCGATCCCGGCGCTCACCCAGGAGCGGCGCAAGGAGCTCACCAAGGTCGTAAAGCGCATCGGTGAGGAAGCCCGCGTCGCCGTGCGCAACTGCCGCCGCGACGCGCGGGAGATGGTCGAGGCGGGCAAAAAGGACGGCGACATCACCGAGGACGCCTTGGAGGCCGCCTACAAGAAGATCCAGACTGTCATCGACAAGGCGATCGAGAAAATAGACAGCATCGCCGACAAGAAGCAGGCTGAGATCATGGAGGTTTAGCTTCTGGACCCACTGGAGTTCAGCCCGCATTTTGGCAAGTATGAGCTGCTCGCGCACCTCGCTACTGGGGGAATGGCGGAGATCTATCTGGCGCGCATGGGCGGGTCCGATGGGTTCTCCAAGCTCGTGGTCGTCAAGCGGCTGCTCTCCCAGATGGCGTCGGATCCGGAGTTTATCCAGATGTTTCTGGATGAGGCGCGGATCAACGCCCGGCTGTCGCACTCCAACATCGTCCAGGTCCTGGAGCTCGGGGAGTTCGAGAAGCAGTACTTCATCGCCATGGAGTACGTGCCCGGCTTGTCGGTCGCCCAGGTCGGCAAGCTGGCGACGCAGCGCCTCGGCGAGGTGCCGCAGGGAGTAGCCTGCGGCATCATCACCCAGGCCTGCGCCGGCCTGCACCACGCCCACGAGACCAAGCTCCCCGACGGCTCCGAGATGGGCATCATCCATCGCGATGTCTCGCCGCAGAACCTGCTTCTGACCTACGAAGGGTTCGTCAAGGTCGTGGACTTCGGCATCGCCAAGGCCGAGGGCCGCGCCACCCAGACGCGCGCCGGCATGGTCAAGGGCAAGTTCGCCTACATGAGCCCGGAGCAGTGCGCCGGCGCCCCGCTCGACCGCCGCACCGACATCTTCGCGCTCGGCATCATCCTGTTTGAGCTGTGCACCTCCCGCCGCCTGTTCCGCCGCGCCAACACGTTTGAGACGTATGAGGCGATCATCAAGTGCGAGGTCCCCGACCCGCGCGCCATAAACCCCAACGTCTCGGAGAAGATCGCCCAGGTCATCACCAAGGCGCTGGCGAAAAACCGCGAGGACCGCTTCCCCACCGCCGAGGCGATGCAAGAGGCGCTGGAGCTGGCGATGCGGCGCAGCGGCGTGCGCGGCTCGGCGATGGATCTGTCGCGGTTTATCGAGAGCAACTTCACCGATCAGGTGCGCGAGCAGGAAGATCTCATCCGCCGCATCGAGGCCGGCGAGCTGACCCAGCCCGAGACCCAGCACCAGGCCGAAGCCGGCAGCCTCGCCGAGAGCTACTCCGCCGTCGGTGAGGACGACCTTGCGGAAGACGAGGACGGGCCGACCCAGAACGATGAGGCCGGGCCGCGCAAGCCGCCGCCGCCGCCGCCGATGCCGTCGCCCGCGGTGCGCTCGGTGCGCAATGAGAACGCGCCGCTGCCCAACCTCCCGGTGTCGATGGCCCTGCCGGTCATAAACGCCAAGCAGGCGATCGCCGACATGCTGTCCGGCGCCGCGCCCAACGTCCTTGGCGACAAGCTGCAGGCGATTGCCCAGGCGGCCAAGATCACCGCCGCCGACTCCAAGGCCGGGCGCCCGCCGAGCGGCCAGGCCGCCGCCCCGGCGCGCCCGAGCGGCCAAGCCGCCGCCCCGTCCGGGATGAGCGGGCAGGGTGCCGCGTGGCGCAGCGGCCAAGGCCTGGCCCCGGTGCAAAGCTCCGCGATGAGCTCTTCCGATCGCGCCACCCCGCGGGAACAGCGGCGCGCCCCGAACCTGCAGTCGCTGCTGGAGCGGGTGGCGAACCTGCCGCTTTTGCTGCTTTTGCTCATCGGCGTCGGGCTCGCGCTGCTGGCGGCCGGAGTTACGGCGATCCTTATCTGGTGACGTTGTGGTCGGCGCTTTGCGCCGCGCAAAAGGGGTGCAGCAGATGAGCAAGAACCACGGACAAAAACAGACGGTAGGCTGGCGGCTTGCTGGCGCTGTGGTCGGCGGCCTTGTGCTGTACGGAGCGATGCGGCTCGGACAGAGCCTCTTGGCCTCGCCGCGGGTGCAGCGGCTGGCCCAGTACGTGGGCGAGATCTTCGACTCCGCCGCCGGCTCGGCCCATCGCGCCGCCGATGCCGAGACCCTGTTCCAAGCCGAAGCCGCGGGCGTCCCTGAGCCCCCCTGGGTTCCCGGCTCCCATCGCCCAAACCTCTACGGCCCTAACTAAACCACGCCTCGCAAAAGACCCGCAGGTTCGGGCTGCGCCGCGGGTCCTG
>CALFML010000320.1 GCA_937879845.1 uncultured Myxococcales bacterium
GGCCTTCGATCATCTGCGGCGCGACGTACTTGCCGCCCGAGGTCTTGATGAGATCCTTCTTGCGGTCGGTGATCTTGAGGAATCCGTCGGCATCGATCTCGCCGATGTCGCCGGTGTGGAACCAGCCGTCGGCGTCGATCGCTTCTTTGGTGGCCTCCTCGTTCTTGTAGTAGCAGCGGAGGTTGGTGACGCCCTTGGTCAGGATCTCGCCGTCGGCGGCGATCTTGAGCTGCAGCTCCGGATCCAAGGAGGAGCCGACGCTGCCGAACTTGTACTTGTCGACGCGGTTGATGGTCGTGAGCGAGTTGGTCTCGGTGAGGCCGTAGCCTTCGAGGATCAGCATGCCGGCGGCGTGGAAGAACTCCGCCAGCTCGCGCGACAGCGGCGCGCTGCCGGAGATGAACCAGCGCAGGTTGCCGCCGAAGCGCTCGCGGAGCTTGCTGAACACGAGCTTGTCGGCGAGCTTGTACTGCACCCCCAAAAGGCCGCTCGGCTGCCGCCCCGCCTGGATCTCGCGGCTGGCGGTGATGCCGACGCCGAGCGCCCAGTTCACGAGCTTCCACTTCACCGGTCCGCCGGCCCGCGCCTTGGCCATGAAGCCGCCGTAGACCTTCTCGAAGATGCGCGGCACCCCGGCCATGAACGTTGGCTTAACCTCGCCGAGGTTGTCCACGAGCTTGTCGATGCTCTCGGCAAAGGCGGTGCAGAAGCCGACGCGCACCGAGACGATCTCCAGCAGCTTGCCGAAGCTGTGGGCGAGCGGCAGGAACAAAAGCTGTTTGTCTGCAAGGCGCACCGGCAGGGTCCCGGTGCCCTTCTTGGAGCCGATGGTGTAGGCGTCGTGGGCGATGACCACGCCCTTGGGATTGCCGGTGGTGCCGGAGGTGTAGATGATGGTCGTGATGTCGCTGCCGGACTGGGCGGCGCGCAGCTCCGGCAGGGCGTGCGGGTGCTGCAGGCGGTGGGCGCGGCCCTTGTCCGTGAGCTCGCGCAGCGGCATCACCCAGCTCTCGGTCTCCGGGTTCTGCTCGGCGTGGCCGAGCCACAGGATGACCTGCTTTATCCCCGGCAGCTCGCGGCGCATCGCGGTGAGCTTGGCGAGCTGCTTCTGATCTTCGGCCAGCACCCACGCCGTCTCGCTGTTCTGCAGGATGTAGGAGACGCTGTCCTTCAAGCTGGAGGGGTAGATCGGCACCGTGACGCAGCCGGCCAGCGCGACGCCCAGGTCGGAGAGCGTCCACTCCTCGCGCGTGCTGCCGAGGATCGCCACCTTGTCGCCCGGCTTGCAGCCGAGCGAGATGAGACCGTGGGCGATGTCCGAGGCGCGCTCATACGCCTCCTGCCAGGTCGTGGTGTGCCAGACGCCGGCGCGCTTGGTCATGAAGGCGGGGGCGGCTGGGGTGGCAGCGGCGCGGTTGGCGAACATCTCGCCGATGGTCTTGCCGTCGACTCCGTTGCGATCGGTCTGCGTCGTCATCGTGGTGCTCTCTCCGTCGCCAATATGGCCGTGAACGGTCCAGGGATTGCCAGGATCGGGGACCTGCAGGGCCGCAGATCATCTGCGCAGGGGGCCCAGGCTCGCATGATACCATCGCCGCTGCAGATGCAGGGAAAGATGCAGGGAACGACACAGGGAACGGGGCCGACAACGGGGCACGAGCGGGGACATACCGCCGCCCCGGCGCCCAAGCTCGACAAGAATGCGGGCGCCAAACCCAGGGGCGGCAGCGCGCGGGCACAGCTTACGCCGCGGACGATCTACGAGTTTCTGGATCAGCACCTAATCGGCCAGGAGCGGGCCAAGCGCGCCGTCGCCATCGCCGCCTACAACCACCAGAAGCGCTGCGCCCTGCCGCCGGCCGACAAGCGCCTTTTGCGCAAGTCCAACGTGCTGCTCATCGGCCCCACCGGCTCGGGCAAGACCCACCTTGTGCGGACGCTGGCGCAGTGCCTGGAGGTGCCGCTGTCGATCGCCGACGCCACCGAGTACACCGAGGCCGGCTACTACGGCAAGGACGTCGAGCTCCTGGTCGCCGAGCTGCTGTTTCGCGCCAACCAGTCGGTCAAAAAGGCGCAGACCGGGGTCATCTTCATTGACGAGATAGACAAGCTGGCCCGCCGCGCCCAGAGCTACAAGACCGGCGGCGGCACCCGCGACATCGGCGGCGAAGGGGTGCAGCAGGGCCTGCTCAAGCTGCTGGAGGGCCGCGAGCTCCTGGTGCCGACGACCTTGACGCCGCAGCCGGGGCGGCAGGACCTGGTCCAGATCGACACTACCGATATCCTATTTATCGCCGCCGGAACCTTCAGCGATCTGCATGACTACGCGGGCGCGGCGCGGCAGATCGGCTTTGCCGGGGGCCCGGGCGGCAGCCTGGCCGAGGAGCTTGCAGCCGCTCCGAGTCGGGCGCGGGAAGGCGGCGCCCGCGGCCCCGGCACTCGGCGCCTGCGGACCGAGGATCTGATCGCCTACGGCATGCTCGCCGAGCTCCTGGGGCGGCTGCCGGTGCGCGTCCAGCTCGACCCGCTCACGGAGGACGAGCTGTGCGCGGTGCTGACCCTGCCGCAGGGAGCGCTGGTCCGCGAGTATGAGTACCTGCTGCGTCTTGACGACGTAAAGCTCAACTTTAGCGACGCGGCGCTGCGCGAGATCGCCCGCGCGGCGCTGGCCCAGCGCTGCGGCGCCCGCGGGCTGCGCAGCCTCATGGAGGTCGTGTGCGAGGAGCTGATGTTCGAAGCCCCCGAGCGCCGCGGCGAGACCATCCACCTGACCCGCGATTACGTCCGCTCCCGCCTACAGCATAGTGAGCGCCTTTCGGACTGAAAAGGCTGCCGCTTCCTAGCGGGAGGCGCGCGCCGGAGCGATGCCACCCGGGTTGCCGCGGCTAGTCAGGTGGCCGACGGCGCCGGCGGCGGGACTTTGGAAGTAGACCTCTTCGTAGGGGCAGGAGCAGTCGCGCTCCTTGGCTTCGACATACTCGACCAGCTGCCCTTCGAAGTTGCGCAGGGTCAGCTTATCTACGCCCATCGTCATGAGGTAGCTCGGGCCGATCGGGATCTTGCCGCCGCCGCCGGGGGCGTCGATGACCAGGTGCGGGATCGCCATGCCGGAGACGAAGCCGCGCAGCTGATCGATGATCTGCAGCCCGGCCGCGACGGGCGTGCGCAGGTGGTCGGTGCCAAAGACCGGATCGCCCTGGAACAGGTAGTAGGGTTTGACGCGCATGCGCAAAAGCCCGCGGAACAGCGCCTCCAAGGTGCGCGCCGAGGAGTTTATCCGCCGCAGCAGCACGGCCTGGTTGCCGAGCGGGATGCCGGCGTCGGCGAGTCGCTCGCAGGCCGCTTTCGCCTCCGGGGTGAGCTCCTTGGGATGGTTGAAGTGGGTGTTGATGTACAGCGGATGGTAGCGGCGCAGCATCCGGCATAGCTCGCCGGTGACGCGCATCGGCAGACAGACCGGCACCCGCGTGCCGATGCGCACGTAGTCCACGTGCGGGATGCTGCGCAGCTGGCGGAGGACCCACTCCAGCTTGTCCGTGGACATGGTCAGCGGATCGCCGCCGGATAGCAGCACGTCGTGGATCTGCGGGTGGGCGCGGATGTAGTCGATGGCGCGCTCGATTTCACTCTTGGCGATGGGCTCTTCGCCGCCGACCAGGCGCCGCCGGTTGCAGTGCCGGCAGTAGATGGCGCAGCGGTCGAGCGCCAGAAGCAGCACCCGATCAGGGTAGCGGTGGACCAGGCCCGTGGCCGGAGACAGGCCGTCTTCGCCGAGCGGATCGCGGTACTCGCCGGGGCTGTGCGCGAGCTCGGCGGCGCTCGGAATCACCTGCATGCGCACCGGACAAAACCGGTGCTCTGGATCAATGAGCGACAGATAGTACGGGGTGATGCCGACGCGGAAGAGGTCCGGCGCGGCGGCCAGCCCGGCCTCTTCATCCGCTGTCAGCGTGACATAGCGCGACAGCTCTTTGCGCGTGGTGACGCGGTGCTGCAGCTGCCAGCGCCAGTCGTTCCATTTTTTCGCCGGTACTTTTTCGCGTCGCAGCAAAGGGGGCTGCGGATCGGAGCTACAGGCCGTAGCGCCCGCCGGCTCGCCCACCGCCCCGGCTGGGACCACCGGCAGGCGGCGTGCCGTCGCCGCAGACATGGAGGTTAACATGGGGCATGGCCTAGCCCAGAGCACCGCGCCGCGTCAAGAGGCAAGCGCGGCGCCAATGCGCGGCAATGCGCGACCCGCGGCGACCAGGACCGGCCATAGCGGCTGCTTGCCGGTGCTGCGCGGGCGGGGCATGATGCCGGCCATGCGCGATGCTCTTTCGGCCCGGCCCCGCGTGATCGTCTACGTGTTCGCCAGCCCGCTGCTCGGCGGGCTCGGGGAGAAACAAGACGCGGCGCTGGCCGCCGAAGTGGCGCAGATCTGCACCTTGGAAGATGTCGCTTGCGTCGAGACAGTGGTCGACCGCGGCCCGCCCAAGCAGCGCGGCGAGCAGTATCCGGTGCTACGTCAGCTGCTGCGCGATGATGTGGACGCGCTGCTGGTGGTGCGCTCGCCGCTTTATGCGCCGGCTGCGGTGCGCGACCGGCTCGATGCCGCTTGTCCTCCCGGACCGTTTGCCTGGCTGTCAGCCGAGGACCTGCGCCGCTCCGGCCTGCTGCCGCCCGTCCCCGCGACGGGCTTGCGCAAGCGGCGGCGGCCGGTGGCGCAGCGGGCCCGCGCCCTGCGCGCCGAGCGGCTCAGCCTGCGCCAGATCGGCCAAGTCCTTATGCAAGAGGGCTATCGGCCAGGCGCCGGGGCGGAGTGGACCGCTGCGGCGGTGGCGACGCTGCTCGGGATCGTGATCTTGGACGGCGGCGAAGAAAATGCCGCCGAGGGCGCTGCGCCGCAGTAGGGGAGGGCGCGGCTTACGGGCCGTGGTTGCCGTTGTGGTCGTCGTCTCGGTTGTCGATTTGGTCGCCGATTTGGTCGCCGATTTGGTCGGTGTGGGCAGCCGGCGGGCTCGCCCGCGCGAGCTGGCGCCGGCGGGTGCGGTCTTTCTGTTTGCGGGCGCGCTCGATCTCCGCCACGCGGGCGCTGGTCTGCGGCGAGACACGCACCTCGACCTCATCGCAGAGCTCACGCAGGGCCAGGAAGCGGTTGAGCGAGTGATGGCGCTCGCGCGTCCACTTGATGACCAGCCGCTCGCCGCCCAGCTCGTAGCGCAAGAGCACGCCGCTCTGGGTCTTGTTGACCTTCTGCCCGCCGGGTCCGGTGCCTTTGACCGCCTGCTCGCTGATCTCGCCCACGCTGATGCCAAGGCGCAGGAGCCGCTGCCGCAGGTCGTCTTTTTTCTGCGGCGTGACCGGCGCGTCGTCTGGAAACTTCATCGGCCCAGTCTACCCGAGGCGCCCTTTCCCTGCGCGGCCGCGGCGGCGGGGCTTTTCAAATCGGCGTGATAGTCGTAAGAAAGCCGGATGAGCAAGCATGCAGCCGGCCGCCGCGATGCGGATGCGCCGTTCAGTCTGGACACCGGAGAGACCCCCGGGACACGCGCCCTGCGGCTCGAGCATCTTTTGTTTGAAGAGCTCTATCGGCTGTTCCGCATGGAGGTAAACGATCCGCGGCTCGCCGATCTGGAGCCGACCTCCGTGCAGATGAGTCCCGATCTGCGCAACGCCAAGGTGATGTACGCGCTGCGCAGCGAGCCCGCCGCGGGGAAAAGTCCGCCGACGGCGCAGCGGACTGCCGCCGACCGCCTCATCACCGATGCGCTGCAGCGGGTCACGCCGTTTTTACGGGCGCGGCTCGTGGATGTGGTGGCGATGAAGCGCCTGCCGGATCTGCACTTCCACCGCGACCGGATGGCCGAAGCGAGCCTGCGCGCGCAAGCGCTTTTGACCCGCGAGCGCCTGGCGGCTGCCGCGTCGGCCGCCGCGCCGGAACAAGACGCCGATTCTGACGCCGATTCCGCCGCCGATTCCGACCGCAATGCCGACGCTGCCGTCCAAGACCCACATCCGCCGCAATAGCCGGCCGCGCCCGACCGCCTGTTCTTTTCCGCCCCGCGCCGGCCGCAAAAAGCGACCCACCCAGACCTGCCCAGACCTGCATAAACTCGCCTAGATCTTTCGGATGGCCAAATCTGCTAACTCCGTCGGGAGCCTCAGCCGCGGGCCGACCGGAGATGTTTTCGGCGGGGGCTTGTCCCCCGCTGGAAACATCGCAGGGTAGGGGGACCCGCGGCGTGACTATTCTGACTTGCTTCCATCCGAAAGCGCCCTAGACCTTCCATCCGCGCTGCCAAGCCTACATCGCGAGCTCTTGCGGCGGCCTAAGTCTCCGTCGGATATGTGCTCCGAGCTATGCTCTGCCCCCTACTTATTTTATTATGAAATAATGCGAGCTCTATCTCCTACGCCTCGTTTCTCAGTCCTACTGGCCCTTACTCTGTTTGTCGCGTTCCACGCGATTTTTGCCATCGAGCTTTACCTGGATCTCCTGGCGTCGATGCACCATTCGCATCTGCCGACGCTCGGCGAGCTGTGGACGGCGCTCGACGGCAGCGCGGCGCACTCCCGTGCATCCGCCACGACGATATCGCGCGCTTATAACGTGCTGGTGTCGCTGGTCATCACCTCGATCGCCCTGGCGGTGCCGCTTACCGCCAACATGTACACGCCCAAGCTGATCGATATTTTCATCAGCGACCGTGTTAACGTCGGCGTCCTCACCTTCTTCGTCGCATCCGCCGCCCACGTCATCTGGGCGACGCACGCGACCTGGGATCAGGGCCCGCTGCGCGACTCGGGCGGCCTTTATCCGCGGGTTTCGCTGTGGGTCTCTTTTGAGACCATGATGCTCGGCTGGGCGATGGTCATTCCGTACTTCCTGTACGTCCTGCGCTGTCTCCATCCCGGCAACATCATCTCGCGCGTTTCGGCGCAGGTGACGGCGCAGTTTGATCGGATTCCGCGCGATGCCGACAGTTCGTTCGAAGAAGTCCAGGTGGACCTGGAGCAGCAGATCCAGCACATGGGCAACGTCATGCTGCGCGCCGTCGACCGCGCCGATCGCGACGTGGCGCTCGATTCGATCCATGCGCTGCAGAACATTCTGGTCCTTTATCAGACGGCCAAGCGCGAGCTGCCGGCGCCCTGGTACAAGTTCCCCGATTCGCTGTTCATCGGCGCCTCGAAAGAGGGCATCGCGCTCATGCGGGATCAGCGCATCTGGGTCGAGCAGAAGTGCCTGCACCAGCTGGCGCTGGTCTATAACTCGGCGCTGGCCAAGATGCAGGATGCGATTAGTTCCATCTCCTATGTCAGCCGCCAGCTGGCACTGCACGCCGACACCCAGAACGATGCGGCGACCCTGAACCTGGGCATCCGCTTTATCAACACGTTCATCCGCGAGGCGATCAAGCGCAAAGACGTCCACGCCATCTTCGACATCTTCCATCAGTACCGCGAGCTCGCCAATGAGCTCGTCGAGAGACGGGGCTCGGTGGTGCTGGAGATCGCGCGCCACCTGGCGTACTACGCCGAGCTGGCGCGGCTGGCCGGGCTGCCGTTCATCTATGAGCTGGCGGCCTACGATCTGGAGAACATGGTCGAGCACGCGTACGAAAAGAAATCGACGGTGCGCGAGGAGATGCTCGGCCTGCTCTTGTCGCTGGATGCCGCGCCGGCGAGCAACCGCATCGTCAAAGCGAAGCTCCTGGCCGGTGGCTACTTCCGGGCGCACGGGCTCAACGAAGAGGCGGCGCGGATTCGCGGCCACCTCTCGGTCTTGAACAAGGAGATGGTCGATCGCTCGGTGCGCGATCTGGTGGAGACGCATAGCCCGATCTTCTGGGAAGTCACCGACCGCCAGACCAACATCGACTACGTCGATGAGGAGCGACGGCGGCAGATCCAGGTCCTGGTCGCCAGCATCGATTTCGGCGCCAAGTCGACGGCGGCGCAGCCCTAGGAGCGGATGGGAGGGGGAGGGAGAGCAGCCCGGCGGGACCGGGCTGCGGAGAGCGGAGAGAAGTAGCGCGTGGCCGCGGCGCGGCCGCGAGATGGGACTAGGCTTCGCCGGCCAGCTTGGCGGCGCCTTGGCCCTCACTGCCTTGGCCGGACGTGTCTTTGTGGACGACCTTGATGTGGCCGGAGCGGATGTCGTAGCACCAGCCGTGCAGGCGCGGCACGCCGGCGTGCTTATCCCATGCCTCGCGGATCATCGACAGGTTAGACAGGTGCTTGATCTGCAGCCGGACGTTCTCTTCGACCACCAAGTCGAGGAACTCGTCATCGGACGGACGCGCCACGTTTTCGTCTTTGAGCCGCTGCTCGACCCACCGCTTGGCCCAGCCGGCAATCATCAGCCAGTCGCCGATGTAGCCGCCCACGACCTTGTCCTGGCACGCCGCGCGGACGCCGCCGCAGCCGTAGTGGCCGCAGACGACGATGTCCTGAATCTTCAGGTGCTCCACCGCGTACTGCACCACGGCCGCCAGGTTCACGTCGTTATAGGAAACGATGTTGGCGATATTGCGGTGTACGAATAGCTCGCCGGGCCGGCAGCTTAGGACCTGCTCGCCGGGAACGCGCGAGTCGGCGCAGCCGATCCACAGAATACGCGGGCTCTGCCCGCTAGCATGACGGGCGAAATACTCCGGGTCGAGCGCCGTCTGGTAGGCCGCCCAGGTGCGATTGCGCTGAAGCAAATCATCTAGTGCCATAGGTTCCCCTCCTGAATCACGCATGGTCAAATCCCCGGAAAATTGTACAGAATTAGTCCCCTTTTGTCAGGCAGCTTCTGCACGGCCAGGCTCTCTTATGCGCGCTGGCTCTTTTATGCGCGCTGGCTCTTTTATGCGCGCTTGGTCTCTTAATGTGCTCCGGGTCTCATTCTCATATGCGCTCTGGGTCTCATATGAGCTCTAGGTCTCATGCGCTCTGGCGCTCTGGGTCTCATGCGCTCTGGCGCTCTGGGTCTCGTCTCATGCGCTCTGGCGCTCTGGGTCTCATGCGCTCTGGCGCTTGGGCGCTCTGGCTCTCTCATGCTCTCTGACCGCTGACGCGGACCAGGCGGGCTGCGGCGTTTTTTGCCCGGCACTTGGCGCGGGCTTGTACAAAGAGGTGATTGTGAGGGGGGTGAGCCAGATAGCTTGACGTGGATCGGCTCTCTAATGTAGGCCTGTTGCGTTCAATCGCTTACCTAGTGGAGAGACCATGTTGAAGAACGTTCTCATCAATCTTTCGCTGTTTACCCTTCTTGCCGGCTGTGGACTTGGTCCCGACACCCTATGGGAAGTGAGCCGGCTCGACGGCGCGCGGCCCAACAGCTGCTACGCCAACGGCAAGCCGCCGACCATGACGACGACTCAGACGGGCGTGCAGACCAACGTCGGACCGTGGGAGCTGTACGAGGGCCCGGAGAGCAAGATGTACCTTGTCCTGGCCGACAAGAAGACGGTGATCGAGGGCACCAAAGGCGACAGCTTCAGCTTCCAGTGGAGCGTCACCGAGGTCGATACCGCGCCGCCGCAGGGGATGGGGACGCTCACCGATGCGATCGCGAGCAACCTGCAGTTCAAGCTCAACGGCGATACGCTGACCGGCACGATGGAAGTAAAAGAGACCCACTCCTGCTCCGGGACCTTGTGCGGCGGGGTGATGCTGGATCCGAACTGCACGGTGACGCATCAGATTCGCGGCCGGAAGCTCGACGCGGATCGTTACAAGGTCTACTAGGCTTCGTCCTTTCGCCGCACCAGGCGCCGCAAGCCGCCGACCTGGTTGTAAATCCCGCCGCCTGCCGTAACCCCGCCCGCCGCCGCCGTCACACAAGGCTTTCATGCGCCGCCGCGACCAAGGACAATAAAGAAAATCCTTCGGAGCGGCAGGTATGCAGGATCTCCTTAACAAGATCAAAGCGAAGAAGCCCAACGCCTTCGACTACTTCATTACCTTGATCATCGTGTTCGCCGGCGTGCTCGTGGGGCTTGAGACCAACGATGCGATCATGGTCCGCCATGCCGAGCTGTTTCGCTCCCTCGATCTTGTGATCGTGCTCATCTTCGTCGGGGAGCTGTTCCTGAAGATCGGACTGTGGGGAAAAAAACCCTGGCTGTTCTTCGTAAACCCCGAGCACATGGGCGACACCCCCGCGGCGCGGCGGCGGCGGCTGAACCTGGATCACATCGACTTTTGGCATGTCTTTGATTTCGCGATCGTACTGCTCTGCCTCTTGCCGCACGTCCTGCCGGTGCACATGCACACCCGCTTCCTGCCTTTTTTGCGCATCGCCCGGCTGTTGCGGCTCCTGCGGCTGGCGGAGGAGCTGCAGCAGCTGCATATCCTCGTCGGCGCGCTGCTCAAGAGCCTGCCCTCGATCGCCTACATCTGTCTGTTTATGTGCCTGCACTTTTACACCTACGCGGTGGCGGGGACGATCCTGTTTTCCCACAGCGATCCCGAACACTTCGGCGGTATCGGCACGGCGATGCTGACGCTGTTCGAGATCGCCACCGGCAACGGCTTTTCCCAGACGATGCACGAGGCGATCGCCAAAGCCAGCCAGTACGACTACGCCCTGTGGACGCCGGTGTTTTACTTCATCAGCTTCGTGGTGCTCGGGGTGATGGTGATCCTCAACCTGTTCATCGGGGTGATCACGGCGGAGATGAGCGCCCTCAAAGCCGCGCTGGCAGAGCGCGAGCGTGAGCGCGATAGCACCCGCAGCCACGACATGGATCATGAAATCCTCAACCACATCCAGCACCTGGAAGATCAGGTCGATCAGATGCGCAAGAGCCTGAGCCGGCTGCGGCAGATGCGTCAGCCGTCCCGGGCCTCGCTAGGCGAGGCGAGCTCCCACAGCTCGCAAGATTCCCAGGGCTAGGGCCAAGGCCAAGGCCAAGGCCCAAGATAGATCTGCAGCGAAATCCATTTATAGTGGCAGGCGATGAACACGCCTAGGCGATGGCACAGCTTTCAGTCCGGACGGTGGGGAATCAGCGCCGCAGCGGCGGTCGCGGCGGTCGCGGCGGTTGGCTGCGGGGGGTCGGGTAGCTCGGTGACGACCCCGCCGCAGGGTCCGTGCGCGGCGGTGATAACGCAGGCGCCGGCGGATGCGGCCAACCATGCGGCGCAGGGGACCGCCCTGACCTGGCAGACCAACCCTCCGGCCCAGGGAACGCACTATCCGGTATGGGTGCCGTGGGCGCAGGCGTTTACCGAGCAGGTCCCGCGCGGCAACTGGCTGCACAACGCCGAGCATGGCGGCGTGATCCTCCTTTACCGCTGCCCGGACGGCTGCGCCGATGTCGCGACGCAGCTGCAGGCGATTGCCGCGGCGCTGCCGCCGGACCCGCTGTGCCAGTCGCCGATCAACGCGCGCTGGGTGCTCACGCCCGATCCGCTGCTTCCCGACGGGGTGCAGGTGGCGGCGGTGGGCTGGGGCTACACCTACCAGGCGGCGTGCCTGGACAGCGACTCGCTCAAGGCGTTCCTCAGCGCCCACTATGCCCAAGGCCCGGAAGACACCTGCGCCCAGGGGGCCATCGCCTGGCGCTAGCGCGGGGAGTCGGGCTCGGCGAGGAGCTCTTCGATTAGGGCGGTGAAGCGGCGGCGCAGCTCGGCGTGCTCCGCCCGGGTGGCGGGTCCGGCGAAGCCGGTGTACACGGCGCGCACGCGGCCATCGCGGTGCAAAAAGATCGTCGTCGGATAGGCGCGGACCCGATCGAGCAGCGGCAAGCTGCGCGAGGCTTTTTCCTTGTCCGCCACGCCGGCGATGAGCATCGGGTATTCGGCGTGATGGAAGGCGGCGAAGCGCCCGACCTGCGCCGCGTCCAGCGCCAGATCGCCGGTCAGCTCGAACGCCAGACCGAGGATCGAGAGCCCGCGCGGGCCGTACTTTTTCTGCAGCTCGACAAGATAGGCGGCTTCGTCGTTGCAGTTGGGGCACCAGGTGCCAAACACTTCGATGATGCGCGCCTTGCCGGCAAACGCCGGATCGCTGAGGGCGCGGCTGCGGCCGTTCACATCGGGAAAGCGCAGCGTGCCGAGCTCCGACTGCGCGCTCACCTTACTCATGGCGAACGCATCGTCGAGCTGCGCCTTTTCATCCGCCACCGCGGTGAAGGTGTCGTGCCAGCGATCGCCGGAATAGAAGTGGCCGACAAGACGCGGACCTTCGGCCGCGGGCGTCGGTTTGCCGGCGTCCGGCTCGCGCTGCAGCCGCGCATCGAACAAGAACGCATGGGCGCCGTCGAAGCACGACAACCGGAGGCGGTCGCCATCGCGGTTGCCGGCCAAATAGCGATAGTCGCCGGTGGTGGTGAGAAAGGTTGCGGTGAGCTCGCCGCTCGTCGCGGCGGCGGTTCCGGGGGCCGTTTCGGCGGCGGTCCGGTCTGTCTTATCTTGGGCCGCGGCGGAAATCACCGCCACTGCGGCATCGGTCTCGCTGGCAAACTGCACCCGCCAGCGCTCGGGCAGCGGCGCGGCCGACGTCGGCGTCGCGGCTCCGGCGCGGAAGCGGCGCGCCGCCCCCAAGCGCGCATGAAACGGCAGCTCCACCCAGGTCGTGGCGTTTTTGCGCTTGCGCCACGTTCCGTCCAAAGACGTTTGATCCGCACCCAGCCGGGCGGCGATCGTGGAGTCGTAGGGATCAAGGTGCAGGACCAGCTCCCCGGCGGCCCAGGAAAGGCGGGCGATGGAGATGCGCTCAGGCGGATTGAGAAGGAAGCCTTGCAGCGCGCCGGCGGCGGACTGCAGCTCCAGACCAAACGGCAGCTCGCCGCCGGGGCTATCGAGCCACGCGCGCCACACCCCGGCCGGCAGCGGCGCCGCGGAGCGGTCGGGCAGTCGATCGGCGGGCGCGGCGCGCCGCGGGGTCAGGCTGGCGGCAACGAGCAGCGTCGCGACAAAAGCTGCGGGGTGAAAAAATGGCCGGAGCGAGCCGCGCCGGCCCGCCGGATCGGAGGAGCGCATGAGGCGAACATACTAGCCAATCAAAAGCAGGCTGACCGAGAGATCCTGATGGCAGTTGCCAAAGCCCGGGACGTAGCCCTGCTCGCCGAAGGTGCACATGCCCAGGAGCGGCGCGCCGCCGAGCCGGTGGGCGAGCTGCTCGCGCAGGCCGGAGTCGAGCGCGGCGCCGATCGCGCCGGCGCAACCGGCGCAGTAGATGAGGATCCCCACCCGCACAAGCTCCGGCGTGAGCCCGGCCCGGTTGAGGGACTCGGTGCACAGCTCGCCCAGGACCGCGGTGAGGTCGGTCACGCTGCCGCTCATCACCTGCAGGGTCTGGCCGGGCTCGGCGCAGGCGAACAGCGCGACGCTGCCGTCGGCGGCGTTGATGTGCGCCGGGTGGATGGTCAGCCAGTGCGCGCCGGCCTCTGACTCGCACTTGATGCCGAGCGGGCGCAGCGCGGTCTGGGCCAGGATGTTGCCGCCGTCGCGCACCTGGTCGGTGACGCCGCCGTCGAGCCACTCGTTGAGCACCTCGCTGGCGGGGCGGCCGTCGAGCTTCTGCAGGGTGCGGCCGGTGCTGGCGGTGACTTTGCCGCTGCGCGCGGTGGGCAGGTAGGGGGCGCGGATGGCGCCGCCGATGGCCACCTCGCCGAAGATGCCGACGAGCGAGATCGCTTCTTTTTGCGGACCTTGGCTGGTAAACACGCTCCATTCGCCGGCGATCGCGTGATCGGCGGCGCTGCCGCCAAAGGCCGGCACGCCCGGCAGGAGCTCAGCGAGCGCGGTCAGCAGCGCCTCCTCGGGTCCGGGCGAAGCGTTGAACAGGACAACCTTGGGCAGCGCGCCGTCGCCCTGGGCGATGAGCTGCTGCGCCGCCTTGCGCGCCGCCGCCGCCGGATTGCCGGCGATCGGCGCGGCGCCCGCGGCCACCCGCACGCCCTTGCCGCCCGCCAGGAGCAGCACCCCGACCACCCCATCGGGTCCGCTCACCACGCCGCTGCCGCCCAACAGGCCCAGGGAGGTCGTGATGCCGTGCACCGAGACCCCCGGCAGCGCCTCGGTCAGCGCGGCGAACACGCTCTGCGCGTCGTGCTCCACGGTCGTGGTGACAAAGGCGACGCTGGGCGCGTGGCCGTGCAGTCCCGGGCGCGCCTGCTCCAGCGCCGCGGTGACAGCAGCAGCCGTGTCAGCGAGGATGCTCCAGCCAAGTCCGGCAAACAGTTGCGACATGTTCTCTCCTTGCGCTCTACCGCCGCGGTAAAACGCAGCAGCGGTGGGACCGACCGCAGGTCCGCTACGGGTCGTTTAGCAGATGTGAAAGCTCATCGAGCTGGGTGCGCGTCTGGGTCAGCTGCTGCACCGCCCGCCAGACCTTGGCCAGATCTTGCGGATCATCGTTGTCGTCCAGAGTGTAGCGACGGACCTTGACCCCGGAGAGCATGATGAGCCGCGACACCGCAAACGACGAGAACCGCGACTCGACGTACGCTACGATTCGATAGATTCGACTCGCCATCCAAGGCTTCTCCGGGCCTTCCTGAAGCAGAAGCGGCGGAGCCGCCCGCTGCGCTGCGAGTGCTCCGCAAGAGGTTCAGGAACCAGACGTGGTGTAGTGTACCTCTGAAATTACGCCGCGAGAGTATTAATCAGGATCGCTTCGAGCTCGGCGTCCGAGAGCTCGATGGGATTTGAGCGCATGCTGCCGCCGCGCGCCTGGGCGACGATCCGGCTCAGGCTCTGCGGCGATACGCCGCGCTCCCGCAGTGAGCGGACGCCGAGCTTTTGCCGCAGGCTGCCGAGCTTCTCCGCCGCCCGCTCGGGAGTCTTTAGGCCGTCGGGACAGATGAGGGCGATGATCTCGCGGTAGCGCGACAGCGCGGGGTGGGCCGGCGCGCGGCGGTGCAAGGCCTCGATGTTGGCGAGCAGCGTGGCGGGGAGAAGGCAGGCGCAGGCGTCGCCGTGCGCGACCTCGTAGTGGCCGCCTAGCGGCGCCACCAGGCCGTGCACCGCTCCGAGCCCGGCGTTGGCGAGCACGATGCCGCCCCACAAGCTGGCCAGCGCCATCTGGTCAAACGCCGCCCCGCGCGGGTCTCCGTCTCCGTCGCTGGCCTCGGCGGAAGTCGGCGCCGCCGAGTCGGCAAGATCGGCCAACACGGACAGCGCGCGGGTCGCCAGGCCCAGCCCGCGCAGCGCCAGGGCATCGGTAGTCGGCTGGGCGCCGCGCGACACGTAGCCTTCCAGAAGATGGGTCAGCGCATCGAGTCCCGCCGCCGCCGCGACCGGCAGCGGCGCTCCCTGCGCGAGCTCCGGATCGATGAGCGCGACCCGCGGCAGGAGGCTGTCGCTGCGCAGGCTCCGCTTGACCTGCAGCTCGGGGATGCGGACGACGCTGTTGCGGGTGGTCTCCGAGCCGCTGCCGCAGGTCGTCGGCAATGCGACTACCGGCAGCGGCGGTTGCAAGAGCGGGCGGGGGGCGCCGCGTCCCGCGTCTTCCAGGTACTCGATCACGCTGCCGGGGTTTGTCGCCAGCGCCGCCACCGCCTTCCCGGCGTCGAGGACGCTGCCGCCGCCGACGGCCAGGACGACCTCGCTGCCGGCCTCGCGGCACAGCGCCGCCGCCCGATCGATGAGCGCGACGTCGGGCTCCATGGTGACGGACAGCCGCGTCCACGGCACCTTCTGCCGATCCAGCTCATCGGTCAGCCGCGCCAGGTGACCGCCCTGCTCCAAGGATCGGCCGCCGGTGACCAGAAAGACCCGCCGCCCGAGCGGCAGCGTCAGCTCCGCCGCCCGCCGCGCCGTCCCGCGGCCAAATACGATCTGCCCTGCCGTGCGAAGAGAGAACTGCACGCTACTGCCACGGCTCGGGAAACAGGCAGTGGTGCTTTTCGCCGACGCGCGGGCTGGCCATCATCGGCGCCACGGCGGCCCGCCAGGCCAGGTAGTGGGCGGTCTGCTGATGCGCCTTGAAACCCGCCTCATCGCCGTAGGCCTCGTACAAAGTGAAGCGGCAGGGATCGTCGACCCACTGCAGAACGTCGAAGCGGACGTTGCCTGGCTCTTGCCGCGTGCCGCGGGCGTTTTCCAGCGTGGCGGCGATAAAGGCTGCAACCTGCTCGGCGACGACATGGACCCTTACGCAAACGACGAACATCGGCTCCTCCGCAAGGACGTGCGCTGTGGTGGGTTCATGGTATCGCAAAGCTCCGGCGCGCGGCAGCGCGGCCTTGGCGGTCGGCGTGTGATACGGTGCCGGCCGTGCCGCCGCGGGCGCGCCGCCGCTGCATCCACCCGGAAAACCCTTGCCCTGGAGACCGACATGCCGAGCCCGCTCATGAGAAAATGGCTGCTTCCCGCTTCTTCGCTGCTGGCGACCTTGCTTGTCGCCGCCGCGGCCCCGGCATGGGCCTTCCCGGTGGGCCACCCGGACGATGCGCCGGAATCGATGCGCCTGGCGCCGACGGTCGAGGAGCTGACCGCGCCCGCGGTCGACTTCACGGCCATCGTCGCTTTGTCCAACTGCTCGGGGGCGCTCGTCCGCTTTACCACCTCGCGCGCCGATGACAAGGCGATGGTGCTGAGCAACGGCCACTGCCGCACCGGGTTTGTCACGGCGGGCGACGCGGTGGTCGGCGAGCCGTCGAGCCGCACCTTCTCGCTGCTGTCGTCAAACGGCAAGACCAAGATCGCCACGCTCCGCGCTTCGGAGCTCATGTACGCGACGATGACCGGCACCGACATCACGCTCTACCGGCTGACGCTCACCAACGCCCAGATCACCGCCCGCTACGGCGTGACACCGCTCACCATCGCCGACCATCACCCCGATGCGGCGGCGCCGGTGCGCATCGTCTCCGGCTACTGGCGCAAGATCTACGCCTGCGCCATCGATCGCTTCGTCTACCAGCTGCGCGAGGGGACCTGGACCTTCAACGACTCGATCCGCTTCAGCCAGCCCGGCTGCGAGACCATCGGCGGCACCTCCGGCTCGCCGATCATCCACGCCACCACCGGACTCGTCGTCGGTATCAACAACACCGGCAACGAAGACGGCGCCCTGTGCACCCTCAACAACCCCTGCGAGGTCGATGAGCACGGTGCCACCACTGCGGAGAAAGGCGCCAACTACGGCCAGGAACTCCACCAGATCTACACCTGCCTCGGCGCCGAGAACGAGCTCGAGCTCGACCGCGCGGGCTGCCGTCTGAACAAGCCGCGGTAGCGGCGTCGCCGCCGCCGGGCCGCGGCTCAGGGCCGACTTTTGGTTAGCTCTTTCGCATCAAGAATCAGTTCACGTCGAAGCGCTCGATTCAAGTCCAAGTCGGAATCACTGCGTGGATGGAAATGGATATCTGACAAATGGATAAACACCAGTGATGGCATGAACGTATCTCGGAGTATGCGTATCCGTCGTTTTACTCGTCAACAGCGATGTCACAGCAGCGCATCCTGAAGGATGATCACTTCTCGATCCCAAACTCAACAGCGCCTTGCTACACGCGTCCCCGATGTGTTCCCCAACAGTGCCATCCAGCTCGCTTATCGTCGGAAACAGCCGACTACGGCCTTGGACCGTTTCTGATTAATTCCGCGGACCGCGTGCAGCCGCGAGGGAGCCCAGGGTCACGCAAAGAGCCGCATCATGTTCTTGGTGACCATCCTTCAACTCTGGCCTCAGTCGAGACGACAAGATTAGCGGCTGCGCCTGTTCGTGGAGAGGGCGATCGCATACGACTCGTCATCGAATCGTAGCGCTATCAGCTTTCTCGACGTGCGACGAGAGCACCTCATCCGGCTACGATTTGGTTGTACATGTCGCCATTCGTAGTATGGTGACTCCCGCAAGCACTTCGCGTCGACTGAGGACTAAAGGCGATGCGACAAAAAGAACCACCCCGCGTCCTGGGGCCTTATAAGGAGCGCAACCGATGGAGACTGGTAGTTTTCAACGACAACGGACGCCGATCGGAGTATTTCGAGAGCGAGGCTGACGCTCAGCGCCAGCGCAGGCACCTGACGAAGAAGCTGGAGCATCGGGCTACGAGAAAGCTCGCGGACATGATTGCCGAGTACACACAGGAGAAGATCGACTCAGGGCGCAGCCTTCCCAAGACTGCTGCTGGGGAACGTCAGTGCCTGCTCGATTTCTTCGGTTCGCATCTCGCGGAGGATATCTCGGCAGTGACGCCCAAGCACGCTGCGTTGTTGTATGAACAGGCCTCGACACGCATCAGCCAGAAGACGGGACAGCCTCTTGCCGTCGCCTCGCACCGCTGCTACTTGGAGTACGCGAAGACGTTCTGCGGATGGGCTGTCGAGAAGAGATACCTGCCAGCGAGCCCATTTCAAGCAGTAAAGCCACGCGGCAAGCCGAACCGAGGCAAGCCGCAGCTCCGCATCGAAGAGGCGCAGCGCTTCATCCAAACTGCGCTGACGCGGTGGGGTTCGGAGCGGACCCCGATTACCATCGCTGCGCTGACGGCGCTTTATATGGGCCTGCGAGCAAACGAGGTCCTCCAGAGGCGAGCTCGTGATCTCGACGCGGGAGGGCGCATTTTGTGGATCGATTTCGGCAAGACCCACAACGCCAGACGGCACCTCAAGGTACCAAAGCCGCTTCAGCCGCTGCTGCGGCAGCTATGTCAGGACAAGTCGACGGACGACTTCCTGTTTGGCGAAGCAGCGACTGGCCAACCGATCAGGTATCAGACGCTATGGCGCGAGGTCCGGCTGCTTTGTGAACAGGCCGGCGCGCCAACTGTATGCACTCATAGCCTCCGAGGCCTGTATGCCACGCTGGCAGTCGAATCTGGCGTCGTCTCGGATGCGGTGGCGGCGAGCCTGGGGCATGGTTCCTTCTCCATGACCGAGCGCCACTATGCTGCGCCGACAGCCGTTCAGAATGCCAAGACGGCCCGAGTCGTGTCGCTGCTCGACACAGTGGCTGAGCTGGAGGAGGTTGGCGAGGGAGATGAAGAGACCGTGGAGGCGATGCGCCAGCGCTTGCAGCAGCTAGATCGGACCACGCTGGCGCGGTTAATCGAGCTCGCCGACCGGGAGGGATCAGATAAGGCAAACTAGCCAACCAATCGTTCCGCAACCTTTCCGCAAGGGAAGAAAGGTGCCGATTCTCCGTCGACAATGATCGAGCGGACCTCGGCGATACCGAAGTCCAGCAGCTTGGTGCGTTCGCCGCCCGGCATGTGCGGGTCGGGCAGGAGCATCACGTTCTCCGGCTTGAGGTCGCGGTGTATGACATCCTTGGCGTGAGCGGCGGCCAGCGCATCGGCGATCTGCAGGTTCAGGCTGATCACCTCGGCGGCTGACAGCTTTCCGCCGCTGCGCTCGATGCGCTTGGCCAGCGACTCGCCCTTGAGGTACTCCATTACGATGTAGGCGGCGCCATCGGGCTGCTGGCCGTAATCCGAGATCTGGACCAGGCCCGCGTGTTCAATGCGATTGACGGCGCGCGCCTCGTTGAAAAAGCGGGCTGTGAGCTCGGCGTTGCCGGCAAACTCTCGGTGAAGGACCTTGATGGCGACGCGGCGCTCGATGGCCTCGTGTACGGCCTCGTAGACTTTGCCCATCCCGCCTTCGCCGATGACGCGCACGATGCGGTAGGAACCGATAGTCGAGGGCACCTCACCCATTATCGTCAGTATGCCATTAGTTGCGGCAGAGCGAAAAGCTTGCCGCACCGCGGCCGCCGCATGGGACGGGAGCGCGGCTTTGCCCCTAGTCGGTCGCAGCCGCTCCGCTCAGTACAGGCGCCCGCGGAGGCCTGCAGTTGCCTGCAGTTGATCGTCTGGGAAAATGGTCCCTGATTATTTCTATGCCCGAACGCCGGATTCAGTACAGTGATGTTTCGTAACTCAAGCGAAGAGAAGCACTATCACGAAATGGTGAGATCTGTTATCCCGGAAGCGCGGCGCCTGCGGAAACGGAGGTCGGTATGCCCATGCGGACTCTGGTAGTCGATGACGATGAGGAGACGCGGGAGCTCGTCGGCCATGCCTTGAAGAGAGAGGGACATAGCGTGGTGCTGGCGCAAAGCGCCGAAGCGGCGCAAGAAGCTCTGGAGAGCGCACGGTTTGATGTCGTGGTTCTCGATGTCATGCTGGGGGAGCAGTCCGGACTCGATCTGTGCGCACAGCTGCGTCGGGCGCGCGTGGAGACGCCGATCCTATTTCTCAGCGCCCGCGGAACCGTCCACGCGCGCGTCGAAGGGCTCGATGCCGGGGGCGATGACTACCTGGCCAAGCCGTTCGCGCTGCGTGAGCTGCTCGCCCGCGTGCGCGCCCTGGGGCGCCGCGGGCCGGCGCTGCACCCGCGGCAGCTTCGCATCGGAGCGCTGATCCTCGACTTCGACAGCCGCCGCGCCACGGCCCACGGCCGCGAGCTGCCGATCACCAATCGCGAGTGGGCGATACTCGGGGTGCTCGCTGACGCCGGCGGCCGCGTGGTTCCCTTCGATGATGTGCTGGACCGCGCGTGGGGCGATGCCGCGGAGGGCACGCGGGCCAGCCTGGAGGTCATCCTGTCGCGGCTGCGGAAGAAGCTCGATGCCGCGGCTGGCTGCGTGGTCGTGCGAACCTTGCGCGGCTGCGGCTACGCTCTGGAGCAAGAGACGTGAACGCCGCGCCCTCCATCGCCCGCGCGGTGGTCCGCACCTATGTCCTGTCGGTCGTCGCGGTCGCCCTGACGATCATGGTGGTCGGAAGTACCGTCGCGGCTTGGATCGTGGTGCGCAGAGACGACGCCAACGCCAGCGCCCAGGCCCGCGCCCTGGGCAGCGAGCTGCAGAGCCACGCCGATGAGCCGCGCAGCTCCTATGACGGCCGCGTCCAACATGAGCTGCGCGAGCACCGCTGGTTCGCGCGGCGCATGGAAGTCTGGCGCGGCGCGGCGCGCATCGGCGGCGCGGCGAGCGAAGGCCTGCTCGGCAGCTGGGCGCACCACCGCGACGGCTGCCAGAGCGCGAGACTGGCCGGGGTCTTTTATCGCGTCTGCGTTGTCACACCGGCCGATTTGTCGCTCAAGATCATCTCCGCATCGCCGCTGGAGCCGCTTTTGAACGACTTGCGGCCGCTCGTGTTCGCGGTCAGCGGGGTGGCCCTGGCCATGGCGGCGGTCTTTTCCCTGGTGAGTCGGCGGCTGGCGCATCGGAGCCTCCTGCCGCTGGCCCGCTTTGAGCAGCGGGTTGCCGCGCTGCCGGCCCTGGGCCACGGACGCAGCGTCGAGACCACCTGGGGCGCGATCGAGATTGATACGCTGGCGCAGACGTTCAACGAGCTCCTTGTCCGCACCGATGCGGCGCTGAAGCGCGAGCAGCGCTTTGTCGCCGATGCGGCGCATGAGCTGCGAACGCCGCTCACGCGGCTGCGCGGACAGATTGAGCTGGTCCTTACCGCGCTGCCGGAGCTGCGCGAGCTGCCCGACGCCGCCGCCCGGCTGACCCGCGCCGCCCGGACCTGTGAAGAGCTGACGCGCACGACCGAGGCGCTCCTGGCCCTTTCACGCAACCAGTGCAGCATCGAAGAAACCATAGACCTTGAGGAAGTCGTCCAGCGCGCCAGCGCCTCCCTGCTGCCGGCCGAGCGCCAGCGGCTGCGCACGCGGTGCGAAGAGGCGGCGCTGGTCCGCGGGGATGAGTCGCTGCTGATCCTGGCCGCGGCCAACCTCATCGACAACGCGCTCAAGTACACACCCGGGCCGGTCGTTGTGCGGGTGTGCAGCGGCAGCGGCTCTTGCGCTCTGTTCGTCGAAGACTCCGGGAGCGGAATCGCAGAGGAAGACCTGTCGCGCATCCGGCAGCCCTTCGTGCGCGGCCAGGCTCACGCGGCGGTCGCGCGCGGCACCGGTCTTGGGCTGGCGCTGGTCGATCATGTCGCGACGGTTCACAAAGGGTCGCTCCATCTGAAGAACTTGCAGCCGGCGGGACTTTGCGCCGAGCTCAGGCTGCCGGCGTGGCAGCCCAGAACGAACCCGGGCGTCGAACGCGCCGTGCGCTAAGCTGCCATTAAGGGACGCCGGCTGTGATCTCGGAATAGGGTCGGGAGCCGCCCACCGCCCGGGACTCGTTCATGCGCGGACAGGGCTCCTGCCCGCTGGCGCTTGGCGTATCTGCCCGCGGTGCGCGCGGAGGCCGCAGCGCTGCGCGCCGTTGGTGTCGCCGCCGTAGTCCTGACCATCCACGAAGGCGTCCGGTATTCCGCGTTCGCTAATCCGCGGGATCTGGAGCCCTGCCGGAACGACGACGAGCGGGTGCCGCCGATCATTATGATACCGCTTGCAAAGGGCGGATCGCGGAAGGCTGCCGCGGTCTGGGAGCCTGCGAGGCGGGGACGAGGAAGGCTGCATGGCGGCAGCCGCCGCGCCAGCGGGCGAACCACGATAACGCACGTGTCGAGTCCCAGCCGATCCCCAGCTGATTCCCAGCTGATTCCTGGCTGATTCCTAGCTGATTCCTGGCTGATTCCTAGCTGATTCCTAGCTGATTCCTAACTGATTCCTAAATAGATAATCGAGGAACGCCACGGCCGCGGCAAAGAGAATCCACTCGGCTTTTCCTGCCATCTCCCGCCGGCCGATTCCCATCGCCAAGCCTTAGCGATCAGCCAGCTCGCCGAGGTTGAAACGGCGGCTCGTTTCGGCGGAGCTTTGCGAAAATCAGTCCTTGGCGGAGCAGCTTGTTACCTCGCCAAGCAGCTGCTGGCGCAGCGCTGGATTCGCGGCAGAGGCGGCGGCAACGCGCTGCGCGGCGGCTAAAAGAGCGGCATCGCAGCTCGGCAGGGGCAGTAGCATCAGGGCCGCTCCCACTTCATCGCGGGCGGCGAGCCGCGAAGCTACTGCCGTCGTGAGAGCGGCCGTCTTTTCCGCCCGCGGAGCTTGGCGGTCCCGCTGCACGTGCGTGAGCCGCGCGAGGGCCTGCCAGCCCTCACACTCCGCCGGGGTCCTTGTCTGCAAGCGCGGCGGCGGCTCGCCTTCGCCGCCCAGGTATAGCGCCAGAGCGCTCGGATAGTCGGCGCAGGCGACCTCGCGCGGCGCAAACGGCGGCTGCCCGCGGCGGCGGCAGGGCAGGTCGCGCGCCAGCTGACGCAGCGATGCTTGCACGCGCGGCAGAATCGGCGTCAGCGCGGCGACGCCCGCCAGGCCGGTGGGCAGCGGGGCCAGGATCGACAGCACGGCCGCCTCGTCCTCGTGATCGAAGAAACCGGCATAGACCTTGGCCCACAGGCGGCCGGCCAAAATCGGCCGTCCTGCCTCGGTCGCGAGCTGCGCCGCCACCGCAAACACGGCGCGCGCATCGTGCGCCAGGTTGACGTTTCCCTCCGGCGCCGGCCGTCCGCCGAGCCGCACCCGCCTCTCGCTGGCTGCAAGGGCCCGCGTCGCCGCCTGCTCTGCCGCCGCGGTGTGCCCATCGAGCAGCTCATAGGCGGTGAGCAGCGCCGCGCCAAAGATGTAGTAGCGGGTCGCCTCTTCACCGGCCTTCTCATCCTCGCGGCTTGTGAAGCGGGTCGTGAGCTTGCTTTCGGAGTGCGGGATCGTGCTGGCCCCCAGCCCGAGCTTGAAGTCCTTGCCCGGATTCAGCACGCCCAGTCCGTAGGACAGCGAGTAGCCCAGCTGGAACGTCAGGGTGCCGACCTTTTCCTCGAACTGGTAGGTGACGCGCGGCACGCTGAGCCCGTGCTCTTCGGCCTCCTCCAGCCAGGCGCGCAGGCTGCTGCGGGCGCGCCCGCGCTTGCCGTGACCAAAGTCGCTGGCCGCCTGCAGCAGCGTCAACACCTGCGCGGTTCCGCTCTCCATGCAGACAGACTCGGCATCGCTGCGCAGGCCCGCGGCATAGGCGGAGGGAGCGGGCGGGAGGCCCTGCGTATGGGCCTGGCTGTCAAGGAGCAGCCGCACCATATTAGCCAGGGGGCGATCCTGCTGCTCCGCCGCGGCGAGCACGGCGCGGGTTGCCGCCGCCTCTCCGCTATCGAGGAGAGCGGCGGTCAGCAGCAGGATGCCGGCCTGCGGCGGCTGCTTCTGCGCGTACAGGCCCTGCGAAAGCCCGGCCGCTGCCTGAGCCAGGTTGTCGCTGCGCAGCTTGCGGAAATCAAGCTGCGATAGCGCGGTGATAAGCTGCGAGCTCGTGCCGGCCCGCGCCGACGCCCGGATGAGCTCTTGCAGCTGCGCCAAAAGCGCCTGCGTCCGGGCCGGATCGAGCGGCACCGGGCGCCGGTCCGTGGCCTGCGCCAGATAGTCGCGCAGCAGACGGTAGCTCTGACCCAGCAGCGCCGCTCCCGGACCGAGCGGCCAGGTCTGCAGCCCGCCACGCAGGTTTTTCTCGGCGGCGTCTCCGGCAATCGTGAAGCGGATCGGCTGACCGTCGCGCGCGCCGTAATCCAAAAGGTCCGACAGAATCTGCAGCAGCAGCCGGGTGCGCAGCTGTCCACTCGTCGCCGTGGCCGGAGAAATCGCCGGTCCGAGGAGCCGCAGCCGCAGCGCCCGCAGCTTGTCGAGCGCGGTGCGCAGCTCCGGCGACCGCACCGCCGCGTCGTCTTTGCACTGGGGCTCATAGTCGGACTTGCCGTTCACGGCGGCGGCAAGGACGGTAAAGAAGCCGTCGGCGAGCACCGCCAGCTCGCCGGCTTCGCTGCTTGCGGTCCCCGCCGCGTCGTGCGCTCCCAGGGTCCGCAGGGCCCGCCGCAACACCTGATAGGCCTCCAGCCGCTGGGTGGGAAATGCGGCGGGGTCGCCGACCAGCGCCGCATCCAGGCCGTTGTCGATCACAAGCTCCAGGTACAGCGCCGCGGCCTGCACAAGCCCGGCCAGCTCCGGATACGCCACCGCAGGGTCGGCGAGCGCGCGCACCACGTGGTGGGTGTTTGCCGCCAGCTGCGACGGCGCCCCGATCAGCCGCCGGTACACTTCGTCGAGCGCATAGAGCCCCGCCACCGCCCACCCGGTCTGCTTCTGGAGATCGCCGCCGAGCCGGCTTGTTAGCACCGCATGCAGGCCGCTGAAATAGCTCGCCCGCGCCGCGTCGGGGTAGCTGATGCCGACCAAGGCCGCCCACAGCACGCCTTCCAAGACCGCCGCGGCGCTCGCCGGGGGAGCCAGACGGGATTTGACGCTCGCATCGCTGAGAAGGAGCATCTCCCGGAACAGCGGCGGATCGGCGCGCAGGCCGGCGCACGATAGGAGATCGAGCTGAGAGAGCATCTGATACCGCGCCGGGGCCGCCTGCTGCAGCTCCAGGCTGGCGCGCAAGTGGCCCAGCGCGAGCTCGGTGACGCGCGCTTGCGTGCGGCGCGGCGGCGCGGCGGCGATCGGGGCGGGGCCGCGCTGGCGCAGGACGGCGGGGAGGTAGGACCAGGCGCTGCCGGTGGTGGCCACAAGCTCGGCCAGCGTCTCATAGCGCCGCTGCCACTGAGCCGGCGGGAGCTGGCCCGCCGTCGGCGTCGTACCCGCCGGGGCCAGGGTGCCCGCCAGCCGCTGGCTGTATACGAGGTCGCGCACCGACTCCATGGGCAAAAGGCGCTGGCCGCGGCAGGCCGGTGCGGGCGCCATGAGATCGGCAAAGTCGTCGCGCCGGTCGGCGGCGATCCCGCGCAGGATGTTGGCGCGGCGCGCCGTCCACTCCTCCGCGCGCGCCTTGCCAGCGACCAGGCGGACGCGCAGGAGATCCGCGTAAGGAGTATCGGCCGGAGAAATGGAAAACGTAAGCTCCGGCGAGGCGCCCGTACCTTCTCGCGATAAAAGGAGTCCGGCCGCGCTGAGCAGCTGCAGACCGTAGCGGGCCCGCAGCGCCGGCTCACCGGGGGTCGCCGCGCCGCCCGCCTGCGCCGCGAGCTGGTCGGCCAAGGCCGCGGCTTCGACATAACGAAAGCGGCTGGCGGCGGCAAACGCGGCGCGCAGCGTCTGTGCCAGCGCCACCGTTTCTGGCAGATGGGTGAGGGCGGCATCGTCCCGCACCACCGGCGCAAGGCCGCCCATGAAAGGCTGCAGCGGATCCAGGGGGAACAGCTGCCATGACGCCTCACGGCGCACCCACAGCACGTGATCGAAGCGCGCGGCCGCGGCCAGCCAGGTCAGAAGCTCCGCGGCCGGCAGGGCGGCGGGCTCCTTGAGGTCCTGCACCACCACCGCCACCTTGGCGCGGGCCGCCGCCGCCGTCACCTGGGCCGCGATGGCGCGCTCGGCGACAATCACGGTCGCCGGTCCGTCGCTCGGCCGGGTGCTGCGCTGGCTCTGTAGGGCAGCGAATAGCGACGCCCAGGGATCGCCCGGATCGCGGTCGCGGGCGAGCGCGGCATACTTCGCCGCCCGCTCGCGCAGCGCGGCGGCATCGGCAGCCTCCCCCGCCGCTTGCAGCGCCCGCGCGCACGGCCCTAGCTGCGGCCCGCCGCAGGTCTGTGGTCCGCCGGGTCCGCTCGGCGAAAGAGCGCCGCCATGACACCCTTGGGCGAGCGTGAGTCCCAAGCTCAGGACCAGGCAGATCGGCAGCACCGCAAGCCGGATTTTGGTCCTCATCGTAGCTCTAAGAATAACAAGAGCGGTCCCAGGCCGCGATGCGCCGCCTGAACGGCATGTCCCACTTTCCCAAGCAGGCGAACTCGCGTCGGCCGGCCGGCTGGGGCAAGCTGCGGGTCATGACGTTCACACCCGCCACCACTGCCGCGATCGAGCGTGCCCGCCCGCACTCGGTCGGCGATCTGCTGCACCGCACCGCCCGCCGTTATCCCAAAAAGCTCGCGGTCGTCGCCGGCGAGCTTCGCGTGACCTATGCCGAGTTCGACGTTGCGGTCAACCGCTGCGCGCATGCGCTACGGGCGCGCGGCCTGGCAAAGGGTGCGCGGCTCGCCCTTTTGTCGCACAACTCGTGGCAGTACGCGGTGCTGGTATTCGCCGCCGCCAAGCTCGGCGCGGTGCTGGTTCCGGTCAACTTCATGCTCGGCGCCGGTGAAATCGCCTTCATCTTGCGGCACGCCGACGTGGCCGGCATGGTCGCAGAGGGCGGGCTCGTGCCGGTCGCAGCGCGGGCGCTCGATGAGGCGGGCATTACGGTTGGGATCCGCGCGGTGATCGGCCCGCTGGGCGGATCGCCGCCGCCCGGTTGGGAGGACGTCGACGCCTATTGGACCCGCGGACCCGCCGAGCCGCCCGACGTTCGGGTGGCCGACGACGAGCCGCTGCGGCTCATGTACACCTCAGGAACGGAGTCGCGGCCCAAAGGAGTGGTCCTCACGAGCCGCTCCCTGATCAGCCAGTACGCCAGCTGCATCATCGACGGCGCGATGAGCGCCGATGACGTCGAAGTGCACGCGCTGCCGATGTACCACTGCGCCCAGCTCGACTGCTTTTTCTGCGTCGATGTCTATCTCGGCGCGACCAGCGTCATTTTGCCGAGCCCCGAGCCCGGCGCGCTGCTCGCCGTCATCGCGCGCGAGCGGGTCACCAAGCTGTTTTGTCCGCCCACCGTCTGGATCGCGCTTCTGCGCCATCCCAGCTTCGATGCGACCGACCTGTCGAGCCTGCGCAAGGGCTACTACGGCGCCTCGGCCATGCCGGTCGAGGTGCTGCGCGAGATGCAGCGGCGGCTGCCCGCCGTCGAGCTATGGAACTTCTATGGCCAGACCGAGATGGCTCCCGTGGCAACCATCCTGCGTCCGCAGGAGCAGCTCACCCACGCGGGCAGCGCCGGCCGCGCGTCGATCAACGTCGAGACCCAGGTGGTCGATGCGGCCGGCGAGCCCGTCGCCCCCGGTCAGGTCGGCGAGATCGTGCACCGCAGCCCGCACGCCATGCTGGGCTACTACAACGACGAAGCCAAGACCGCCGAGGCGTTCCGGGACGGGTGGTTTCACTCGGGCGACCTCGGCGTGCTCGATGAACACGGCTACCTATCGGTCGTCGATCGCAAAAAAGACATGATCAAGACCGGCGGCGAGAACGTCGCGAGCCGCGAGGTCGAAGAGGCCATCTACACCCTCGCCGAGGTCGCCGAGGTCGCCGTCTTCGGCATCGTCCACCCCCGCTGGGTCGAAGCCGTCACCGCCGTCATCGTGCCCCGACCCGGCACGGCCCTGAGCGCCGAGGGGGTGATCGCCCACGTCCGCGCCCGCCTGGCCGGCTACAAGTGTCCCAAGTTCGTCGCCTTCGCCGACGCGCTGCCCAAAAACCCGAGCGGCAAGATCCTCAAGCGCGAGCTGCGCGCCCGGTACGCCTGCCTCGCCGACGCCGGCTAAAGCCCGGGCGCTGCCGTCCCCTATGGACGCGATGGCTCCCACCGCGCACTGCGAGCGCAGCGCGCGGTGCCCCGCTTTAATCGCGCGTCCCCCGTGCCGAGGCAGTAAAATCTCACTGTAGCGGGACCTCCGGCCGCGGATGAGGGCGCGCGCGATACGCAATCAACCGATCCAGATGTCTTCCGCCGCGAGCCCGTCCCGGAGATTTACGACGCGGAGCGGGCGGCGCAAGTGACTCCGACACTATTGCCGACACCAGCGGCGCGTTTTTCTCGGCGGGGATTTGCGAAACCCCATCCCGACGGAATGCCTACGGAACAATAACAATATAGAATTCTCCTCAGCGATCCTCGGGCGGCCGCATCATGAAGTTTGCGACTTCGGACACGCCGGGGACCCCAGTTCTTCGACTCCGCAGCGGCCAGCTTGGGCGCCGCTTATCTTTTCCCCCTCGACTGAAGCGCGCCGCCCTACGGCTGCTTGCTGGCGTTCATTTTCGCCGGAGCGACCAGAATGCGATCTGGCTGCGGGTGTGGTAGCCCTTTTGATCGTACAGGCGCTTGGCGCGCTCGTTCTGCGGACTCACGTGCAGGAACGGCGTCGCGCCTTGCTGGATGATGTCGTTGGTCAAAAAAGCAAGCAGCCGGCGCGCCAGACCGCGGCCGGCGAAGTCGGGGTGCGTGCATACGGCGCTGACCTCGCGGAATCCGGGGCAGCCCATCCGCTCGCCGATCATCGCGGCGAGCCGGCCCTGTTCGATGATTCCGAAGTATCGACCGAGCTCCATAGTCCGACGACGGAAGTAGTGCGGGTAGACCAGCTCGGTCAGCGCCAGCACGGCGGGGCGATGGTGCTCGGACAGGCGGACGATCGCGGGACCCGGCACTTCCGGCATGGGGACCTGGCACACCATCTGGGCCAGCAGGGCTAGATCATCGACGCGCCACTCGGATGGCGCGTCGGGGCGGGGTCCGACCAGGAATAGGGTCTCATCGGCGCGCACCAGCGATGCGAGCGCCGCGCCGTCGGCCAAGCCCGCCCGCGGGAGCGCCAAAAACGGCGCGAACTCCGCCGGATAGCGCAGCAAATCCCCGGCGCCCTGGGCCAACCCACGGTGATAAGTGGAGAGAGAGGCCCAGATCGGATTGTCGAGTATATGAGTGCTCATTCTCATCTCTTTATGTTCCTGAATTTTTGTTCCTGAACTTGCAGCGGCACTGCGAATTTATATGCTAAGGGCATATATATGCGCAAGGCACACGTTGTCACGACCACGAGCCGCCGCCTTCTCCGCGCCGCCGAAACACGCGCCACTGAGCCCGCCTCCGTCGAGTCGATCCGCCACTCGCTGATCGCGCTGCGCCGTCTGTTCCAGCGCCGGGAGCTGGTCCAGCTGTGGGAGTCGGCCTTCGGGGAGCGCTCCCAGCTCGACTACACGGATCTACGGCTTCTGGACGCCGTCCGGGTCGCGCAGGCGAGCGACTCTGCGCAAGGCGCAACGGTCGGAGAGCTCGCGCGCCTGCTGGGCGTCGATCCCTCCCGCGCCAGCCGGCAGGTGGCGCAGGCGGTCGCCAAAGGCTTGCTGCGGCGGCAGGCGGCGCAAGGCGATGCGCGCAAGGTGGTGCTCCAGATCACCCCCCGCGGTGCGTCGCTGCAGAACAAGGGGAGCGCATTGACGCGATCCCGTATCGCGCTGGCAATCGACGGCTGGAAGCCGACCGAACAGGCACAGCTCGCCAAGCTGCTCAGCCGCTTCGTGGAACGCATGCTGCCCGCCGCGCAAGAGCCCGCCGATGAGCACAGCGCGGATTGAACCTCACCAAAGGTCCGCCGTGGGCGCTTTTCGGATGGGTGCCTGGCCTCATCTGGTAGGCCAGAGCGCGCGCGGCGCCTTCAATGCAGTAGACCGCCCGCCGCGCTTCGGCTAGGCTACGCGCTGTCCGCCGGCAGAAGGCCGGCTCACGGTGAGCAAGCTCGCCATCCCCATTGACGGAAAGGACACGGATCATGCACACGCGACATTTTGTTCTGGCAGTCGGCGCCGCTGCCGCACTCCTCATCGCGCCGCGGGCCTTTGCCAGCTGCAGCATCCACAACGAAACCAAATATTCCTTCACCGTCGAATCTGGCAACACCAGCAACCAGTCGGTGGGCTCACACACCCAGACCTCGATCGCTCCGGGCCGGGTCATCGGCAAAAGCAAAGAAGGCAAGAGCTTCGGCGGCTCCTGCCGCGACGGTGAGAAGGTGCGCGTCATCGAGAAGGACGGCGTCGTCATCATGGAGCCTGCACCCTAGGACGTAAGAGCGCTCACTTCCTGGTCGCAGGCTTCTTCGCGGCGGGCTTCTTCGCGGCGGGCTTCTTCGTCGCGGTTTTCTTCGTCGCGGTTTTCTTCGTCGCGGAGGCCTGCTTTGCCGGCGATTTAGCGACCGTTTTTTTCGCGGTGGAGCTTTTTTTCACCGCCACCATCTTCTTCGCCGCCGCCGTCTTTTTAGCCGCCGCGGCGCTCTTCCCTGCCGGCTTCGCCGCTACGGCCAAGCCGGCAGCTCCGTCCTGCGCGTCCAGTTCCTTGACGAGCTTCTTCGGAGCGATTCTACGGTAACTCTCGACGATGAAATGCTCGACCTCGTCCCAGTTCGGCGCGGTCCCCAGGCGCATGTCGACCCCTCCGTACTGGCCGACGTATTTGGCGATCGTGAACCTTGGATCGGACGCGACGAGCATCGACTGGAGCTCTAAATCCGTCCGGAAGCCGAGCTCCATCTCACCGTCGCCGCGGCGTCCCCAGCCGACGAAGATCTTGCCAGCGACCTTGCAATGGACGCTCCCCCACGGCCTGTCTTCATAGGCGCCGGGCAGACGGAGGACAATCTCGAGGAGGCGGTTGTGAAAGGGGTCGTTGAGCATGCGCGTACCATACACTGAGCGCCGGGTATCGCGCGAAGAACGTGGCGTTTTGTGCCCGTATGGTGCGGCTAGCGAATAACCGTCCTGCCGAGGCGGCTTAGCGCATACTGGATGCCGGCCTGCAAGGTGCTGCGGGTGGTGATGCCAGAGAGGTCGATCCCCAGACCGACCAGAGTCTGCGCCACCTCGGCGCGAATTCCGGTGAGCACGGGCTCGACGCCAAGGAGCCGGAGCGCGCGGGCGGCGCCGGTGAGCGTGGAAGCGGCCTGGGTGTCAAGGGTGCGGACGCCGGTGATGTCAACGATGACGACGCGCGCGCCGCGCTCGCTGGCACCGTGCAGCAGCGTGTCGAGCACCTGCTGACCTCGCTCGGTATCGATCGAACCGATGAGCGGCAGCACCAGGATGTCATCGGTGATCGGAATGATCGGCGAGCTGCGCTCAGCCAGCGCCGCGGCCTGGACGCGGATGATCTCCTGCTGAAGCTGCGCCCGCTCCCCCTCGGTGCGCTTGCGTGTGCTAAGGTCGGTGAGCAGGATGATAACCTGCTTGACGGACCCGTGCTCATTGGCGATAGGAACCGCGTTGGCTTCGATGGGAATACGCTGGCCGTGAGCATGGACAATGTCCAGCTCCACGGTCTCTATCTGCCCGGAGCGCAGCGCGCGAGCGGCGGCGAGCTGCTCGACCGGAATGGGCAGATCGGTGCCGGGCTGCATGAACTGGTAGTCCACCATGGCGGCGGTGATGTTTTCCCGGATCTGCGGATCGGCCGCGCGCCCGAGCATACGCTTCGCATGAGCATTGCTGAGCATGAGCCGCATCGCCGGCGGTTCGATCAGGATGACGCCGATGGGGAGATTGTTGAGGATGGTCTGCAGCAGCGCCTCTTGCTGCTGCGTCGCATGGAGCGAGGCCCGCAGGCGGTCGACCATCAGGCTGTTATCAAGAAGCAGCGCCGCCTGTTTGGCCAGCGCCTGGTACAACCGCTGTTCCCGCTGCGTGAGCGGCACCGGGCGCTTCCAAGTCACGCTGAACAGGCCGATCCAGCGCCCTTGCAGCGTCAGCGCCATCACGATGGTCGCCCGCGCTCCGATGGCGCGGTAGAGGCTGCGCGCGTAGTCGTCGACCCGCGGGTCGTTTTCGATGTCGCTGATTAGCAGCGGCGCATCCGGGCTGCTCATATACAGCTTTGAAAATGGAATTTCCGGCAGGTAGTAGCGTGCCCCAAGCTGCGTGGTCTCCGACGGCCTGCCGGCGACTAGCGTGCCGATGACGGTCAGCCAGCCGGGGGTCCCGTCGGGCTGCGGCTCGATCGAGCACAGCGACACCTCCGCTTCTTCCCGCGCCGGAGACGGTATCAGCAGCGCGCTGAGCACGCTCTGAAGGCTCGTCGCGACGTTGAGCTGCTTGGTGATCTCGTGGAGCACCGCCGCTTCCATGAGCGCGACGCCGAGCTCGCGCTCCGAGCGCAGGCGGCTGATGCATATGCCCAGCACCGCCATGAGCAGCTGGTAAGCGTTGGACTCCGCGCGCGAAAAAGTGTGCGGCACCGTCCAGAAGACCGCCAGCAGTGCCTGCCCGCCGCTGCCCTCGCTGCCTAGGGGCAGGAGCGCTATCGCCTTGCAGCCGGAGGGACCGCCGGCGATAGTATCGTAGAATGTCGGCGTCGCCTCCGCCGCTTGGGGAGCCGCCTGCGTCGACTCCCCAAGGAGCAGGGGTTCCGCCGTCTTGTTCAGTCCCAGCCGGACAATCGGATTATCGTCGGTGAGCGGATGGCGCTCCGTGTGCTCGGCCCCGCCCGAGAGCGCCCGTCCATCCTGCCAGTGGGCGACTACCTGCCACTCATGCGCGATTCCCTGGGAGTCCCGGTGCACGTAGACAAGCCGGATCTCTTGCGCGCCGAACCGCTGGAGGTACTCCAGACTCGCGACGAGGACCGCCTGCTCGTCCCGGGCCGCGCCCAGCGCGGTCGTGAGCGCAACCAGAGGGCCGCTGCTTGTATCCGCGGGCCCGTCCACCGCTGCGGGTATGTAGGGCTTCATCATGCAATCTCCTCCAGTGCGACGCGGCAGGCAGCGCGAACCAAGGCGCACGCCTCCTTATCATATCACGTATCTGCTTCGGTCTGCGACTTGCGTTCATTCAGAAAGGGACTAACGAGCGCCCGCGCGCCGTGCTAGGGTCCTTGGGCCATGCGGACCGCTGTTCTGTTTGCCGGCGCGCTCGTCGCGCTACCGCCCCCCGGCTTTGCCGCAAGTCCTTTCCGCGCCGATCCCGCCATCGTCTGCGATGCCTGCGCCGAGTGGAACGTACCCCGCGCCCCCTTCCGCATCTTCGGCAGCACCTACTACGTCGGCGTAGCCGGTCTGTCCGCGGTTCTGATCACTTCGGACAAAGGGCACATCCTCTTAGACGGCGGCCTGCCGCAATCGGCGCCTCTCATCCATGACAACATCCGCGCGCTCGGCTTCCGTACCGAAGAGGTCCGGCTCATCGTCAACTCGCACGCTCATTTCGATCACGCAGGCGGGATCGCCGCGCTGCAGCGGTATAGCGGTGCGGAGGTGGCGGCGAGCGCGGCCGGCGCGAAGGCGCTCAGCGCCGGTGAGCCGCTGGCCGATGACCCGCAGTATGGCTTTGGCCGCAAGGCCAATTCCTTCCCGCCCATCTCCCGCGTGCGAGCGGTGCAAGACGGCGAAGTCCTGCGCGTAGGACCGCTTGCGATCACCGCGCATCTGACGCCCGGACACACGCCGGGCAGCACGACTTGGACCTGGCGGAGCTGCGAAGGTGCGCGCTGCCTCGAAGTGGTTTACGCCGACAGCCTGAACCCGGTCGCCGCTCCCGGCTACCGCTTCAGCGGCGGCCCGAAGTCCCAAGGGATCGCCGCGGTGTTCCGCCAGAGCATCGCCACGGTGGCGGCGCTCCCTTGCGACGTTGTGCTCTCTGTGCATCCGGATTTAGTGAACCTGGAACAAAAGCAGAAGGCGCGCGCCGCCCGCCCAAAGGAACCGGACCCGTTTGTGGATCCGCACGGCTGTCGGAGCTACGCCCTGGAGGCGGCGCGGCGGTTGGATACGCGGCTGGCCGAGGAGCAGGGTCCCCTCCGACCCGCAGGCAAGTAGCTTACTGGGAGGATAGAGAGCGGGAGATCGCTTTTGGGATTTGCGCCGCCGAGCCTCGCCATCGGAGAAGCGGCGCCCACCTGCGGTCCGGCGCCGGACCGACTCACGGCGAAGTCAGCGCCGCTCACCGATGGCGATCGGCTGTGGTGGAGAGAAGGGATAGGGGCGTAAGGGCCGGCCGCATCGTGGCTGCTGCTACCAACCGGTCTTGCCGCGCGAGGAGATGGCGCGCATCGCGTTCTGGGCCGGCGCGCCGGTGATCCCCCAGTTGACGCCGCCCTGGTTCGGCTCATCGTAGCCGTGCCAGTACAGGAACATGAAGAAGTTGTTGTTGCGCAGCCAGGTCTCCGTGTTTAGCAGCTCGTTGGCGCGGGCGTTGGCGTCCTTGGGATTTTCCAGGCGCCCGAACTCGATCACGGCCAGCGGCTTGCCCTTATTCTTGGCCCAGTTGAACCAGCGCTGGAACTGCGGGTCGTTGCCGGCGGTGGTGCGGTCGGTCGTGGTCGCCGTGTTGTAGTCGTCCACGCCGATGAAGTCGGTGTAGGCGGAGCCGACCCACCACGAGTCCTGGTCCTTGGTGGTCGTCGAGCCGGGCCGCCACTGATACGACATGTGCACGGTGCCGACCTTGATGTGCGGGTTGGCCGCCTTCACCTTGGTGTAAAAGTGCCGGAACATGGCGACGAACTGGGGTCCGGTCATCCAGGCCTCGGCCTCATGGAACATGGTCAGGTAGGTGGTGTGATCGGTCGGGAACGAGGCGGCCAGCGTGGCGATCGCCTTATCGTAGTCGCCCCGGGCCACACCGACGGGGTCATAGCCGTCTCTGGCGACGCCATCGCTGGTCTGCGGCGTCCGGACGGAGAGGAAGGTGACCACGTGGTTCTTGACGTCATCTGCAGCCTCGGTGTGCTGGATGTCGGGCGGCAGATGGGAGTTGAAAGAGCGGCGGACCCGGAGCGGCCCGAACTTGGAGGAAGCGGAGTTGAACGAAGCCTCGGTGGCGTCGGGCTCGCTGACGCGGGCGCCGATCCACATGGTGGGGCTGGAAAGGTTGTCTTGGAGCTCTTCCGTTTCGGCTCCGTCCTGCTCCGGCATACCGCAGCCGGTCGATACCGCGGCGATGAAGGCGCTGGCCAGGGCGAGGCAGCGCAGGGCCGAGCCCTTTTTGGCGCGGAGGATAGCGGGGGCGGAGGCGAGAGACTGAGGTGCCGGGGCGACGGTGTTGTTTGCGAGCTTGTACATGGGTTGCTCCACGGGGGCTGCGGG
>CALFML010000321.1 GCA_937879845.1 uncultured Myxococcales bacterium
GCGAGGTTGGCCGGGGAGCCGGAGTAGGGCTGGACGTTGGCGTGCTCGGCGCCGAACAGGGCCTTGGCGCGGCCGATGCAAAGCTGCTCGATCTGGTCGATGTACTGCTGGCCTTCGTAGTAGCGCTTGCCGGGGTAGCCCTCGCTGTACTTGTTGGACAGGGAGGTGCCGGCGGCTTGCAGCACCGCCGCCGAGGTGTAGTTCTCGCTCGGGATGAGGCGGATCTTGTCGCGCTGGCGCTGGTCTTCGGCATCGATGAGGGCGGAGACCTCGGGATCGGTACGGCAGAGGGCGTCTCGGATCATGGCCAGATTGTTTGGTAAACCGCGCCAAGGTGTCAAGCCGAGGCGGGCGCCAGGTCCGCCGGCTGCGTTCGCCCGAGGCTGCGGCAGCGGCTAAGGAATGCCGAGGAGCTTGTGCGTCTGCAGGCTCAGCCGCCACTGCGGGTGGAGCAGACAGTAACGCACCGCCAGCGCGGTGTTCTCGGCGCGCGCCGGACCGTCCATCGGCTGCAGGAAAAAATTCGCGAACGGCAGGTGGACGTAGCGCTCCGGTTCGGCGCCGGGCTGGGGATAGATGAGCTTGAGCTCATCGCCGGCCGTAAGGAGCAGCGGCGCGCCGGCCTTGGGGCTCACGCACACCCAGTCGATGCCGCCGCGCGGCTCCGGCCCTTGAGGCAGCGCGAGCGTGCCATTGGTCTCGATGGCGACGAGGAATCCAGCCGCGTGGAACGCGGCGACGAGCGGCGCATCCAGCTGCAGCAGCGGCTCGCCTCCGGTGCACACCACGAGCGGCCGCAGGGACGCCGAACCGCCGGTCGACTGCAGTCGCTCGGGCAAGTCGAGTCGCTCGGCCGGGTCTTGTGCCTCTTTCGCGGCTTGCTGGCCGCCCGGGCCGCGGATGCGCGCGGCCAAGTCGGCGCCCGGCGTGCTGCCGGCGACAAAAACCTTCCAGGCAGCGTGCGCCAGCTCTTGCGCGGTGGCGAAGCGGCCGCCGCCCGGGCCGTCGGTGCCGACGAAATCGGTGTCGCAGAACTGGCATACCGCGCGCAGCCGATCCTCGGGCCGGCCGGTCCACAGGTTGCAGCCGGTGAAGCGGCAGAAGACGGCGGCGCGGCCGGTGTTTCCGCCCTCGCCCTGCAGGGTGTAAAAGAGCTCTTTGACGGCGTAGCTCATCGGGGGACCGCGGCGGCATAGGGAGCCGGATCCGGCCGTCCGTTCTGGGCGAACCCCAAAAGGCGCAGCTGGCAGGAGTCGCAGCGCCCGCACGCCGCCCCGTCCGACCCGGGATCGTAGCAGCTGCGCGTAAGGCCGTAATCCACCCCGAGCGCCACCCCGCGCGCGATGATCTGCGCCTTGGTCAGGTGCAGGAGCGGCGCATGCACCCGCATCCGCGTCTGCCCCTGCACGCCGGCGCGGGTCGCCAGATCGGCAAGGCGCTGGAAGGCGCGCAGGTACTCCGGGCGGCAGTCGGGGTAGCCGCTGTAGTCCAGGGCGTTGATGCCAAGGAAGATGTCGGCGGCGCCCAGCACCTCGGCGTACGCCAGGGCGTAGGACAGGAAGATCGTGTTGCGCGCCGGCACATAGGTGATCGGGATGGCGTCGGTCTTATTCATGGCGGCCGGGTCGCGGTCCTTGGGCACCGGCAAGTCGGCCGTCAGCGCGGAGCCGCCGAGGATCCGCAGATCGATGTCGATGACGATATGGCCGGCCGCGCCGAGCTGCTGCGCCACCGCCTCCGCCGCGGCGAGCTCGATGTGGTGGCGCTGCCCGTAGCGGAAGCTGAGCGCGTAGGGAATAAAGCCCTGCTCGCGCGCCATCGCCAGCACTGTCGTCGAGTCGAGGCCGCCGCTGAGCAGCACCACCGCCTTGGACGCCGCCTCCGGCCGCACCGGCGGCGAGCCAGCCGATCGCGGCCGCTGCGGCTTGCCCGACTTACCCGACCTGGAAGTCTTCACCATGACGCGACATATCTATCGCGAGCAGCCAGCTCGTCAAGAGCGACCCATGCCGCCAGAGTCGCCAGAGCCGCCAAACCCGCCAAACCGCCAAACTCGACCGAGCAGATAAAGTCCGCCCAAACCCCCACCTGGGGGGGTGAGCCCCACCCAGCTTTTCCGTCGCTAAGCGTGTGATTTTCTTGTGGAAGCCGGGCAAGAAGTGGTGTTTAGTGCAAGCGGAATAGATTCACCGACTGCGCCTGGGATTCTCCGTCGGAAGGTTGGACCAACGCGGGCCACCCGAGCCGAGCAGACCCCCCTCCCAAGCTGTTTGGGAGCCTTAGGATGCTGACCCACCGCGCCGTCATCGCCTGGAGAGAACTACGCCATGCCTAGACGCCGGATCGCTCTGTTTGCCGACGGCGGATTCCTCGCTCACAC
>CALFML010000322.1 GCA_937879845.1 uncultured Myxococcales bacterium
GGCCGATGCTCCACCCCCCGGCCCGGCCCGGCGCAGCGGTGCTTCCGAATTCATCAGAGCCTGCACTGAGGCCGACCGCACTAAGGCCGATGCTCCACCCCCCGGCCCGGCCCGGCGCAGCGGTGCTTCCGAATTCATCGGACGCGGTACTAAGACCGACCTGCCGTAGGCGGGCAGCAGCGCGGCCGCCAGGCGCCATCGCCGAGCTGGCGCTCAGAGGCGGTCGTGCCGGGGTGCCGGAGACCGATGATGTACGCGCGCTGGGCGCGACCCCCGCCATACTATCAGGATAGCAGTCTCGCTCCTGATCCCGCAGCCCACACGAGCGCCGCGGCCACGGCCGCGAAATCACACTCCTTTTGCCGCCAGGCTGGCTCCCTCAATCGGGCCAGGTCGTGCGCACCCCGATGTAGACAATGTGCGTACGCCCACCATGTCCGGTGCGATGGGTGGCGACCGCAAACCCCGCAGCGCCAAAACGCCGGGTAAACGGCGCGTCGAAGTCCTCAGACCAGATGGCCAGGATCCCCCCCCGCGAGAGCGCGCGGCGCGTCCGCACGAGCGCCTTGGGACCAAAGAACGGATCTTCGCGTCGCTGCGTCGCGGCATACGGGCCCTCATAAAGGTCGAGCAGGATTGCGTCGTAGGTACCCGGCGCAGCGCTGGCTATCTGCTGCGCCACGTCGCGGACCTCGACCCGGACTCGCGCATCGGCCAGCGCGTCGCCGGTCAGTCCAGCCAGCGGGCCGCGGCACCAGTCGACGACCGCGGGATTGAGCTCGCTGACATCGACCCGCGCCTCCGCCGGCAGAGCATCGAGCGCCGCCCGCAACGTGTAGCCCATTCCCAGTCCGCCGATCAGGATGCGCGGCCCGCCCGTCCGCCGCTCCGCCTCCGGGCCGCGACCGCCGAGCGCCGCGCAGGCCAGGGTTGCCAGCGCCTGCTCGGAGCGGCGGTTGGAGTTGGTCATGAGCACCCGCCCGGCGATGACGATGAGAAACTCATCGTCGCCGCGACGGCGCAGCTCGAGGGTGCCTTCAGCGGTCGGCACGGCCGCGATATTCTGCCAGGGTCTGGTCATTGCGGGCGGCACCATACCCCTGCCGCGGCGCCGCTTCTAGTCCTGACCGTGCTTGCCGACTGAAAGCGGCGCGCAGACGCTCGCCAGCACGGCCGGGACCGCGCGCGGCGTCCCGCAGCGCCGATTTTGCGGCGGCCAATGGGCGGCGCTCGGCGCGCGCTGGCGGCAGCGCCCAAGGTGCGGAGCGATCCGCCAAGGTTCCAGATGGCACGGGCGCATGCACCGATTAAACTCAAGCAAGACGATGCGCACGGCAGCAGCGGCCTTGGTGAAAGCGCTACGCCAGCTAGGGGCGGCACTGCGGCAGCGGGCGGCGGCGTCGGCAGCGCGAATGACGCGGCGGCACGCGGTCGCGCTCGCCGCGGGACTGTTTCTCGCAGCCGTGGTCGCCGTCTGGTCGCTGGCGCGAGCGGTCGCCGCCGCCGAGCACGGCCGGGTCTTTGCCGCGGCCGCCGCTCCCGCCCGCGATGTCGCCCTGGTCTTCGGCGCTGGGGTTTTCCCCGACGGCGCCCTCTCCGCGCCGCTGGCCGATCGGGTGCAGATGGCGGTCGAGCTCTACAACCGCGGCAAAGTCCGCAAGCTGCTCATGAGCGGCGACAACAGCCGCCGCACCTACGACGAGTCCACGGCGATGAAGGAGTACGCGGTGCGCCTGGGCGTGCAGCCGCAAGATGTGGTCCTCGACTACGCCGGCTTTCACACCTACGACTCGTGTTACCGCGCGCAGGCGGTCTTCGAGGTCCACAGCGCGGTCCTCGTCACCCAGCGCTTTCATCTGGCGCGGGCGCTGTTCACCTGCACCTCGCTCGGGATCGACGCGGTCGGCGTCGCCGCCGATCAGCAGCGCTACCAGCGGGCGCTGTGGTACCGCATTCGTGAGGAGCTGGCGCGGGCGCGGGCCTATGTGCAGGTCAAGATCACGCATCCCAAACCGCACTTTCTCGGGCCCAAGCTGCCGATGTTCTAGGCAGCGATCCGCCGCCGCGCGCCTCTCGTGCGAGGGAAAACAGCAGCCAAAATTTGCTGCCTTATGGATTAGCGGGAGTGGCCGTGCTTCCCGCGCTGCTTGGTGCTGCGGTGCCGGCTCTCAGAGTGGGAAGGCTGGGCCTTGCCCGCGTGCTTGCCCTTGGGCGGCACGGCATGCGGCGGGGTGGGAGAAATCGGCGATGGCGGCGGCTCAGCCGTCTCCACCGGCGGCGGCGACGGCTCGGGCTCGATCCGCTGGGCGGGCTCGGGCTCCGCGGCGTCGTGCGGCAGCGCATCAGCCGGGCTGCCGGCATCCGGCGGCTCGCTCGGCGGCACCGCCGGCGGTGGGCTCGACCGCGCATCGGGCCGCCCCATGTCCAGCGCCGGCTGCACCTCCGGCGTCGGCGGCGCCGTTCGCGGCTGAAGCGGCGGGGTGGGAACCGAGGTCGCCTCCACCTTCGGCGTTCCCGGCTCAGGCGGCGGCGTCACCTTGCGCCCCCAGACCGCCCACAGGATCCCGAGCAGCAAGATTACCGCGAGCCCCGCGCCCCCTAACCACAGGAGGGTCGCCCGCCGCTCCGGCAAATTCGGCGCGACGTTTTCAACCACCAGCGTATCGCCGATGCGGCTCGAGCCGCCCATGATCCGGCGCAGCTGGTCCATGACCTGCGTCATGTCCGGACGCGCTTGCGGCTCCTTGGCCAGCATGGCGTGGACGAGCTCGTGCAGCTCCTTGCTGACCTGCGGCACCCGCGTCCGCAGATCCGGCGGCTCCGCCACCATGTGCTGGCGCATGAACGCCATCGCCGCCTTGGCATGAAACGGCGCCGCTCCCGCCAGCATCTCGTAAATGATGATGCCCAGGGGGTTGTTGCAGCGGACCGGCAGAGTCATCACATCGGCGCAAACATCGCCGCAGAAGTCAGGACTCCGGAGCGGCTTCCCGCTTTTCCCACCACGGACTTGCTGCCGCGCCGCCTCCGAAACTTTTGCCGCTGGCAATCGCCAAAGCGGCAATTTTCGCCTTCCTGCTCAGTTCGTCAGCGTCGGAAAAGCCTGATCTTTGAGGGTTGACGCAAAAGGCTGCTCCGGTAAGGTGTGACCTTCACATTTGGAGGTCTTACCATGGTGACCCTGCACCACGCCCCGCGCTCGCGCTCTTCCCGCATCATCTGGCTCCTAGAGGAGCTCGGCGCCCCGTATCAGCTCAAGATCACCGACATCCCGCGGATGGACGGCACTGGGGCCGCGGATCCGTCAAACCCCCACCCCGACAAGAAAGTCCCGGCGCTGGTTCACGAAGGGACCGTCATCAGCGAGTCCGCGGCGATCATTCTTTACTTAACGGATCTTTTCCCCAATGCCGGAATCGCCCCCAAGGTCGGCGATCCGCTGCGCGGCGCTTACCTCACCTGGCTCGCCTATTACGCCGGCGTGATCGAGCCGGTGATCACCGTGGGATTCGCCGGACTCAGCGAGCATCCCGCCTTGCAGCGGACCTTCACGAGCCGCGCCTCTGTGGACAAGCGCATCGTCGGCGCGCTCAACGCGGGCCCCTACATTCTTGGCGAGAAGTTCTCCGGGGCCGACATTCTGATCGCCAGCATGGGCCAGTGGAGCCGCAACATGCTGCCGGCCGATGCGGTGGTGGATGAGTACCTCAAACGCTGCGGCGCCCGCCCGGCGCTCGCCCGCGCCATGGCCAAAGACGCCGGCTGAGCTAAGAACGCCTCTCAAAACCTGCTATGAAACTGGGGGCTCTGCCCGCCCCCCTCCTCCCGGCAGAGCCGGCCGGAGCCTCCCCCCACCGCGCGCTTCCCGCGCGGCTGTTT
>CALFML010000323.1 GCA_937879845.1 uncultured Myxococcales bacterium
CACGCAGTTCTGCGTCGGCACCGCCAGCTTGTTCATCAGCGCCTTGACCCGGCTCAGGATCTCGACCGTCGACTCGACGGTCTCGGTCGAGGGGTTCACCCCGATCACGGCGTCGCCGTTGCCGTAGCTCAGCCCGTCGAGGATGACGGCGAGGATGCCCTCTTCGGAGTCGCGCGGGTGGTTGGGCTGCAGCCGCGACGAGATGCGGCCGGGCAGCCCGAGCGTGTTGTTGCAGCGCACCACCACCCGGATCTTGCGCGCCGCCGTCACCAGGTCCATGTTCGACATGAGCTTGGTCACCGCCGCGATCATCTCCGGTGTAAGACCCGGAGACACGGCGAGCAGCTCCTCTCCGGTCGTGCGGGTGTCGACAATCCACTCCCGCACCTGGGCGAGCGAGCGTCCGCCGAGCCGCTGCCGCGCCCGCGCCTGGCAGCTGTCCTGAAACAGCCGCGTGAGCTCATCGCTCTCGTACGGCACGCTCGGCGATTCGTACAGCTCATCGAGCGTCAGCTGCGACAGGACGCGCTTGGCGGCGACCCGCTCGCGATCGCTGTGCGCGCACAGGCCCGCCTGGACATCGCCGGAGCGAAGCTCGTTGGCCTTGTTCATCACCTCTTTTATCGACGAGAAGGTGAAATATCGGCCGAAGACGCAGGCGCTGAGACGGGAGCTCATCGACCCATATAGATAGCGCGAAGCAGCCCTTTACGACAGCCTCTTTTTGCCCGGTGGCGAGGTGGATCGCGCGCGGCGACCGGGCCGCGGCGCGGCGGTGCCGTATCTCCGGCCGGAGCGTTCCCTAGGTGACCGGTGGCACCGGCGGCACCGGCGGCGTTTTTTCCGGCGGTGGCTGCGGCTTTTCCGGCGGCGGCGCGGCCTTTAGCTCGGGAAACAGTCCGACGTAGGCGCCGTAGCCTTCTTCCACCAGACGCTCAGCGGGGACAAAGCGCAGCGAGGCGGAGTCCATGCAGTAGCGCAGGCCGGTCGGCGGCGGTCCGTCTTCGAAGACGTGGCCCAGGTGCGAACCGGCGATGCGCGAGTGCACCTCGACCCGCGACATGCCCAGGGTGCTGTCGTCCCGCGTCTTGATGTTGGCCTTTTCCAGCGGCGCCCAGAAGCTCGGCCAGCCGGTGCCGGACTCAAACTTCTGCTGCGACGAAAACAGCGGCTCGCCCGACACGACGTCGACATAGATGCCCGGCGAATGATTGTTCCAGTAGGCGTTGCGGAACGGCGGCTCGGTGCCCTCTTCCTGGGTGACATGGAACACGAAGCTCGGCAGCTGCTTTTTGCGCTCGGCCAGCTCGGCGGCGGAAATCCGGCGGGCGAAGGCGCCTTCGGCGGCCGGCGGCACCGGGGTGCTATCCTCCGGCGGCCGGCTTCGATCGCGGGAGTGGCAGGCGGCAAAGAGCAGCAAAGAGGCCGTCGCACCGACTCGAATCGCAGAGAACATAAGGCATCCTCTTTTCGCGCCAGCGCGGCGCCGTATATAGGACGCAGGAGCGGCCTACTTAGTTACAGCGCCCGGCGTTTCCCCTGCCGGTTCGCCCGCCGGACCCGGCGCCGGTGTAGGACTTGAGCCGCGCGCATCCGGCAAGGACCTCGTTGTAGGTTGCGGGAGGATGAAGTAGCCTGCCCGCCATGAAGGAACCGCAGACCAAGATCCTTGTCGGTGGCTGCCAGTGCGGCGCGGTGCGCTATCGCGCCGAGGGACAGCCGCGCAAAATCCACTACTGCCACTGCCGCATGTGCCAGCGCGCCGTCGGCAACATGTTCGCCGCTTTCGTGCCGATGCGCCAAGATCAGGTGACTTGGGAGGGACCCCTGAGCCTGTTCCGATCTTCCTCCGTAGCGCAGCGCGGCTTCTGCAAGAGCTGCGGCACACCGCTGAGCTTTGCCTACGACAAGTCGGCCTGGATCTGCCTCTCCCTGGGGAGTCTGGATGAGCCGACAGCGGTGCGTCCGGAGTTTCACTACGGAGTGGAGAACCAGATGCCCTGGCTGCACTTTGCCGACAATCTTCCGCGGGAGCGCACCAACGAAGCCGAGCTCTCCGGTCTTATCAGCTACCAGTACAATCCATGAAGCGCCCGGCGGACCCGCCGCCCGCGCAAGCCGAGGAAGGCGATGAGACCGGCGCCGGCGAAGACCCGCCGCTTTTGCTTCCCATAAACGGAACGCTCGATCTGCACACCTTCTCCCCGCGCGAGCTCGGTGAGCTCATTCCGGACTACATCACAGAGTGTCTGCAGCGCGGCATCTGCGAGCTGCGCATCATCCACGGCAAAGGACAGGGCGTGCTGCGCCGCACCGTCCACTCCCTGCTGCAGCGCGATCCGCGGGTCGCCGCGTTTCAGCTGGCCGATGAGAGCGGCGGCGGCTGGGGCGCAACCCTGGTGCGCCTGCGGCCCGCCTAGTCCCCGCACCGCCTGCGGCCGTATTTGCATCTTGAGGTCTGCGCGCGGTCGTGGTTTAGCATCGGCCGGTGAAAATCAGACTCCTTTTTATCGGCCTTTTGCTCAGCCAGCTCCTAAGTCCTTCTTTCCCATCGGCTTTCCCATCGGCTGCTGCTGCGGCGGCGCCGGCGGGGGATTCGGAAGGTTCCCTGCGCCGCTTGTCGCCGCGCGTCTGGGTCTATGCGTCCGACGTGGACCGGTCCGCCAACGGCGCGCTGTTTGTCGGCACCCAAGCGGCGCTGGTCGTGGATCCGGGTCTGACGCCGGTGCATGCGCAGCGGTTCCTGGCGGCGGTGCGCAAAGCTACGGAGCGGCCGCTGCGCTTCATGGTGCTCACGCACTGGCACCCGGATCACAGCCTCGGGGCAGTCTGTCTGGAGGAACCGGGGGCCAAGCTGCTCGCCCATCCGCGCACCCGGCGCGCGCTGGCGGAGCACGCGGCGCAGGCGCGGCAGATGCTGCTCCGCGACACCAAGGACGCGGCGGAGCGCAAGAGCCTCACGACCTGCCGCATCCATCTGCCGGAGCCTTTGGCCAGTGACAAGGAAGTCATCGATTTAGGCGACCACAAGATAGAAGTGCGGCACCTCGGCGCGGCCCACACCACCGGCGATGTCGTCGTCTGGTCGGCGGCGGAGCAGGTGCTGGCCACCGGGGATCTGTTCTTAAATGACGCCAGTCCGGACATGGCGGAGGCCAGCACGCGCGGGTGGCTCGCGGCGCTGGACACGCTGCTTGCGCTCAAGCCGCAGCACGTGATTCCCGGCCACTTCGCGCCGGGCCAGGCGGCGGATCTCCTGCGCTTCCGCTCCTACCTGCAGGCGCAGTGGGATAACGCCAAAGCGGCCGTGGCCAAGGGCGCCTCTGCGGAGCAGGTGGCGGCGCAGGCGCGCTTCCCCGCGTTCGCCAAGTTCCGCCAGTCCCCGCAGTATGCGGCGACGTTCGCCGATAACGCCCGCGCGGTCGCCAAGGCGCTCGGCGAGGAGCCTGCGGCCCCCGGACAGCGCGGCGGCTTTGCCACGCTGGCGGTGCTCGATGTCGGCCAGGCCCCGCATCAGATCGTGTTCAGCGCCGACGGCAAGCGGGCTTTTGTCGCCGCGGCGGGCAGCGATCGCATCACCGAGGTCGATGTGGCGACGCGCCAAGTCGTGGGCTCGCGGCCGGCCGCCGGGACGCCGCTGGGCGTAGCGGTGCTGCCGGATGGGGGCCTGGTCGCCAGCTTGTTCAAGGGCGCGGCGCTCGCCCGCCTTATCCCCAAAGGGCCGCCGCCGCTTGCCACCGGTGAGGGACCGTCGCTCCTGGTCGGGCCGCTGCCGGATGGCAAGCTGCTTGTCTCAGTGGAGGAGACGGCGCGGCTGCGCATCTTTGATCCACAGAAGTTCCGCCTGGTGGGCGAGTTTGCGACCGGCAAGCGGCCGTTTCCGCCGGCGTTTACCAGCGACGGGCGCAAGGCGTTCGTTCCGAGCTACGACGAAGGCACGGTCACCGTGGTCGATCTGTGGAACCAGCGCGTCGCGGCGACCGTCCCGATCGGTCCCAAGCTGAGCGGCGGCGTCATTGTGCCGGGGGATCTCGAGTATGCCCTGGCCGTACGCGGACAGGACCGCATCGCCTTTGTCAGCACGGCCACCCACAAGGAAGTCGGCAGCCTGCGCGCCGGCATCGGCCAGGGACCGTTTTCCGTCGTCGCCTCTCCCGACGGCCGGCGGCTGTTCGTCAACAACACCGGCAGCCACGATGTCTCCGTCATCGAGCTTGGCAGCGATCCGAACGAGCGGCGCGTGGTGGCGCGCGTGCCGGTCGGCGAGATTCCCATCGTCATGGCCGTACACCCGCGCGGCGATACGCTGTGGGTGTCGTGCGAAGGGGCGCACAAGCTGCACATCATCAGCATTCCCCAAGCGACGCCGGTTAAGCAGGCCGCGCCGGCAGCGCCCACCGAGGTCGCGGTGCTCGGCATGATCCATGGGGAGCACCGCAAGAGCACGCGCTGGGGCCTGGCGGCGGTGGAACAGACCCTGCGGCGGCTGGCGCCGGAGGTGGTCTGCGCCGAGATTCCGCCGGATCGCTGGGCCACCATCTGGCAGGACTTCGCCGAGCGCGGGGTGATCGCCGACTCGCGGCTCAAGGTCTTTCCCGAGTACACTTCGGTGCTGCTGCCGCTCGCCGTGGAGCTCGGCTTCGCCATCGAGCCGTGCGCCGCCTGGACGCAGGAGATGTCCGATCTGCGCGACGCCCGCCTCCGCCAGTATGGCCAAGATCCCAGCATCGCCGCAAAGCGCGCCGAGTACGAGCGCCGCAGCAAGGAAGTCGAGGCCCGCCACGCCGCGCAGCCGATCGTCGAAGACGACCCCCAGGTCATCCACTCTGCGCTTTACGACCAGCGCACCAAAGAGGAGCTTGTGCTCTACGACCAGTACCAGAACGACTGGATCGGACCCGGCGGCTGGACGAACATAAACAAGGCGCACTACCGTCTCATCGACAAGGCGCTGCAGCGCCACCGCGGAAAGCGCGTGGTCATCACTTTCGGGGCCGGCCACAAGTACTGGTTCTTGGAGCAGCTGCGCGCGCGTCCGGATATCAAGCTTCTCGATGTCGCGCCGCTGCTTCCCGTCGCGGAAAAAGCCCCGTAGCGCCGGCCAGAACGCACCCGCTGCCGGCGCCCGATCCAGCTTATTGAGAACTCATCGCCCCTTGGGCCCGCGGTCGTGATAAGCACAAGGCGGTTCCCTTAGCGGAGGTCCGCATGCAACCGGCGACAGCATCTATGAGTGCGCTTGAACAAAACCGCAGCCGCCGCCACGGCACGCTGCAGCGGCCGGGCGACGCCGCGGGGTCGGTCGGTCGCCCGCGCAGCTTCTGGGGGCTGCGGGCGGCGGGGCTCTTGCTCACCGCATGCAGCCTGCTCGGCGCCTGCGGTGAAGACGACGGGCTGCACGGCAGCGGCGCGATGGGACCTATCGGCGATCCGCCGCCGCAAAGCGCCGCGGACCCCGACTGTCCGCCGAGCACCGTCTGCGATGACACGCCTGCGGCCTACGCCATCCGCGATCCCAACACCGGATCGTATGGCAACTACGACCTGGCCAACCGTCCGCTCGACGGCCAAGAGGTGCGCTACATCGTCATCCACACCACGGACCTCAGCTGGGATCTGACGATCAAAGTATTCCAAGATCCGCAAAACGCCGCCGCGGCGCACTACCTGGTCCGCTCCAGCGATGGGCACATCGCCAAGTTCATCTCGCCGCGCCATGTCGCCTGGCACGCCGGCAACTGGTACTACAACATGCACTCGATCGGCATCGAGCACGAGGCCTATGCCTTCGAAGGGCACAAGTGGTTCAGCGATGCGCTGTACGCCGAGTCGGCGAAGCTCGTCCGCCACTTGGCGCGGCGCTACGGCGTGCCGCTCGATCGGGCGCACATCCTGGGTCACGACGAAGTCCCCGGCATAAGTCCCGCCCGGCAGAAGAGCATGCACTGGGATCCGGGGCCCTACTGGGACTGGGATCGCTACATGCAGCTTCTGCGCGCGCCGCTGCCGAGCGATGCGGACCCAGGACAGAGCGGAACTCCGATTGTGCTGCGTCCCGGTTATGCAGCGAACTTGCAGAAGGGCTCGTACTGCTTTGGCACGTCGGGGATGGACTGCCGAGACGTCGCTGACGCGCCCGCAAACTTTGTGTACCTGCGAACGGCGGCGGATCCGATGGCTCCGCTTGTGGAAAACCAGTACCTCAAAGGCTGGCCCGGCGACCGCATGAACAACTGGGGCACCAAGCTTGGCACGGGACCCATCTACGTGTTGGCCGAGCAAAAGGGCGACTGGTCGGCGATTTACTTTGGCGGTCAGAAAGCGTGGTTTCAAAACCCAGGACGAAGCCTGACGCGGAAGGCGAGCGCGATGGTGATTACGCCTCGGACTGGACTTACAACCGCGCCGCTGTATGGCGTTGCGTATCCGCAAGACACCGCGTTTATGCCGCCGACCAAGCCCGTGGCGATGGAAAAGATCTACGACGTGCCGGCTGGACAGCGCTATGCACTCGCGGCGCGGACGACGGGCGACTACTACTGGGCCAAGGAATGGGTGGCAAGCTACGATCCAAGCAAGCAGATCGTGGTCAAAGACGGCACCGAGTACTACCAAGTCCACTTCAACCATCGCGTGGCGTGGGCGCGTGCGGCTGACTTTGAGCTGATCTCGACGCCGTAGCGATGGCTTCGGCCTACCTTGTGGGTGGCTCTGCTCCTCGCTGGCTCGTCCACCACGACGCTTGACACGGTCCGCTTCCCTGGAAAATGCTTTCGTTTTCAGCTCGCTAGTCGATAAGCGCCCCAGGAGGCCGAATGTCCACCGCTCCGCATCTGCCGCCCGTCGGCCACTCACGAGCCGGGTCTTCTCGTGTCGTTGGCGTTGGCTGCGCGCTCCTTCTATCGCTGTACGCATCGCAAGGACGTAGCGACGAAGGAATGTGGACGCTGACGGAGTTTCCTCGGGAGCGGATCCTGCGCAAGTACGGCTTCAATGCGACCGATGAGTGGCTTCGCAAAGTCCAGCTTGCGTCGCTGCGCCTGGCGGACGGCTGCTCGGGCGCGTTTGTGTCGGATCAAGGTCTGGTGCTGAGCAACCATCACTGCATCAGCGAGTGCATCGTCGAGCAGTCGTCTCCGTCACGGGATCTCAACCGCACCGGCTTTTACGCAGCGACGCCCGCAAGTGAGCTGAAGTGCTCGTCGATGGAGCTAAACCAGCTACAAGACATTGAAGACGTGACGGCAAAGCTTCAAGCTGCGACGAGCGGTCTTCCCGATGCCGAGTTTGGCAGCGCGCTGCGACGAGAGATCAGCAACATCGAGACGGCCTGCGCGAGCAGCACCAAGCTGCGCTGTGACGTGGTCTCGCTGTATCACGGTGGCAAGTACCACCTATATAAGTACAAGCGCTATTCCGATGTTCGGCTGGTGTTCTTGCCCGAGACGGGAACTGCACGCTTTGGCGGCGATCCCGATAACTTCAGCTATCCGCGCTACTCACTGGATGTGTCGTTTCTGCGGGTCTATGAAAACGGACAGCCGCTGAAGACGACCAACTACTTTCCCGTCAGTCCAACGGGGGTTGCTGCGGGCGATCTGGTGTTTTCGACGGGAAATCCAGGCTCGACGCAGCGTCTGATGACGG
>CALFML010000324.1 GCA_937879845.1 uncultured Myxococcales bacterium
CCGTGAGGACGAGGGATTTTGAGTCCCCTGCGTCTGCCATTTCGCCACTTCGGCGTCACCGGAGCAAGCGAAAGCTAGCACAAGACCTGCGGCGAGGTCACGACCCAAAGTTTCCTAGCCCCGCATATTTGTGGACTTTCATCGGCAGGCACGGGGGTAGGTACGGGGCGGGAGCGCGGCCGCACCGGCTGCGGCGGCTTAACGCGGCCGCTGCCGATGGGCATCTGCCAGCGCCCGCAGCAGCACGGCAAAGTCAGCGGGAGCGCCGTCCCCGCCGGCATCGATCTGTACGCCGTGGGCACGCAGCGCGGCAGCGGTGGTCGCACCGATGGCTCCGACGCGGGTGCGGCGTAACAGGGCCGGCGCCTCGCGGCCCAGCGCCCCAAGCGCGATCTCGACCGTGCGCGGGCTGCCAAAGGGCACAAGATCCACCTCGCCGCGGTGAAACCGCTGCGCCATCGCCGCAAGCTCGGCCGGCGGCGGCGGCAGCATCTGGTAGGCCGTCACCGCCTCTACTTGCACGCCCGCCGCCGCAAGACCCTCCGCCAGGGCTTGGCGGCCTTGGGCGGCGCGCGGCAGCAGCACCCGCTGCGCCGCAAGCTCACGACCGCATTTTTGGAGCGCGCCGAGGAGCTCGTCCCGCAGCCCCTCCGCCGTACTGGCGCGGGCGCATAGCTCGACATGCAGGCCGTGCTCTTGCAGAACCGCAGCGGTCTTAGGTCCCACTGCGGCGATGCGCGGACGCCGGGCGCAGCGAAGCAGCCCCGGAGCTAGCACTTGTGCGGCGTTGGCGCTGGCCAGCGCGACCCAGCTGAAGTGTTCGAGGTTGGCCACGGCGGCGGCCAGAGGCTGCGGATCGACCGGTGGAGCCAGGCGCAGACACGGATGGAAAAGCGCCGCGCCGCCGGCCGCCCGGACAAGCTCCGCCGTCTCCAGGGCTTGCTCATCCGGCCGGGTGATAAGGACGCGCAGCGGCGCCGGCGGCTGCACCGAGTCGTCGCGCAAAAATGGATCGGATAAAAGTCCCGGCGCCTGGCTCATGCGCTAGACGTTGGACGTCGGCCGCCCGCCCGGCGCCGGCTCGCTGCGGCCGCGGCGGGCGCTCAGCACCGACCACAGACCCACGAGCAGGAGCCCCGCCGACAGGGCGGCGATGAGCCCGCCCCAAAGCGCCTGCGGCCCGCCGACCGCGCTGGTAATCCCGGCGACGTCCGAGGCATGCACCCGCCCGCCGATCTGGGCGCTGCTCATGAACAGATAGTCCGCCCGCATCACCGTATCGAGCGCCAAAAGCAGTCCCAGGAGCTGGGTGAAGAACAGCCGCCCGCCGGCGCTCACAAGGTGGCTTACGACCACGCACAGCCCCGCCAGGCCGCCGACCGTAAGCCAGCCGACCGGCGTCCGCACCCACAGCGCCAGCGACACCACCATGGCCGTCGCCAGCCCCATGAGGAGGGGCCGCGCCGCCCGCCGGCCGAACATGAGCATCACCATGCCGACAAACGGCGGCGCCAAAAGCCCGCCCGCGGCCACGAGCGCCCCGCGCGCGCCCGGCAGCACATACGAGTACGCCAGGCCCGAAGCGTCGGCGTAGATATCCAAGCGCTCAAACCGACCGCCGAGGAAAAGGGCGGTAAGCCCATGTCCCATCTCATGGACCCACGTGCTAAGGAGCGTGAACGGATAAAGCACCAGCCGGCCGTAAGGGACAAAGCGCTGGAGGCCCCAGATCAGCAGCGCCGCGACGACCAAGGCCGCCACCGGACTCTGCCGGTCGGTGCTCTTTTTCGTGATACCCATGCCCCGAGCATACGCGACCGGCCTTGGCGGCGCGAGCACCGCAGGGGCCGGGGAGCGGCCCGCACGCTCGGAGGACGGGCCGCGGCGCGCATCTATGCTAAGACTTCGGCGCCCATGCCCGACCGATCGAAATCGTCCAAGTCCACTGCGCCGTCCCGCTCAGCGGCAAAAGGACCCGCCGCTGCCGCGGGCCTCCCTGGAGGCGCCGACCGCGCCGGAAGCGTTACGGCCGACGCGCCAAGCTACAGCTGCGCCACCTGCGGCACCAAAGTACCGGCGCACGCCGGAGCGGGCGCCGATGCCGCGCCGATCGCTGCGGCGCATCGCTATCGCCCTTTCTGCTCTGCGCGCTGTCAGCGGATCGACCTCGGCAACTGGCTGGATGAGCGCTACGTCGTCCCCGGAGGGCCAGCGGCCGCAGATAACGCGGACGAAGCCGCGGCGGATGCGGATGAGGGCTAGTACCGCGCCGGTTGGTGGCGCGGCGCGGCGTGTTCACTCGCGTAATGCCCGCAGGGCGCGCAAGCAAAGCTCGCCGGCAATCCGTTTGCGATAGGCGCCGCCGAGATCCGTATTGTCCAGCGGATGCGCCGCGCGGCCCGCCTGCTTGGCCGCTGCCGCCATCGCGTCCGCGAAAGACGGCTCGCCGAGCGGCCGGCCGCACAGCAGCGCCGCCGCTTCGGGCAGGAGCAGCGGACAGGGCGCCGTGGTTCCCAGCACCACCCGCGCCTCGGCGACGGTGTTTTCCGGTCCGACGAGGCGCACCGCCGCCGCCACCGCCAGCACGGGAAAGTCTATTGCGCCGCGCCGCCGCAGCTTGAGATAGACGCTGCGCCAGCCCGGCTGCGGATCGAGATGGACGGCGGTGAGGATCTCCTCGGGCCGCTTGCTCAGGTAGGTGATGCCGTCGTCCCGGTAGAGCTGACCAAGCGGCAGCTGCCGCTCGCCCTCCGTCGAGACCAGCGTCACCCGCGCCCCGAGTGCGATGAGGGCCGGAGCGGTGTCGGATGAAGCCACGGCCAAGCAGCGGTCGCTGCCGGGGGCGACCCAGCAGATGCGGCCCGATTTCTTCATGCAGAAGTCGATGGCCTGGCGCCACTCGTAGGTCTGGTTGTAGTAGTTGCAGCGGGTGTCGACGCACAGGTTGCCGCCGAGCGTCGCGGTGTTTTGGATGTGCGGGCTGGCGACCTGCCGCGCCGCTTGCCACAGCGCGGTGTAGCGGCGCTGGAGATCCGCATCGCCGCCCAGGCTCGCTAGCGTCACCCCCGCCCCGAGCCGGCGGCTGCCGTCGTCGCCGGTGTGACAGGCGTGCAGCGCTTGCACCCCGCGCAGCGCGATCAGGGTCCGCGGGGTCTGCTGCCGCCGCTTCATGTTCGGCAAAAGGTCGGTGCCGCCGGCCAGGAGCGCGGCGGCCGGTCCCTCGGCGGCCAGCAGCTGGGCCGCTTCGGCCAGCGTGCGCGGGGCGCGGTAGCGGATCGGCGGTAGGCGCATCATGGCCGCACCTGCCGCGGCCGATCGCCGTCGTTTACCGCCCGGCCGTCGCCGCCCTCCCATGGCGGCGGGACGCTCAGCGGCTCGGGCCAGGCGATGGCGGGGAAACTGGACGGACCGTAGCGGCCCGGACGCCCGACGCGCTTTTCCTCCAGCGCGCGCAGCAGCTTGTCCGGGGTGATGGGAATTTCGTCGATGCGCACCCCGACCGCGGCGTAGACGGCGTTGGCCAGCGCCGGCATGATCGGGAGCAGCGGCCCCTGCCCGACCTCCTTGGCGCCCAAGGGCCCGCGCGGGTCCGGCTCGCCGAGAAAATCGACCTCGACCTCCGGCATGTCGAGCGCGGTCAGGCTCTTGTAGTCGAGCAGCGATGGCGCGCGGTGAACCAGCGCCGGCGACCGGCTGGCCGGCAGGCGGCGGAACGACTGCTCCTCCATCAGCGCCTCGCCGAGCGCCATGTAGACGCTGCCGATCACCTGGCCGCGCGCCAGCGTCGGGCTTAGCGCCCGCCCCAGGTCGTGCGCGAGCCAGACTTTTTGCACCTGCACCACGCCGAGCCCTGCGTCGACCTCGACCTCGATCACCGCCGCCGAGTACGAGTAGGTCGGGGACGGCCCGACGCCGCCGCCCTTGAAGCGCGCCGGAGACTTGGGCGGAGTATAGCTGCCGACTGTAGCGATGGTGCCGGAGCGCGCCTCGGCCAGGCACACGGCCTCGGCGAAAGAGACGCCGCGGCCCGGCTCGGCGCGGTCGAAGATCCGCCCGCCGGCAAGCCGCAGCCTCTCCTCCGGCACCGCGAGCTTGGCCGCCACCGCTTCGATGAGCAGCGCCCGCGCCCGCTCCGCCGCCTGCAGCACGGCGTTGCCGGCCATCAGCGTCACCCGGCTGGAGTACGAGCCCAGATCCACCGGCCCCAGGCTGCTGTCGCCGGTCACGATCCGCACATCGGCCGGCTCGACCCCCAGGACTTCGGCCAGCAGCGCGACCTGGACATCGTCGGAGCCTTGGCCGATCTCGGTGGTGCCGCTAAGGAGCGTGACGCCGCCGAGCCGGTCGAGCTTGAGCTGCACCCCGGAGTGCGGCATCGCGTTCCAGTAGATCGGCAGCCCCGCCCCGGTAAGATACGCCGAGCAAGCCAGCCCGACGCCGCGCCCCGGCGGCAGCTTGCCGAACTTGGCGCTCCAGTCCGAGCGCTCCACCACCCGGCGGATGCAGGCCCCGAGCCCCATCGTGCCAAGCTGCAGAAAGTTGGCCGTAAGCTCCCCCGGCGCAGCGAGGTTGCGCAGCCGCAGCTCCGCCGGATCGATCGCCAGCGCCTCGGCGATTTTGTCGAGCTGCACTTCCTGGCCGAAGCGGCTCTGCGGCGTGCCGTGGCCGCGCTTGGGACCGCACGGCGGCTTGTTGGTGAACACGCGGCAGCCCTCGAAGCGGTAGCGCGGGATGTGATAGGTCGTGGTCTGCAGCGCGCCGGTATAAAAGACGCTGGCCACCCCGTACGAGCCGTAGGCGCCGCCATCGACCAGCGTCTGCAGGTGCGCGGCGGTGAGCGTCCCGTCGCGGCGGACACCGGTGCGCAGCCGCATGAGCACCGGATGGCGCCCGCGGTGGCAGTAGAAGACTTCCTCCCGCGACAGGCAGATCTTGACCGGCCGACCCAGGCGCAGCGCCGCCTTGGCGACGACGATCTCATGGTTCATCGGGTCGCACTTGCCGCCGAAGGCGCCGCCGCACGGGGTGGCGATGACGCGGATGTGCGACGCCGGCATCCCCAGGACCTGCGCCAGCGCACGGTGCAGATAGTGCGGCGTCTGGGTGCTCGCCCACAGTGTCAGCCGTCCGTCCGGCTCGGGCGCGGCCAGCGCGGCGTGCTGCTCCATCGCCATGTGGGTGCTGCCCTCGTAGTAGAACACGTCGTCGAAGACCCGCTCGGCGGAGGCCAGGCCGGCCGCTACGTCGCCGAAGGTGAAGGCGACCCGCTTGTGGATGTTGCCGGCTTCGCCGTAGTCATGGATGCGCGGCTCCGCGGTCTGCAGGCTCTCCTTGGGGCTGGCGATGGTCTGCAGGGGCTCATAATCGACGACGATCCGCGACAGCGCTTCGGCGGCGGCGGCTTCGTCCAGGGCGATCACCGCGGCGACCGGATCGCCGACGAAGCGGACCTTGTCGATGCACAGGGCGTGCTCGTCCTGGGAGACCGGCAGCACCCCGTACGGCGTCGGCAGATCGGCCCCGGTCAGCACGAGCTTGACCCCCGGCATGGCCAGCGCTGCCGACGCATCGATGCGGCGAATCAGCGCGTGCGGGTACGACGAGCGCAGGAGCCGGCAGTGCAGCATGCGCGGCAGCGCCAGATCGTCGGCGTAGCGCAGCTGTCCGGTCGCCTTGCTCGGCCCATCGATGCGCGGACGCGGCCGCCCGATGTGGACAAAAGGATCGTCGCTCATGGTTTCGGCTCCGGGGGGCTGGCGGGAGCTGCGGCGTCTGGGGCCGCAGCGACGGAAGCGATGGCTTCGCAGATCTGCTGGTAGCCGGTGCAGCGGCACAGGTTGCCGGCGATCGCCTGGCGGATCTGCTGCCGGCTCGGGCAGGGGTCGCGGGCCAAGAGCGCGGCGCCGGTGAGCAGCATGCCCGGCGTGCAGTAGCCGCACTGCGCGGCGCCGTGCTCGCCAAAGGCCCGCTGCAGCGGGTGCAGGCCGCCGGGCGGCGCCAGCCCTTCGATGGTCGTGACCTTGCTGCCCGCGCACCCGGCGGCCAGCACCAGGCACGACAGGACCGGAGCGCCGTCGAGCAGCACGGTGCAGGCGCCGCACTCGCCAAGCTCGCAGCCATGCTTGGTGCCGGTGAGCCCGAGCTCCTCCCGCAGCACCTCCAGCAGCGTCTTATACGTCGGGAAAGAGACGGTAGTCTCCTCGTCGTTGACGGCGAAACCGAGGGTCGTCCGCTCGACTGGGCTTGGGGCGGGCACGAGCTTGGACATCGACATGGGATCCTCCTGGCCGACCGGAGCGTGCGGGGCGCGGGCGGCAGCGGGCCGCCGGTAAAGCGTCATTGGGCTTGGGCGCCGCAGCGGACAAGCGGGGCCGCGGCATGAGCTAGTGCAGGGGCTGCGACTCGCCGCTCGACTCGGCATCGCCGGGCGCGGTGGCTGAGGGCGGGAGGGCGGGCTCCGGCCAGTTTTGCACTCTGCCGGCGGTGAGAACCACGCGGCCGGCCGGCACTTGGACGATCTCGGTGAGGCCGGCGTGCAGGAGCGCCGCGGCCAAGAGCGGCCGCGCCGGAAACGCCGGCCGCGAACACAAGACCACGAGCCCGCCGAGCCGCACCCGCCGCGCATACCCGCGCACGAGCGGAATCAGCTCTTGGGTGCTGACCAGGCCGCACAACGCATCCGCCAGCTCCGCCCCGGTCGGCGTACGCTCCGGCGGATAGGGCGCTTCATCGACGACCACGCTGCATCCGGCATGGCGCAGCGGCCGGCGCAGCCGCGCATCCAGGGCCAGCACGCGCAGCGGCCACAGCTGACCCTGGCCGTCGGCAAAGCGCAGCCCGTCCATCAGCTGCGCCAGCGCCTTGCCGTCGATTCCGAGCCAGAGCTGGCTCCACAGCTCGCGAATTCCCGAAAGCCCCAGGCGCAGCGCCGCCACGCGTCCGCCGCTGGCTTGGGTCGCAGTTTCCACCTCGTGCATCGCGGGCCAAGTTATAGCGCAGCTGCGTTTGCAAGAAGCTGCTTTCTGAGGTTGCCGCTGCCGGTCGGCAAGCTGGCCGGCGGTCGGCACAATGGTCAGCGGTCGGCACAACGGCCAGAGCGGTCGTCGGGATGGCCGGCGGCCGGCGCGACTCAGCCCGGCTTGCGCGTCGCCGGCGGCTTGGTGCGGGACTGGGCCAGGCCTTTTTGCCGCGGGCTGCTCGGCGCCTTGGCCAGGGCGCGCGGCGCCTCCGGCTTTTTGGCGCCGGGGCGGGACGGCTGGCGCCCGGCGTGCAGGGGGGTCCAGTCGGTGGCCTCGCTGCGGCGGTCGACCACCGCGTCGAACGTGCGCAGGTAGTCGCAGCGCGGCTCCTCGATGTGCGGGGTGACGTGGTGGTCGTTCCACAGCCGGTCTTCGAGGAGCTTGTAGTTATCGTAGCTCTCGACGAAGAAGTCGAGCTCGCGGCGGCGGATGTTGCCGCCCGTGTCATCGGCGCGCACGCAGCCGTCGTGGGTCGTTCCGTTGGGCAGCACCAGGCCCCGCAGCTCGGGCAGGTACAGCGTGGTGCCAAGCGGGACGAACCGCGGATCCACCGCCACCGACTTGAACGGCGTCAGCACCCGCCGCTGCCCGCCCTGACCGAGCGGGTGCTCGCGCGGGTCGAG
>CALFML010000325.1 GCA_937879845.1 uncultured Myxococcales bacterium
CAGTCGATGGCGTAGATGAGCTGCCCCGGACGCATCCGCGCATCCCCAAGCTTCAGCGTCACCGTCCGTCGCTCGACTTTGACTTCGCCCTGGATGCCTTGGTAGGCCAGCCAGTAGGTCGAGCCAAACAGGATGCCCGCCGTGCCGACCATCACCGCGATGATGTAGCGCTGCACGTCACCGTTTTGGAACCGCTGCGCCACCGCACCGAAGACATCGACGAAGAACGGACCAACCTTGGTGAGACCGCCATCGATGAAGATGTTGTCGACGACCTTCCACAGCACCACCGACACACGACGCAGCGGACGAACCAGCAAGAAGTCATACAGTTCGTCGATGTAGTACTTGTTCCACAGCAGGCGGTACAGCCCGCCGAGCTTGGTCGCCAGCGACACCGCCGTCGGCGAAATTCCGCCGCGGTACAGCATCGCCGCCAGGCCGATCCCGGCGCCCGACAGGCCCAGCGCCACCGCCATCAGCCCCCACTCCACCGCGTGCGAGTGCGGCTCATCACCGGCCAGCACGCCCGCCTTGGCCAGCCACGCCGGGAAGAACCCGAGAATTTCCGCCGCCGACTCCGGGAAGATGTGCGTCATCACCGCCGGCACGCCGATAAAGCCCGCCGCCACCGAGCCGATCGCCAGGACGATGAGCGGCAGCGTCATCTCCGACGGCGACTCATGCAGGTGATGCGCCTGCTCGGCGGTGCCGCGGAAGTTGCCGGTGAACACCACGAAGTAGAGCCGCCACATATAAAAGGCGGTGCACAGCGCCGCCAGGGCCAGCATGCCCCACAAGATGTAGGGGTACAGCTGCACCGCCGACTTGGCCCACTCCGGCATGGTCTCCGCCATGTGGAAGTGGGTGGCGAACGCCCCGGCGAGGATCGCGTCCTTGCTGAAGAAGCCGGCGAACGGGAAAATGCCGGCGATCGCCAGGCAGTAGACAAAGAACGTCCAGCGGGTGATCGGCATCGCCTTGCCGAGGCCCCCCATCTTGGTGATGTCGCCCTCGCCGCTCATGCCGTGCATGACCGAACCGGCGCCGAGGAACAAGCCGGCCTTGAAGAACGCATGCGTCATGAGGTGGAAGATGCCGGCGACATAGGCGCCGGTGCCGACGCCGACGAACATGAAGCCGAGCTGGCTCACCGTCGAGTAGGCCAGGACCTTCTTGAAGTCGCGCTGGACGATGCCGATAGTGGCCGCGAACAGCGCCGTCGTCGCCCCGATGCCCGCCACCAGCATGCGCGCCGCGTGCGGCTGCATATCGAATAGCACATGGGTGCGGGCGACGACGTACACGCCCGCGGTCACCATCGTCGCGGCGTGAATCAGCGCCGAGACCGGCGTCGGACCGGCCATCGCGTCGGGGAGCCACACGTAAAGGGGAATCTGCGCGCTCTTGCCCATGCAGCCGATGAACAGGAGTGCCGCCGCCCAGTACGCCACCGGCCAGCCCATCCAGTACGGCGCCCGCAGCTCCAAAAGATGGCTGCCGAGCTCCGAATACTTGAGCGTGCCGATGACCGAGTACAGCACGCAGATGCCCATGAGGAAGCCGAAGTCGCCGATGCGGTTGACGACGAACGCCTTGCGGCCGGCGGTGGCGTTTTTGTCCTCGGTGTACCAAAAGCCGATGAGCAGGTAGCTCGCCAGGCCCACCCCTTCCCAGCCGATGAACGTGATCGGCAGCGAGTCGCCGAGCACCAGGATCAGCATCGCCCCGGTAAACAGGTTCAGGTAGCCGAAAAAGCGCGCGTAGTCCGGCTCGTGCTCCATGTAGCCGGTGGCGTAGATGTGGATGAGCAGCGCGATCCAGGTGACGATGAGCACCAGCACCGAAGACAGCGGATCGAGCATCAGGCCCGCCGCGAGCTTCAGGTCTCCCGCCAGCATGTACTCGCCGGAGATCAGCTGGTCGACGAGCATGCCGCGCGGCACGCTGCTCGCCAGGGTCCACACCGCCAAGGTCGCACACAGCGCCGCGCCGGCCACCGCCGCGCACGCTATCAGGCTGACGACGCCGTTGCCCAGGCGCCGGCCGAAGATCAAGTTCAGCGCCGCTCCCAGGAGCGGCAGCACGATGATGAGGTAGAGCGGGAATTGTTCCGTCATGGCTGCTTTCAGTACCGAAGCAGGGTGAGGTCGTCGAGGTTGGTGTTCTGGCGGTTCCGGAACACTCCGACAACGATCGCTAGGCCGATGGCAGCCTCGGCGGCGGCGACGGCGATGACCAGGAGCGCCAGCGCCTGCCCGCGCATGTCCTGCTGCGCCCGCGCAAACGTGAGGAGCGTCAGGTTGGCCGCATTGAGAATGAGCTCGATGGACATGAGCGTGATGAGCGCGTTGCGGCGGATGAACACGCCGAGCGTGCCGATCACGAACAGCACCACGCCCAAGATCAGGAAGTGCTGCGTCCCGATTTCAGTAAAGATCTGCCCTAGCTGCGGCATGGCTCAGTGGCCTCCATGTCCATGGGACGAGTGACCTGCGGCGTCGTCGGCATGGCCGGCGTCGTGGTTGGCGGCGGCCACCTCCTCCATGCCCGCCTCGTGCGGCGAGGTGGCGCGCGAGACCATCGACCGCGCCAGCACCACCGCGCCGATGACGGCGATGACGAGCAGGATCGAGATCGCCTCGAACGGGAACAGGAACTTGGTGAAGAAGTAGTCGCCGATGCTCGCGACCGTGCCGTACTCGGGGGCCGGCAGGCCGGGAGCGGTCCGGATCGCCGCGCCCGGAGCCAGGAGCATGCCGCCAAGGCGCATCGCCAGGTAGACCAGCGCCCCGGCGCCGAGCGCCTTGCCGACGATGCCGCGGGTCGGCCAGGGGTCGGCTTCCTCGCGGTTTAGCACCATGATGACAAAGACGAAGAGCACCATGATGGCGCCGGCGTAGACCAGAACCTGGATCGCGGCGAGGAAGTGCGCCGACAAAAGCGCATACAGGCTCGCCAGCCCGAAGAACGTCGCCACCATCGACATGACCGCGCCGATGAGGTTGCGGCGCAAGATCGTCGACACCGCACCGACGACGGTAAGCGTCGCCAGGAGCCAGAACGCCCACGCCGGGGCCATGCCCGGATGGAGCGAGTCGGCAGCGACCTCCTGCACTTTGACCCCCGGCACCGCCTGGGCCAGCCCGAGCGCGAAATCCGCCGCCGCGGCGGCATGGGAAAGTCCGATCATGGGTGCGCTCCCAGGTGCGCCGCCGCGCTTTTGCTGGCCCGCAGTTTGGCCTCAAACTCGCCGCGGTACTTGGTCAGAAAGCCGAGCATCGGCCACGCCGCCGCCTCGCCGAGCGGGCAGATGGTGTTGCCGGCGATGCCATAGGAGATCGACGACAGCAGATCGAGATCCCCGGCCTGGCCTTCGCCGTTTGCCAGCCGCGTGCACACCCGCGCCAGCCAGCCGGTGCCTTCGCGGCACGGGGTGCACTGGCCGCACGACTCGTGGGCGTAAAACCGCATGATGCGGGCGCACACCGCGACGATGTCGGTATCGGCGTCCATCACCACGACGCCGCCCGAGCCGGCCATGGTGCGCAGGGGCTTGCCCGGCGACAGCTCGAAGACCTGACCGGGCTTTACCATCACCGGCTTTATGCGCGGATCATTAATAAGCGCGTCGAACTCCATCGGGATGTCGAGCTCGTCGCCATCGAGCGGCGGCATCGACGATCCGCCGGGGATCACCGCCTTTACTTTCTTGTCGCCGGGGACGCCGCCGCAGACATCGTAGATGACCTCGCGCAGCGGGATGCCCATGGGCAGCTCGTAGACGCCGGGGCGCTTGAGGTGCCCGCTCATGCACAAGGTGCGCGTGCCGCCGGAACGCCCGACCCCGAGGTCGGCGAACGCCTGTCCACCGTGCTCGACGATGTACGGGATGTTCATCAGCGTCTCGACGTTGTTGACGATGGTGGGCTTGCCGAACAGGCCCTTGACCGCCGGGAACGGCGGCTTCAGGCGCGGCCAGCCGCGGCGCCCTTCCAGCGAGTTTAAAAGCGAGGTCTCCTCGCCGCAGATGTAGGCGCCGGCGCCGCGGTGCACGGTCAGCTCGACCTTGTACGCTCCCGCCGCCGTCCGCAGCTCCTTGCCGAGGAACCCCTTGGCATAGGCCTCATCGACGGCGCGCTGCAGCACCACGGCCTCGCGGATCATCTCGCCGCGAATGTAGATATAGGCGTGGCGGCAGCCGAGCGCATACGCGGAGATGATCATCCCCTCGATGAGCAGGTGCGGATCCCAGAAGATCATCTCGCGATCTTTGCAGGTGCCCGGCTCGGACTCGTCGGCGTTGCAGACCAGGTAGACGGTGTCGGCGCCCTTGGGGATGAAGCCCCACTTCATGCCGGTGGGAAAGCCGGCGCCGCCGCGGCCGCGCAGGTTGGACTTTTTGACTTCGTCGATGAGAGCCGCCGGCGTCATCGCGTAGGCGCCGGCCAGGCGACCGTAGACGCCGTGCCGCTGCGCGACATCGATGCGATTGGAGTTCTCGACGCCAAACAGGCGGGTGACGATCTTGGTGTTCCGATCTGCCGGCATGGATTAGTGCTTCTTATCGGGTTGGGGGTGATGGCCGTGATGCGCCGGCAACTTCCGGCACTCGGCCAGGGCGGCGTCCACCTTGTCTGGGGTCAGACGGAGGAAGTAGCGCTCGCCGCAGATCATCGCCGGCCCGTCCGCGCACGCGGCCAGACACTCTTCCTCGATCAGGGTGAACTCCCCGTCGGCGGTGGTCCCCCCGGCCTTGACCCCGAGGCGCTCCTCCAGCTTGCGCAGCGTCTCATACCCGCCGGTGAGCATGCACGAGACATTGGTGCACATCATGAGCACGCGCTTGCCGCACGGCTCGTGGTGGTACATCGTGTAGAAAGTGGCTACCCCGTAGACGTGGGCCGTCGGCAGCTTGAGACGTCCGGCCACAAGGTCCATGACTTCGGGCGAGATGTGGCCAAACTCGTCTTGAGCCAGGTGCAGGACCGGCAAGCAAGCCGCCTGCGTATTGGGATAATGCCGGCAAATATCGGCGATTTTTTGCTCAGCCTGGGGGGAGAATTCGAGCGCCATAGCACCTCGTGGGGATCACCCGGACCTTTATATCAGCAAGCGCCGGAAAGGTACTGGATTGCCCAAGGAGTGTCAACTTAGGCGCAGCCTCAGAAGGCCGCCGTGCCGGACGCCTTTACACCTTATCCTAACGGCTGATCTTAAAGGAGTTTTCCCCGCGGCGGCGCAGCGAATGTGCGCAAGCCAAGGGAAGGCAGGCCAAGGGTCAAGGACCAAGGATTAGGCGGCGGGCAGGCTAGGCGGACAAGCGCCGCCCGGGGCGGACTACGGCGGGGCGGATTTTTCGCACTCCGCGACCAGGGTGCGCGCCGCGGCGTTGTCCTTGTCCAGGTTCAGCACCGCCTGGGCGCAGGCCCTGGCTTCGCTGCACTGGGCCAGCTTCGCCGCCGCCTCGCCGTCCCGGAGCTGCTCGGCGATGTACTGATCGCGGGCGCTGCCGAGCTCCTGCGTCGACTTGAGCTTGAACGTCGAGTCGGCCGAGATCTCTTCGTAAAGCGCCATCGCCGCGGCGAAGTTCAAGCGGCCGATGGCCGACTGCATCGACTGGTAGCGGAAGCGGTTCTGGATCTCTTCCTCCGCCCGCTGGCGCTTGGCGTTAAACCGCGTGTCGCCGGGATAAAGGCGCAGCCCTTCCTCGCAGAACAGCAGCGCGGTGCCAAAGTCGCGGCTCTGCAGCAGCTGGTCGATCTCTAGAAGGCGGTCGGGCGCCGTCGCCCCCTTGGACAAAAGACCGCTCACCGCCCGCCCCTGCACCGCAGAGTTTGAAGATCTATCAGCGGCCGAGGTGAAAAACGCCACCACCTGCGAGCCGAGGCTACCCAGCACCGCTCCCCCAAGGGCAATAAGGATGGTCAGCGTCCCACCCGAGACCTTCAAGCCAAACCGCCCCGGTCGGGGCAGCGGCTCTACTTTCGCGGTGGGTCGCTGCTGATCCGTGCGTTTGGGCAGCGGTTTATCTGCCATAGCGGGATCAGCGTACCACGAACCGCCGCTTCCCGCCTAAGGCGGACGCATCCGGCAGGCTACATTCCGGCGCGACCGGCGGCTAGCCTGGGCCGCAGACACGACCGATGGACTTGGCCTTTGGCCGGATTCGCGCATCCTGAAACACGTCCTTATTTAAGGATGCGTCACCGATGCCTAGAAACCTACAGAGCGGGAGACGGGATTCGGACCCGCGACCTTCAGCTTGGGAAGCTGACACTCTACCACTGAGTTACTCCCGCACGCTCACTTGAGGATTTACTGTGCCCGGCCCCGGGCAGTCAATAAAATTCTGCCGGGAAAATTCTGGCCCCCTTGGCCCTAGACTTATTCGAGGGTCATCTCGGCGCTCGCCCACCGCTCGCTGAGCACGCGCTTCATGAGCTCGTGCTCGGGCCGGCCGAGGTCGGGATCGCGGCCGAGGAGGGCCGCAGCTTCGCGCCGCGCGATCTGCAGGAGATCCAGGTCGCGCAGAAGGTCGGCGTAGCGCAGCGGCGGCAAGCCGGCCTGCCGCGTCCCCAGGACCTCGCCGGGACCGCGGATGCGCAGGTCGGCCTCGGCGATGTGGAAGCCGTTACTCATCCGCGCCAGGATCTCCAGCCGGGCGCGGGCGGTCGTCCCCGAGCCGAGCGGCAGCGGCGGCGCAGCTTCTGTTTCAGGCGCGGCGGCGCGGGGGGCGCGCTTGCGCCGGACGGGTCCCGCCGCGGCGGTTGCACTCTCAGCCCGTCCGTCATTGTCGTCGGTAGCGGGTTCGGCGACGGGACGGGCCGCAGCGAGTGAGTCGGGTGCCGTGGGCAGGGCGGCGGGCTGCTCGGGCTCGGAGCTCTCGTCGCTGGCTCCGCTTCCGTGCATGAGCAGGCAGGCGCTCGGTCCGGCGCCGCGGCCGATGCGCCCGCGCAGCTGGTGCAGCTGGGCCAGGCCGAAGCGCTCGGCGCTCTCTACCACCATCAGCGAGGCGTTGGGGACATCGACGCCGACCTCGATCACCGTGGTCGCCACCAGGACGTGCAGCGTGCCGGCGCGAAACTCTTCCATGACCTGATCACGCTCGTCGAGGTTCAGGCGCCCGTGGACCAGGCCCACCCGGCACTGCGGCAGCGCGGCGCAAAGGGCGGCGTGGCGCTCGGTGGCGTTGGCGAGGTCTACCTTGTCGCTCTCTTCGATGAGCGGGCAGACCCAATAGGCCTGCCGCCCCGCCGCCACCGCGCGGCGCGGTCCCACGCGGGCCGCGTTGTCGGCCATGCCATCGATTACAAAACGATGGAGCCGATCGCTGGCCCATTGGTAGCCCACACGCAGCGGCTCAAAGATCACAAGCGGCTTGTGCAGTTCTTTGGCCCACTCAACTGCCCGCTGCAGGCTGAAATTCCACTCCGTGCGGCGAAACGCAATCATCCAGTAGACGACATACTCGCCATCGCGATTGATCGGCGCGTCGTTGCAAGCTTGAATGCGGATTTCAGGAACCATGCGGCGTATGTCTATCCGGGATTCGATGAGGCTGCAAACGCGTTCGCAGCTGGTGGAAAGAACGCCCGTAGCTGCTGCTGGCGAAACTCAAAGATCTTCTTCACGTCGGAGCGAACGAATAGCGCGTTGATCAGCACGCCGCCATAGACAGAGTAATCGACGATGTCGCGACAGAGAGTCCCTCCATCGCACTCTTCGAAAGTATGCTCATGATGCCAACGGCGATACGGACCCCGAACCTGATCATCGACAAACCGATAGGGCGGTTCCCACACGCTGATCTTGCTCTGCCAGCGAATCGGCACGCCGCGGACACGCAGCTTATAGTCGATGAGCGTGCCCGCCGAAATCAGAATTGGCGGCGGAGTCAGCACCGAGAATCGCAGCCAAGCCGGCGTCAGCGATTCGAGCTGAAACGCGTCCGAGAAGAATTCGAAGACCTCGTTGCGAGGGCGTGGCAAAAACTGCAGCGCCTCCAGCCGGTAGCGCGCCTCGAAGGCGTCCCGCGCGCTGCCCGCCTCGCCGGTGACGATCGTTCGCACGACCGGATGCACGGCGTCCGGGTGCGCGCGGGCGAAGTCCCCGACCGCCGCGTCGCGCTCGGCGACCCAGGGGCCGCCGTAGAGCATCGCCGCGATCTCGACCAGCGGCGCCG
>CALFML010000326.1 GCA_937879845.1 uncultured Myxococcales bacterium
CTTCGACGTGGCCCTGTGCGCCTGGTCGTGGACCGGCGGCGACAGCGAGCTCGATCTGGAGCCGCTGCTGCACCTGTCCCTACCGGCGCAGCACCCGCTGCTACTGGAGCTGACCGGCGCCCTCCACGGCCGCGCCGGCATCGAGCTCGCGGCGGCGCGGCAGGGCGGGGGCAGTCTCGGGACGGCGGCGGCGCACCTTCTTGTGCGGTGGGAAGCGGAGCAGCCGATCTCGCTGCTTTATCGGACCCGCCAGCTGGTGCTCGCCAGCCCCGCCGTCCGCCCGCTGCCGCTGCCGGCGGTGGCGGATGCGCTGGATCTGCGACGAATCTACTTGGCTCCCGGTGCGACCGCGGGCCTTTCCCAGGGAATGGACAATGACCCTGCCGAAGATCTGCCGAGCAGTCTGGTTAACAGTCTGCCCGATAGTCTGATAAGTGAACTGGCGGGGCGCGTCCTCCCCAGTCTGGCCGCTGGCTCGACAAAGAGACCATAGGCCCGCGCACCCCTGCGGTCGCCCATAGGCCGTCGCTGCGACGAGTCTTTCTTGTGATCAATTCATCATCGATTAGTCACCGATTCGTCATGAGCGCGTCATTACAGAGTCATTCCCACGCGCTGCGGATTCGTCGAGGCAGCTGTCCCTGCCGCGGCATGGGAGAATGTCTGTTCCTGACGAAAGAGCTGTGGTAGAACGGCTGGCATTGACTAGACTGCGCTTCTCCTTCGTTACGCGCTTTCTATCGCGGCAAGCGACGCAGATCCGCTGCAAATTTTCAGCACCAGCCCAAGTGGAAGCAGCTAGAGACATCTGCGGTTAAGTAGTACCCCATTCGACCCAGAGCATTTTTCTGGGGACACGGAGACAGCATGCGCACCGTCGTCAAAGGAACTGGTTTTGTGGTGGGTGAGCACCTGGTCAAAAACACCCAGTTCGAAAAGATCATGGACACTTCCGATCAGTGGATCAAAGAGCGCTCCGGCATCGAGCAGCGCTACTTCGTCGCCGATGGGACTTCGACCTCGGACCTGGGGACCCGCGCCAGCCGCATTGCCCTGGAGCAGGCGGGCCTGACGCCGCAGGATGTGGACTACGTCGTCTTCGCGACGATGACTCCCGACCACTTCTTTCCCGGCAGCGGCAGCTTGCTGCAGACCAAGCTCGGGCTGCGCAACATCCCGGCGCTGGACATCCGCCAGCAGTGCACAGGGTTTATCTACGCGCTGCAGGTGAGCGATGCGCTCCTGCGCGCCAAGGCGGCCAAGACGCTGCTGCTTGTCGGCGCGGAAACGCACTCTCCGTTTATGCCGTTTTCTGATTGGGAGACCGTGCTGGGCCTCGCCGACCGCGAGCCGACTCCCGAGCAGCGCGCCATTCACACCGCGGTCCGCGACCGCGCCGTCCTGTTCGGCGATGCCGGAGCCGCGGTCATCCTCCAGCGCGAAGATGAGGAGACCGAGCGCGGCCTCATCGACTTCGAGCTGCACACCGATGGGAGCCACTTCAACAAGCTCTACGTCCCCTCGGGAATGGCGCACCGGCCCTATGTCTCGGAGGCGATGCTCAACCGTCTGGATCACGTTCCGCACATGGACGGAAAGTACGTTTTCCGCATGGCCGTGACCAAGATGCCGGAGGTCGTGCGCTCCCTCTGCGCCCGCAACAACGTCAAGATCTCCGACGTGGACATGTTCATCGCCCATCAGGCCAACCTGCGAATCAATGAGGCGGTGCAGCAGGCTCTCGGCATCGCTAACGACCGCATCTACAATAATATCCAGCGCTACGGCAACACCACGGCGGCCACCATCCCCATCGCCTACGACGAGTGCCGGCGGGCGGGACGCATAAAGCCCGGCAACCTGGTCTGCTTCCTCGGTCTGGGAGCCGGATTCCACTGGGGCGCAGCCCTTTTGCGCGAGTAAGCACGGCCCGCCTGCCTGCCGGCGCGGTTCATTTAGCAATCGATCGGCGTCGGCCGCTCGGCCGGTCGAGACGCGCAGAATCATGGTAGGCTAGCCGGATGAAGGACGCCTCCAAGCACTCGATTCCCTGGTTGATGCTCGTCGCTCTCGTCGCTCTTGGCGCTGTCGCTGTTGCCGGCGCAAGCTGCAGCGGCCCCAACGCCGAGAGCGGTGCCAGCGACAAGCTGCCGCCGCAGATTCGCGACACCTCGGAGGTCAATGAGAGCATCGCCCCGCTGCCCGGCGTGGGCGCCCGCTGCAGCGGCGGCGTCTGCAACTGCCGCGACGTCGATGCCGCCGGCCGCGGCACCAGCCCGGAGACCGACGAAGAGACCTCGCCCGTCCCCGCCGGCCACAAGCGCTATGAGCTGCGCACCGGCCGCGGCGACGACACCATGCGCATCACCGTCGAAGGCGTCGGCACCTTCGTCAAGTCCGGCTTCCAGCCCGAGGCCAAGTGCATCTACGTCGACCTGCCCAACGGCGCCTTCCGCGTGCGTTACCACGTCACCGCCGCCAACCCCGCCCAAGGCGCCGAGCCGCGCCTGCGCGTAAGCGAGTACAGCCCGCGCTTCAAGCGCTGGTACCGGACCTTCGCCTTCCGCTGCACCGACGGTTCAGAGCCCTGCACCAAGGATCTGGCGCGCGACACGTTCGCGATCTTGACCAAGACCTCGACCGGCAAGTTCGATCCGTGCGGCTCGACCAAGGCCCAGGGTCTGCGCTTCTGGACCGACAAGGAGCCCGACGCGGCGGTCGGCGACTTCAACCTGCAGCTCGTCCTGAACATCTACCAGTTCGATCCGCGCTTCCCCCCAGACGCGCCGCGCTGCAAAGGCTTGAGCGTGACCAAGGCCCCGCCCAAGCCGGCGGATGACGGCGAACTCACGGTCACGCCGGCGCCGCAGTGAGCGCTCGCGCCGCACATACCCCACGCGACATTCCCCGACCGGGCCGATACAATCGCCGGCAGGCATGATGAAGCGCGTCCGCGTAGCAAAAAGCCGCGGCCGATCCGAACCGGCGCCGGGACCGCAAGCTCGGCGGCCGCGGCGGGGCGGCAGGGCCGGGCTGTGCGCTGCGGCGACCGCGGCGTGGCTTGGACTCTCCTCAGGCCGCGCGGTCGCTGCCGAACCGAGCAACTGGCTGGCGGATCACATTGCCTTCGACGTAGCGGGCGTCACCGGTTGGCGGGCGGCGTGGGCCGATGAGCGCAACCCCGGCTTTCAGATCCTCGGCGGGGGCGGTGAGGTCAACCTCGGCTTGGAGTTCGACAGCGGGTTTGGCTTTCTGCTCGGCGGACGGGCGCAGTTCGGCCCGGTGATGGGTCCCGGCGGCGGCGACTTGTACGCGGACGTCACCGGCCACGTGACGGCGCAGCTGCGCGTCGCCGACTGGGTGCGGCTGGGCCTGGGCGCTTCGGCGGGACGCCTGTGGCACTGCTGCGCCAGCGAGATGGATACGCCGCAGACCTCGACCGTCCTGGCCGGAGGCTTTGCCCGGGTCGGCTTTGACTGGCTCTCGCGCAATACCAACCTGCGCGCCCTGAGCTTCTGGCTGCGGCTTGGGATCGACGGCCACCCGAACAACGGCAGCGACTCTCTGCTCCCGACGACCAGCATGAACTTGTCGGTGAGCATCGGCTTTCGACTGTAGACGCTAAGCTCCCGCCGCATTCCGGAACCGTAGACCGGAACCGGCGCGCAAGAGCAGCGGCACGAGCCACGCCCGCTGCTCCCCCGGCAGCTCCGCCGCGATCCGAGTCAGGTGCTCTCCAAGGCTGACCGCGCCGGAGCCCTGCAGCTGCCGCCGGAGCCGCTGCAGGGCATCGTGGAGCTCCGCCGGGATATCGGGACCCGGCGGCAGCTCTTGCAGCTCCGCGGGCTCGCTGAGCCGCCCCAGGAGCGTGCGCTGCGCCGCTTGTGCCTGATGCAGCTCGGTGAGCCCGCGCAGGCTCAGCGGGCTGCCGGTGGCCAGCGCCGCCCGCCACGTGAGAAACCAGGTGGCAAGGAGCTGCCGCGGCAGCGCCAAGACGCTGCTCCGGTACGCACCGGCGTTGCGCCGGAACAGCGCGTTGAAGCGCAGCGAACCGGTAAGCAGCGTCACCGTGCGCGCCGCCGCCTGCGCCGCCGCCGGCGAGTCCGCCCCCGGATACAGCTGGCCGAAGTGCTGCACCAGCGTCTTCAGCTCCGCCGCCACTTCGCTTACCGCCGGGCGTCCCGCGCCCAGGTGAAAGCGCGTCTGCGACTCCTGCCACGCCGCGAACTCGATGTAGTCGCCCGCCGCGAGAAACCGCTCGGACTCGGCGACGATGGACTGTTCCAGGGCGTGCCAGCGCAGCTCGCGGGCGCCGGCGGGCAGCTCGGCGCTGTTGCTGGTCAGCGGGCCTTCGCCCAGGTCGGAAAGTTCAGCGCCGAGCTCCGCATGCGTGACGCCGGTGCCGGTGCCGTGCGCGTCTTGCACCGGGCAGACCACGCTGTTTACATCGACCACCCGGACCGCGCCGGCGCGAAAGACGCGGTTGAACGGAAACAGGCGGCAGGTGGTGAACTTGGCGGCGCGGCCGTGATCCTGTTCGTAGCTGCACAGACCGTCGCGGCGCAGGAACCAGCAGCCGTCGGTCACATCCGGCAGACGGACGTAGCCGCCGGCCAGCGGCTCGATGAACGGCGCAAGACCGGGAGCGCGCCGCAGAAGCGGCACAAGCTCACGCGCGGCATCGATGGCGATGCCTTTGCCGCGGCAGCACGCCTGGCCGCACGCGGCGCAGTCATAGCGCAAGGCTCCGTCCAGAAACGTAAAGAATAACGGGACCATCCTCGCAGCGTAGCACGTCCGCGGCGGGTTTTAGGCGGGTGGCCCGGCGGGCTCAGCGCAGCGCAATCGTGAATCGGCTCTGCAGGTGGGCGACGACGCGCTCGTGCGCTTTGTGGACCTCTTCATCGACCAGGGTGCGCTCGGCGTGGCGGTAGGTGAGGTTGAACAGCAGGCCCTTTTGACCGGCGGGGACATGGCCGGCCTCGCGGTAGTCCTCGAGGATGTGGACGCCGCTGAGCAGCGGCTCGCCGGCGCCGTGCAGGGCCGCGATCACGTCCCCCGCCGCCGCCCCGGTCGCGACAAAGAACGACAGGTCGCGCGTCACCGCCGGAAAGCGCGATGGCGCCGAGTACAGCTGCGCCGGCCGGGCGAAATCCGGCACCGCCAGCTCGAAGGCGAAGATCGGCAGCTCAATCGCCAGCTTGTGCCGCAGGTCCGGGTGAACCTCGCCATAGCTGCCAATCGGCTCGCCGGTCGCCGCCTTCACGATCACCGCGGCGACCCCGGGATGGAGCCAGGGCGCCTCGGCCGCAGACGCGGCGCGGATGAAAACCTGATGCGGCAGCGGCGCAGAGGACTTGCCTTGCGCCTCCCCGCCCGGCGCCGCCCACAGCAGCTCATAACCAAGGCCGGCCAAAAGCTGCTCCACCATGCCGCGCACGTCGTGGACATCGAGCCGATCCGCCGGACCCGGCTTGAGCGCGTGCTCGCGATGGCCGCACAGCACCGCCGCGGCCCGCGTCGGCTCATCCGGCAGGGTCTGTCCCGCGCGCGGCAAGAAGACCTCGCCGACCTCGAACAGCCGGACTTCGGTCAAACCGTGGCTGAGATTGTGGTGCAGGGCGTCGAGCAGTCCCGGCAGCAGCTGCGTGCGGAGCACCGACAGCTCCTCGCGCAGCGGGTTGTCCAGCCGCAGCGGCGCCACCGCCGCCGAGCCGCCGACCAGCCGCAGCCGCTCCGGACCTATCATCGAGAACAGGATCACTTCGTCCAGACCGAGCGCCGTGCAGATGTCGCGCGCGGTCTCGGCGTTGCGGCGCAGGCGCTGCGCCGGCGTGGACTCCGGCGGGGGCGCCATCTGCAGCTTGGGCAGGGTCGGCGCCAGCTTCTCCAGTCCGTACACCCGGCCGACTTCTTCGATGAGATCAATTTCCCGCGTGAGGTCCGGGCGGAACGTCGGGGCGTGCACGCGCAGCGCGGCGCCGGCCTGGGCGGCGTCGATCTGCACCTGCAGACCCAGGCGTTGCAGCGCATCTATCTGCTGCGCCACCGGGATCTCCATTCCCCAGATCGCGCTCGTACGCGCCGGCCGCAGCTCCAGCGCCACCGGCCGGCGCGGCTCAGGATAAACGTCCAGACAGCCGGGGGCGAGGCACCCGCCGGCCAAGCTCACGATCTGCGCCGCGCACGCCTCCGCCGCCTGGCGGACGCCGTCGTTGGGATCGGCGCCCCGCTCGAAGCGGTGCGAAGCCTCGGTGTGAAGGCGCAGTCGGCGAGCGGTGCGGCGGACGGTCTGCGGATCGAAGTAGGCGCTCTCCAGGAGGATCTCGGTCGTCGTCGGGCGCACCTCGCTCTCCAGGCCGCCCATCACGCCGGCCAGGGCGGTCGGCCGCTCGGCGTCGGCGATCACCAGGTCTTGGGGGGTGAGCAGCCGCTCGACATCGTCCAGGGTTTGCAGCTTCTCACCCGCCTGCGCCCGCCGGATGACCACTCGCTTGCCGCGCAGCGCCGCAAGGTCGAACGCATGCAGCGGATGGCCGTAGCCGAGCAGCGCCAGGTTCGTTGCATCGACGACGTTGGATCGCGGACGCACGCCGAGCCGCTGGAGCCGCAGCCGCAGCCGCAGCGGGCTCGGGCCCACTTTGACCCCGGTGAGGACGTGGGCGAGATACCGCGGGCAGCCTTGAGGATCGGCGATCTCGACCTGCGCCAGCTCCGCGGCCGGGGTGCTGCCAGAGTTCACGTCTGCGAGCAAGCCCGCCGGCTGCGGCCGCAGCCGCGCCCCGCTGTCGGCCAGAATCGCCGCCAGCTCCCGCGCCACCCCGACATGCCCGAGCAGATCCGGCCGGTTGGCGGTGATATCCAGCTCGAAAACGTAGTCGGGCAGGTCCGCCCCTTGCGCGAAATCGCTGCCGATGGCCAAGCCGTCCTCGGGCGTGAGCACAAGGATGCCGCCGTGATCTTCGGACAGCCCGAGCTCATCTTCCGCGCACAGCATTCCCGGCGACGGGATCCCGCGCACTTCCCGCACGCTGAGCGTCATCCCCGAAGGCAGCGTCGCCCCCGGCCGCGCCCACACCACGCGCGGTCGTTTTTCTCGTCCACCTTCGCCGGGCGAAGGCACGTTGGGGGCGCCGCACACCACCTCGGTTTCGCTCTGGCCGTCAAAGACCGTGACGATGGTCAGCTTGTCGGCCTTGGGGTGCGGCCGCTTGGCCACCACCTCGGCGACGATCGCGCCGGACAGGCCGACGCCCACCGGGTGGATGCCGTCCACCGCCACGCCGCAAAGGCCCAGCCGCGCCGCGACCTCCTTGGGGCCGAGCTCCGCCGGCAGATCGACCAGTTCCCGCAGCCAGTTCCACGAAATCTTCATCTGTCACCTTGTCGCAAAGGCCGAAGCAATGGGTCACACCTTGGAACGCGCGCTAGCGGAACTGCTGCGTCACCCGCACGTCGCCGGCGAAGAACAGCCGCAGGTCGCTGAGGCCGTAGCGCAGCATCGCCATGCGCTCAAGGCCGGTGCCGAACGCGAAGCCGGAGTACTTCTGGTCGTCGTAGCCGACGTGGCGGAAGACCTCCGGATCGACCATGCCGCAGCCGAGGATCTCGATATAGCCGGTGCCCTTGCAGGTCCGGCAGCCGCTGCGCTGGCAGAACATGCACTCGATGTCGACCTCGGCGCTCGGCTCGGTGAAGGGGAAGAACGAGGGGCGCAGGCGCAGCCCGACGTTGCGGCCGAAGAACCGCTGCACGAAGTAGAGCAGCGTCCCTTTGAGGTCGGCGAAGGTCACGCCCTCATCGACGCACAGGCCTTCGATCTGCTGGAACATCGGGGCATGCGTCGGGTCGTCGTCTTTGCGGTAGACCTTGCCCGGCGCGATGATGCGCACGGGGGGCTTCTGCCCGAGCATCGTCCGGATCTGCACCGGGGAGGTATGGGTGCGCAGCACCAGCCGTTCAGCGGCGGCGTCGGCGTCCTCGGATTTTTGGGCCTGCAGGTAGAAGGTGTCCTGCATGTCGCGCGCCGGGTGATCCTTGGGCATCGCCAGCGCTTCGAAGTTGTGAAAGTCGGTCTCGACCTGCGGCCCGGTGGCGACGGTGAAGCCGATCTCGGCGAAGATCCCCTCGAGCTCGCGGCGGACCTGAGTGAGAAGGTGCAGCGCGCCGCGCTGGCGCTGTCGGCCGGGCAGGGTGACATCGACCGTGCGGGCCAGGTCCGCTTGCCGCGCCGCCTCGTGAATCGCGGTCAGGCTCTCCTGAAAAAGCGCTTCGGCCTGGGCGATGATCGTGTTGCCGGTCTGGCCGATGAGGCGCTTCTCCGGCCCCGGTGCGGCCTTGAGGGCATCGGCGACGCGGCGCCGTATCTCGCCCTCCTTGCCCAGGTAGCGGGCGTGCAGGACGCGCAGCGCCGGCTCGGTCTTGGCGGAGGCGCGCTCGTCGCGGTAGCGCGCCAAGAGCTCATCGAGCTGGGTCTTCAGCTCGGCGGAAGTGGCAACGCTGGGCTGCATGGTCATGACAGCTCCAAGTATTTGGTCGCAGGTAGATGAAGAAGGGAGCACCCGCCGGCGCGGGTGCGGTCGCGAAGCAGCTTAGGCCGCGGCGGCAGTGGGCTTGATGCCGGCGTTCTGGGCGATCGAGCGGAACGCCGCCGGATCGCTGATCGCCAAGTCGGCGAGGATCTTGCGATCGATGCGGACATCCGACTGCGCCAGGGCGTGCATGAGCTTGGAGTAAGTCGTGCCGATCTCACGCGCCGCGGCGTTGATGCGGATGATCCACAGGCGCCGGAAGTCGCGCTTGCGCTGACGGCGGTGCCAGGTCGCGAACCGCCACGCGTGGCGGACGGTCTCGACCATCACTTTCCAAAGTTTGGACCGGCCTCCGCGGTACCCTTGGGCCTCCGCCTTGATGCGGTTGCGGCGACGACGTGCTTTGAAACCTCTTTTTGCTCTGGCCACTTTACTCTCCTGACCGGGCGGTCAGCTGGAGACCGGCATCGGGGCTGAGCAGCGTTGCCCAGCTTGGAGCCCTAAGCCAAGTCTCAGGTTCTTGAAATTGCTAGGACCCAAGGGATGGAGCCCACCGCAAACGAGTCAATTCGGTATCACAACTTCGATAAAAAAGTAAAGATTCCTATTACTTGCGCCGTCAGGCAGCGGGAGCTTAGTGACCGGGTCCTTCGGTCGGCACCGTGACGAAGCGGGCAAGCAGGAAGCAGGCGGCCATGCAGGCGTAGCTTATGACGAACGGCCAGGCCGGCGTCAGGTGTACCGCCGTGTCGCCGCCGTTAAAACGGTAGGAGTGGATGATGCCGATGAGGCTCATGGCGGAGCCGGAGAGGCACCACAGGGCGGCGCGGTTGAAGTGGCGCTCGATGACGCTCACGGTCGCCGCGGCGAGCAGCATCGAGGTGAAGATGAAGCCTTGCTCCAGGGCGAAGCCGCCGTCGATGAAGGAGTCGCTGCGGTGGAAGATCTCGACGAACGTCGGCGATAGCACCGGTCCGCCGGGCGAGCCGACGCCGGCGGCGCGCAGGCCGGTCTTGGCGAGCAGGCAGCCCCACGCGGCGACGCCCGGCAGGATGCCCATGACCACGGCCGGGGCGTGCTCGCGCGGCGTGGCTTGGAACGCCTGCGCCGTGATGACCAGGCCGATCCACAGGACAATCGCCATACCGGCGTCGATCGGCACTGCCCAGGCGATGTAGCCCAGGGTGCCGCTCAGGCAGACCAGGGTGGCGAATGCACCGTTGAGGATTGAGTAACCGGCCCGCGCCCCCAGCGCCTTCCAGCCCGGATGTCCAATGTAAATCGTCGTCGGAAAGCACGATCCAAACAGCGCTGCCGCAATCGCGCCCATGCCGTTGGCCGCCAGCGACGGTCGGGTCGGATACGGATCGCCTGCGGCCTCGGCGGATTCAACGTTTTGCAGTGAGCCAATCAGGTCAAACAGCGCAATCGGCACCACCACCGGCAGAAACTGCCACAGATAGCCTTGGCTGAGCGCCGGAATCAGGTCGCCCAGCACCGGCAGCGGCAGATGGAGCCCGATCTTGGCCATCGGCAGACCCACCGGAGCCAGCTTCGTCGCCCACGCCAGCGCCGTCCCAAGACCAACCGCCACCAGACCGCCCGGCAGACCGCCCTTGAACTTGACGCGCCCAAAGTAGGTCAGCAGCACAATCGCCAGCGTCGCCAGCCCGACGATCGGATGCGCAAAGGTCCGAAACAGAAAGCCGAGCGAGATAAAGCCGAGCGCAATGCCCGACAGCGTCGAAAGCAGCGCGGCGCGTGGGGTCGCTCGCCGGATCTTTTCGGCAAACAGCGAACCCAAAAGCGAGATCACGCCCGAGCCCAGACACGCCGCCAGACCGGCATGCCACGCGAGCAGCGCTGGATTGGGATGCCCGGCGGCCTGCGCGCTCAGCTTGGTCGGCAGCATCACCAAAAATACGTACGAAAGAAGCGAAACCGTATTGATTCCGTAAGGAAGCGCACAGATATCACTTCTTCCTGTCGCTTCGGCCAGCTTCAGCGCTTGCCGCGCATAGAAGATGTTTCCGAGCAGCAACGACACAGCCACACCCGGCAAGATCCTCCCGTACAGCAAGTCATCGGGCATCCCCAAGACGAACGTACACAAGGATCGGATGAGCAGTAGCTGAACCAGATTGTCTAGCGCGAGGCCGAAAAACCCATCAATGTCCCCGCGCACAAACCAGCGCATGCGTCCCCCCACTTAGGAAACAGAGCCCAGCATAAACCAAAGCGGTCGCAAAGGATACCGCTCTACCGATCGACGATTTCGAGCGCGCCGAGCCGCTCACCGTGACGAAGCCACGCCATGGTGCGATCGAGATCGCTGCGAGGATCGATCGGAACCAGACCTCGCGGCAGGTGCGCAAGGGACGCGGTAAGCTCCGGCTGGCTGTCAAAGCCGATCCGATCGGCCAGCTCGCTTGTGCGAATCGACAGGCGTGGCAGGTCCGCCGGTGGTGGCGCGGGATGCTTGACCAGCTTGGGATCGATCGCCGCGGAAAGGTCCGCCGCCGCCGTCATTCGCTTCGAGGTGTTTTCGATGCCAAAGCGAGTCCGCAGCGTGGCTCCGACGGAAGCGTGATCGTACACCGTCGAGTCCACAAAGCCCTGACGCACCGTCGGACCAATCAGCAGCGTCGGAACCCGAAAGCCCGCTTGGGTAAAGTCAGCCAAGTCGTCGGCCAGCTTCGGGGGTGCAACGTGATCGTAGAAGCCGCCGTGCTCGTCGTAGGTGATCACAAACAGCGTCTTTGACCACTGCGGGCTCTGCATCACCGCCGACACGAGCGTCGCAATCAGCGCCTGACCGAGCTGGATGTTGTGGCTTGGATGATCATCGTTTGTCAAAAAGTCGGGATCGATGATCGACAGCGACGGAAGGGTGCCGTTTTTACAGTCCTTGAAGAACTCGTCGATCTTGACGGTTGGATTGACGCTGAGCAGCTTGCCCGGATACGCGCCCCAGTACCACGCCGCAGGACCGACGATGTAGTTTTTGCCGGTCAGCCCGCGCTGCTTGAGCCGTTCCCACAGCGTCGTCGGACCGCCGATGGCAAAGCCGCTGTTGTCCTTTTTCCCGCCCGACGAGCCCGCGTGTAGATAGAAGCGATTGGGCCAGGTTGGACCCATCACCGACGCAAACCAGCGATCGCAGACGGTAAAGTGATCGGCCAGCGCGTAGTAGTACGGAAGCTGGCTGCGATCGTGAAAGCCCATCACATCGGGACCGTACTTGTCGCCGTGATGCGCAATGTATTCCTTGACGAAGCCGTCGTTTTTGCCGCCGCCAAACTGCTTGTGACAAGAATCCCAGCCGTGCGGCGGATCTTTGGGCTCGTAGGTTAGGAGCTTGCTCACCTGGATGAGCTTGCCGCTCGCGTCGGGATTGGACTCGCGGCCCGTCAGTCCGTCGGGACGGCGCGTACCGGGATAGCGCGCATCGCTCGTCAGCGTGCCCAAGTAGTGATCAAACGAGCGATTTTCCATCATCAGCACGACGACCGCGTCAATCCCCGCCAGCAGCTCACTTGGCGACGACGGCAGCGGCTCGGACAGATCAGGCGGCAGCGCGAGGTCTGGACTTGGCATCCCCAGGTCAGGCATCGGCTCGTCGAGATCTGCGAGCAGCTCACCGCCACCGCTCACACAGCCCACGGTCAGCGCAGACAGCGACACACCAAGCTGTCGCAGCGCAGATCGCCTGGAAATTCCGTCACGTCGGTGCTTGTTGGTCATCGCATCCTCGCAGGGTCGGTGGTGGAAGCGGAACGATAGGTCAAGGTCCGGCTGTCAGACAAGAGCGCAGGGACTCGGACGTGCCGCACAAGGTACGGAACCGCGCGCCCTCGTCGGTTGCTTCGTCGCCTGTCACTGCTTTGAAACGAACCGGCCCAGAGGTCGGGTAAAATGACGGCTTCTGGCTGCGTCCGTAGCGCGTGGCCACACAAGGGGGAGTCGTGCAGCTTGTTTGCGGCAGCGAGGTCTGCCAAGTCACCGTTTTTGCGCGCGGGGCCGTTGTGACTCGTCGCGTCGAGCTTCCGAGTGAAATCAACCTTCCCGATGGCGATGTCGAGCTGCTGATTCCCGAAGTGACCATCCGCTCGGAGCCGGGCAGCTTTCGCGCGCAGCTTGAATCGGGACGACGATCGGTGGTGCTGGTCGATTCGGTGGTGGTTCCTCCGACGGGACCTGCGCAGCTTGGGGTCAGCCAGAGCAAGCTCGACGAGCTGAAGCTGCGCATGGATCGCGTGCAAGCGGAGATCGATCGACTCTCGACGCAGCGACAGCGACTTTCGAAGCAGTTTCCCGATCCCGCGCTGCGCACCACGTCGCTGGTGGAAAAAGTTGATGAGCGGATTGCCGATGCGATTGCGACGGCGGGACTGCTCGCGGAAGTGCAACGGCAGCTCGGGGAAAAGCAGCAGGCGCTGGAACAAAAGCTGTCAGAGCTGGCGCAGGAAAAGGCCGCCGCAGAGCTACGACTGGGGCAAGCTCCGTCGAGTGAGCGACAAGGTCGCAGCCAGCCCACCCGCAAAGTGACGGTGAAGCTGACGGGAAGTGGTCCGATTGCGACGCTGTACGTGTCGTATGTCGTCCCGGCGGCGCGCTTCTTTCCAGCCTATACGCTGCGGCTCTTCGACGGTGGCAAGCGCGCAAACTGGACGGTCGAAGCACATGTGGCGCAGCTCAGCGGCGAAGACTGGAGCGGCGTGCGACTGGCATTGTCGACGGCGGACTTGATCTTTGATGCGCGACTTCCAGAGCTTCCGTCGCTGCGCTTCGGTCGCGTACAGCCGCCAGCGAGGCGCGGCTATCGTCCACCACCCGACGGACTGGATCGACTGTTTGCGGGCTACGACCGCGGCTTTCTATCGGGACAAAATCCGACCGACGGAGCCCCGCCGGAGTCCAGCTCGCTGGCGATGCCCGAACGCACGCCGCAGACGGATGCGCTGCAGTTTGACGACAGCCTGAGTGACGAACCCACCTGGGCCACGCGCGCGGAGACGGCAGAAGCAGAGCTTAGCAAGAAGGCCGGACCGCCGCCCCCTTCCCCGCCGCCGTCGCCCTTTCCGATGCAGAGTGGAATGCCGTTTCCGCCGCCCGCGCCGATGTTTTCGATGCCCGTGCCCGGTGGAGCGCCGATGCCTCCGCCTCAAGCGGCGATGCCAGCCAAGTCAGGCGGACTGTTTCGCGGCGAAGGTGCGATCGGCTCGATCCAAGGCAAAGAAAGAGCGCTCAAGCGCAGTCGCAGTGCGCCACGCTCGCTCGTCGGCAGCGGCTTCGGTGGCGGGGGCAGCTACGACGATGATGAAGGCGGACCGTTTGCCGACAGCGCGGGCGCTGGACAGTCCATCGAAGAGCTTGCGCCAGTGCCCGAGCCAATTGAGCCGCAAGATGCGTGGCTCGACTTCGATCAGCTGCTGCTGTGCGGGCCCGAAGATCCGCTGTTTCGAGGCAAGCTCAAGCGACGCAGCGACGATCAAGCGCAGAGCAAGCTTCAGCAGTCGGTGCGCACGCTGGAACAGCTGACTGCGCCCAGTGGGCTCATCGATCCACTGCAGTCACGCGGGCAGTTTGATCATCGCTACGATGCCGAAGGTCTGCTGAAGATCCCGTCGGACGGAAAGCTACATCGGGTTGCGATCTTGTCTGCCGACGGACAGCCGACGCTCCGGCTGGTGACGGTTCCGCGAGAGCGCGCCGATGTCTATCGTGAGGCCGAGCTACAAAATCCCTGTCACGCCCCGCTGCTGGCTGGTCCCGTCGATGTCTACGTCGATGGCGGACTGCTGACGACCGATCACATCAGCCACGTCGATCGCGGCGGCAGCCTGCGCGTCGGAATGGGCGTCGAGGATCGCGTCCGGGTCGCTCGCAACGTTCGCGCCGAAGAAGAGAGCGCCGGTCTTCTCGGTGGCTCGACGGCGATGAATCACACGGTATCGATCGAGCTGACATCGTCGCTGGGACAGTCCATTCAGATCGATGTGCTGGATCGCATGCCGGTAAGTGAAGACAAGTCGCTGACCGTCGAGCTGACCGCCGAAAAGCCCGCGCACTCGCCCTATGACCAAG
>CALFML010000327.1 GCA_937879845.1 uncultured Myxococcales bacterium
GATGAGCGGGGAGCTCATCTACTCGCGCTCCAAGCGCCAGGCCGAGGCGCTGTGCCAGGACGCGGTGAAGGCCGGCGTCGATGTGGTGATCGTCAACCCGGGCGAGGTCTACGGGCCGCATGACACGGCGCTCATCACCGCGTGCAACCTCATCGACTTCGCCAAGTCGTCGCCGGTCCTGGTCTGCGACGGCGGCACATCGGTGGTGTACATCGATGATGTCGCGCTGGCGATCGTCCGCGCCATGGAGCGCGGGCGGAGCGGGGAGCGTTATATTTTGGGCGGTGAGAATCTGACAATCAGGCAGCTGGCGCAGCAGTGTCTGGAGCTCCTGGGGCAGAAAAAATCCATCCTCAAAGTCCCCAACGGCCTGATCCGCGCCGTCGCCGCCATCGGCAAGAAGCTCCGTCTGCCGCTGCCCTTCAACCCGCACGTCATTCCCTACGCCACTCGCTACTGGTTCATGGACGCAAGCAAGGCCCAGCGGGAGCTCGGGGTGAGCTTTCGCTCCGCGCGCGAAACGTTGGCGCCAACTTTGGCATGGCTCAAGCAGAGCGGTCGCATCGCATGATGGAAGTACGAAACGAAACCCCCTCATCCCGGCCGGTGCAGAGCCCGCCCGCGGGACTCCAGGCCACCGCTTCTGCGCGCACGTTGATCGACGCTCTGGGCGCCTTGCGCGGGGTCGGCGAAGACCGCGGCTTCACGTTCATGCCGTCGGGTTCCGCCCCTTCCCCGGCCGCGGAGCGCTATGTCAGCTTTCCGTCGCTTGTGGAAGAAGCCGAGCGCTACGGCCGGCTGCTGCGCGGGCTCGGCCTGAAAAAAGGCGACCGGCTGGCCATCATCATTCCCGAAGCCGATGAGTTCGTGCTGACCTTCCTCGGCGCGGCCACCGCCGGGATCTTGCCGGTGCCGCTGTATCCGCCGCTGTCGCTCGGCCGGCTGGATGCGTACTTGGAGTCGACGATAAAGATTCTCAACGCGGCTTCCGCGGACGTTCTCATCACCACCGCGCGGGTGCAGAAGGTGTTGTGGTCGGTGATGGATCGGGTGCCGACCCTGCGCGATCTGATCACGGTGGACAAGCTGAAGCTCGGGCGGGAGTCTGAGCTGCCGCCGGTCCCGATCGAGCCGGCGGATCCGGTGTTCCTGCAGTTCACCTCGGGCTCGACCTCGGCGCCCAAGGGGGTGGTGGTCAGCCACGCCAGCCTTATCGCCAACGTCGGCCCGATCGCTCGCGAAGGGCTGCAGCTGGCGGCGACCGATCACGCCGCCTCGTGGCTGCCGCTCTACCACGACATGGGGCTCATCGGCTTTGTCCTGACGCCCCTTTATGCGGCGGTCCCGGTGTGCTTCATCCCGACCCTGGAGTTCGTGCGGCGGCCGACGCTGTGGATGGAGGTGATAAACCGCCGGCGCAGCAGCGTGACGTTCGCGCCGAACTTCGCCTTCGCGCGGCTCACCAAGCGGGCCACGCAGGAGGATCTGCAGCGCTGGGATCTGTCCTGCCTGCGCGCCGTGGGCTGCGGCGCCGAGCCGATCCATCCCGACACCATGCGCGGCTTTATCGACCGCTTCGCCGCGTGCAAGCTCCGACCCGAATCGTTGCTTCCCTGCTACGGCATGGCGGAGGCGACGCTGGCGATGAGCTTCCTGGGCCTGCAGGAGACCTTGCGGGTGGACACCATCGACAGCGATGCCTGCCATGAGCACGATCGCGCCGACCCGGTGGCGCCCGGCACCGCGGGAGCTTTGGAGCTGGTCTCCTGCGGCCGGCCGTTCGCCGAACATGAGCTGCGGATCTTCGCCGATTCCGGCGAGTCGCTACCCGACCGCCGCATCGGCGAGATCTGGTTCCGCGGTCCCTCGGTCGCGGCGGGTTACTTCAGTAATAGGGAAGCCACCGCAGCCGCCTTTGATCCGCCCGAGCGCGGCGGCTGGCTGCATACCGGCGATCTCGGATATCTGGTGGACGGCGAGCTTTACATCTCCGGCCGCAAGAAAGATGTCCTTATCTTGAACGGCCGGAACTACTACCCCCAGGGCATCGAGTGGCTGGTCGAAAACGTGCCGGGCATCCGCCGCGGCAACGTGGTGGCGTTCTCGGTGCCGGGTGAGTCCACGGAAGAAGCGGTGGTGGTGGCGGAGACCGCGGAGACCGATGGCGAGCGCCGCAAAGCGCTCATGCAAGCGGTGCGCAGCCACATCAACGCCGAGCTCGGACTGTCGATCGCCGATGTCCATCTTTTGGGAGTGGGCGAGATGCCCAAGACCACGTCCGGCAAGCTGCAGCGGCGGCGGACGCGGGAGCAGTATCTCTCTGGTACGCTCGGCGGCGAAGGGGTGCGCAGCGTGGGCAGCGCGGCGGAGCGGCTGACCCTGGCCCGCCACCTGGCCAAGAGCTTTGTCAGCCGCGTACGCCATCAGGCCGGATCGGTGCTCGGATTAAAGCGCGGCAAGAGCCGCGACTCGGAGGCGGAATAGGAATGTCGACCCAGCGCGAAGTAGAAGTCTCCTACGACGTAGACAATGAGTTCTTCCGGCTGTGGCTGGACGAGCGCATGAACTACACCTGCGGCCTCTTCGAAGGCACCGACAGCCTGGAGCAGGCGCAGCTCAACAAGCTCGCCTGGCTGCACGACGCGGCGCACGTGCGGCCGAGCTCCTCGGTGCTCGACATCGGCTGCGGCTGGGGCGCCAACATCGAGTACCTGGCCCAGGACCGCGGCGTGCGCGACGTGCACGGCATCACCCTGTCCTCGGCGCAGCACGCCGAGATCAAGCGCCGGGCAATCCCGGGGGTCACCGCCAGCTGCGTCTCGTACCTGGACTATCAGCCGCCGGTGAAGTTCGACTCGATCATCTCGATCTGCATGATGGAGCACATCGTCACCCCGGCCGAGGCGCGCGCCGGCAAGGCGATCGACATGTACCGCAACTACTTCCGGCTCGCCCACAGCTGGACCAAGCCCGGCGCCTGGTTCGGCCTGCAGACGATCCTGCGCAACCGCGTGCCGCGCATCGCCGCCGACGTGCGCGACATCGGCTGGGTCACCTATGAGATCTTCCCCGGCGGCATCACCCCGCGGCTGGAAGAGATCATCGCCGCGGTCAACCCCTACTGGGAAGTGATCGAGGTCAAGACGCGGCGCCTGGACTACCAGCGCACCACGGAGCACTGGCTGATGCGGCTGCGCAAGCATGAGGCGTACATCAAGCAGCGCTGGGGCCAGAAGCTGTTCGCCGACTACGAGCGCTACCTGGCGACCTGCGTGCGCGGCTTCGCCATGCACTACCAGTCGCTGGCCCAGTACTCCCTGCAGCGTATCGACTAATGACGGGGAGCGACCGGGAACGACCGGTATCGACCTGCTGACGACATACTCACCGGCCGCGGCTGGATGGAAGATCTTAAGGAGATCCGATGGATAAGAAGACCGATGTGGTGGCTCTGTTTCGCAACGCCGTGTTCGAGGCCGGCGGGATCAAGCTCGACAACCTCACGCTCGATACGAGCCTGGCGGATCTGGCGCTCGATTCGATCGCGGTCATGGAGTCGATCGCGGTGATGGAAGACCGGCTCGGCATCCGCATTCAGGACGAGGACCTGGCCCGCCTGTCCTGTCTGCGCGATCTGGAGGCGCTCATCGCCAAGGCCAGCCCGACCGCCTGAGCCGTTTTGCCGCCGCGCAACCCGATTGAAGCCAAGGTAAGTAAAGGGGTGAAATGTCAGCGTTTTCCGAGCGCGTCTACTCCCAGTACATGAACTTCTTTGAAGACGCGGAGCGCACGCGCCGCTGGAACGTCTTCAATGATGTCCCCTGGGACAAGATCGAATCGTCTCCCAAAGATCCGGTACTGGCGATGTGCGCGGAGACCTTCTGCGGCGTCGAGATGTACCTGCCGGACTACGTCGCCGAGGGAATCAACCTCATGCGGCAAAGCTTCGGCCAGGCGTGGTTTTCCGCCAACTGGGGGTATGAAGAGTCCAAGCACACGCTGGCCCTGCGCGAGTATCTGGTGCGCACCGGGCAGCGTACGGCCGAAGATCTGCGCGAGTATGAGCGGACGATCCTCGGGAAGAAGTGGACCAAGCCCTTTACCACGCCGCGGCAGATGACGATCTACGGGATGCTGCAGGAGCTTACGACCTTCGTCATCTACAAGAAGCACAAGCGGTTCGCCAAAGAGAAGGGCGACGAGCTTCTGGCATCGATTTACGGGCTCATCTCGCGCGATGAGATCGCGCATATGAAGTTCTACGCCGATGTGACCCAGCTGGAGCTGGAAGAAGACCCGGTGGGGACCAAGCGCGATCTGGCGTTCGTGTTCAAGCACTTCACCATGCCGGCGCATGACCTTGTGCCCGACTACGACAACCGGATTGCGCTCATGCGCTCGGTGGGCGTGGATCGCGGGGTCTTTCTGCGGGAGTGCTGGCTGCCGCTGCTCAAGCGGCTCGGGCTGACGCGGCACGATCTGCCGGTGATCCGCCCCGAGTTCGGGGACGCCGGCTCGTCCGAATCCAGGAGCGCCGCCAAGTCCGCCAAGCCGCCCGGATCAAACGACGGCTCTTCCGCTGCGTCCGGGAGCGCCTAGCATGCCCCACGATGCCGTTGCCATCATCGGCATGGGCTGCCGGTTTCCCAAGGCGGACGATCTGGCGGAGTACTGGCGCAACATCCGGCAGGCGCGCGTGTGCTTTTCCGAGATCCCGCCCGACCGCTGGAACCACGACCTGTACTACCATCCGAGCCCGCGGGAGATAGATAAGACCTACGCGCGCAAGGTCGGTCTGCTTGATGACGTGCGCTCGTTTGCGGCGCTGCATTATGGGATTGCGCCGCTGCGCGCCAAGGTGATGGATCCGCAGCATCGCGTCTTGCTCGATGCCTCGCGGGTGGCGATTGAAGATGCCGGCTACGGCGGGCGGGCGGCGGGCGCCGGCTGGCGCAGCCGCACCGGGGTGTTCATCGGCGCCAGCGTCTCGGAATATAAAGACCTCATCACGAGCCGGCTGCGGGCGCGCTCGCTGTTCGATGGGGCCTTTGGTCCGGCTCCGCATCTATCGAGCGAAGCGGCGGATGCCGCGGTGAGCGATGTGGCGCCGGTGCGGGCGTTTTCGATCGCCGGCAACCTGCTGAACATGGCGGCGGCCACGGTCGCTCAAGCGTTCGATCTGGGCGGTCCGGCGTTCGCCATCGATGCGGCGTGCTCGTCCTCTCTGGTCGCTACGTATGAGGCCGTGCTCTACCTGCGCGCCGGTCTGTGCGATGCGGCGCTGGCCGGCGGCGTCTACTTGAACCTGACGCCGGATAACCTGGTCGGCTTCAGCCGCATCGGCGCCCTGTCGCGCGGCGATGCCTGCCGGCCGTTTGATGTCGGCGCCGACGGCTTCGTCCTGGGCGAAGGGGTCGGCGTGGTGCTGCTCAAGCGCTTGGAAGATGCGCTGCGCGATGGCGATCGGATCTACGCCGTCATCCGCGGCACCGGCATCAACAACGATGGCCGCGGCGAAGGTCCGATGACTCCGCGGCGGGAGGGACAGCTCGCCGCGCTGGCCAGCGCGTATAAGGACTGCGGCCTCTCGCCGGACACCATCGGCTACGTGGAGGCGCACGGTACGGCGACCGGGGTCGGCGACGTGGTCGAAGTGGCGGCGCTGCGCGAATATTACGACGCCAACCGCCGCGGCCCGAGCCAGTGCTTCCTCTCTTCGGTAAAGGCCAACGTCGGGCACACGATGTCGGCGGCGGGGGTGGCGGGGCTCATCAAGACGGCGATGGTGCTGGCGGAGCGGACGATTCCGCCGCAGGCTGCTTTTGCGACGCCGCTGCCGGCGCTTGGGCTGGCCGGTTCGGACTTTGTCGTGCCGACCCGCGAGCAGCCGTTTCCCGCGCCGGCGGATCATCCGCGGCGGGCGGCGGTCAGCTCGTTCGGGTTTGGCGGCACGAACTGTCATCTGGTGCTGGAAGAAGCGCCGGCGGCACGGCGCGCCGCGGTGAGCGTGAGTGTGAGTGCGGCGCTGCCCGGGGAGCAGCTGGATCAGCGGCCGGAGCTCTTTGTGATAAGCGCTCCCACGCCGCGGCTGCTCGTCCGGCACCTGGCGGCGCTGGCGGCGGCGCTCGGGGAAGGGGAGGCGGGCCGGGCGACGCTGTCCGCGCTCGCCTACACCTTGACCACGCGCCAGCCCGAGCCGGCGCGCGTGGCGTTCGTCGCCCGCACCCGCGCGGAGCTCTTGCACCAGCTGAGCGCCGCGATCGAAGTGGTAGAAGAAGGACATACGCGGGCCGGGGTGCGCTACCTTGCGGCGCCGCTGGCGGAAGACAGCCGCCGCATCGCGCTCCTGTTTCCCGGTCAGGGGGCACAGGCGATCGGGCTCGGGGAAGCGCTGTACCGCCGCATTCCTCACTTCGCGGCGCGGCTGACTAGCTTAGCGGCGGCAGTCTCGGAAACGCTGGAACAGCCGCTCCTGAATTTTCTCTATCCACCGGAGCGGGCGCAGGCCGACTTCAACCGCAGCGCCGCCGCCGCCGCGCTCACCCGCACCGAAGTCGCGCAGCCGGCGATCGCCGCGCTGTCATTGGCCCTTTCCGAGCTCGCGGCCGAGCTGGGTCTGCACCCCGCGATGGTGACCGGCCACAGCCTGGGCGAGTTCTCTGCCGCGGCCGCTGCCGGCGTGCTCACTCCTGCGGCGGCGGTGCGCTTTGTCGGCGAGCGCGGCGCGATCATGGGCCGGCTGCCGCTCGTCGATTCCGGCACGATGGCCGCGGTCGCCGCTTCACCGGAGATTGTCGCCGCCCATCTGCAAGAAGGCTCCGGCGTCCATATCGCCAACCTCAACCACCCCGGCCAGGTCGTCGTTTCCGGCACCACCGACGGAATGGACAAGCTGCAGGCGCGGCTCGCGGAGGCCAATCTCCGCACGACCCGGCTGCAGGTCTCGCATGCGTTCCACTCTCCGCTCTTGGCGCCCGCGCAGCCGGAGATAGGGCGGCTCGTGAGCGAACTGGCCGTTGCGGCGCCGGCGCGGCCGATGATCTCTTGCATCCAAGTCGGGCCGTACCCGCAGGATCCGGAGGCGATTCGTCCGATTCTTTTGCGGCATGCGACCGCGCCGGTGGATTTCATGGGGGCGGTGCTGGCCTGCGCCCGCGCCGGCGCGACGATCTTCGTGCAGGCGGGGGCGGGCACGGCGCTGCTTTCGATGGCGCGGGCCACGCTGTCCGCCGCCGGGATCGAGCCGGCGGCCGCGGTGTCGCTGGCCGGCGCCGAAGATGATGACGGAGGGACCCTCTGCGAAGCGCTGGCGGAGCTGTGGGTGCTGGGCGTGCCGCTCGATCTGACCGCGCTTTATCGTGATGAGAAGCTGCGCCCCGTATCCCTGCCGGCCACGCCGCTGGAGATGCAGAGCTACTGGTGTGTGGACGCCGAGGAGCGGCCGCGGCGGGCGGCGCCGGCGCGCGTCATGCCGCCGCAGCGCGGGTCGGGAGCTTCCGTGGAGACGACAGTTATGCGCACTGGACAGAACAATCAAGGCTCGATAGCGGCAGCGGCTCCGCCTGCGGATGCAGGCCTGGTGGCGCTGTTTCGCGAGCAGCTTCAGATCTTCGAACGACAGAACGAGATCATCCGGCAACAGACCGAAGCCCTACGCGGCCAGGGAGCCGCTGCTGCGAGCTCCGCGCCCCGGACGGGTCTGCCGCCGATCGAAGTCACCGAGCATGCTGCGCCGGCTGCCGCGTCGCCCAAAAACGGGACTGCGACGCATGGGCCTAACGGCAGCGCCGTCAAGGCGGTCGCCGCCCAGCTGCCGGAAGTGGGAAGCCGGGAGCCGCTTAAGCTTGTTGCCGATGTCGCGCCGGTGGAAAGCAGCAGTGAGAAGGTGCTCGATCTGGTCGCCAAGGTCAGCGCGTTTCCGCGGGCCAAGGTGGCCTTGGATCAGCGCCTGATCGGCGAGCTTGGCTTTGATTCGCTGATGCTGGTGGAGCTGGCGACGGCAGCGGGCGAGGCGTTTCCCGGGCTGCGCGGCCTGCCGCGATCTTTATTTTCCAGCGAGACGACCGCCGGCACGCTCGTGCGTCACATCGATGCGGCGCTGGCAGAGCGCGCCGGTGCACCCGCCGCCGCCCCTTCCGCGGAACTTTTGCCGGTGCATCGCTACCAGCCGGTTTGGCGCAGCGCGCCGCTTCCGCCGGCCTGGCCCGCGAGCATTCCCGCGCTGGTCGGGCAGGGCAGCATCGTGCTCTTGGGCGATGGCCGCGGTGTCGCGCCCTTGCTCCTTGCCCGCTTGCAGCAAGCCGGCGCCAGCGTCCAGTCCCTATCGGGCAGCGCTGCCGATGTCGCCCGTGTCGCCGAGTTCGCCCCGCGGGCGATCATCGATCTGCGGCAACTGGATGATCCCCCGGTCGCGGCAGCCGCTGCGTCCGCCGCCGATTTCCGGACCCCGGTGCAGCGGGCGCTGGCGCTTGTCCAGTCCGGATTTGCCGGCGCAACCCCCGCTGGCTATGTCGTCGTTCACTGCGGCAGCGTTGGCCAGGGACTCGCCGGGTTTGCCAAAGCGCTGGCGCGCGAGTGGCCGGACGCCCTGGTCAAGTCGATCGCGGTGAGCGCGGTTAATGATCCGGCGGCCCTGGCGGAGAAGCTTTACGCCGAGCTATGCGGGCGCGACGCAACCGTAGAAGTCTACTGGGATGGCGACAGCCGAAAGTGCTGGCAGCTTGCGCCGGCGCCCGCCGCTGCTTCCGTATCGACTCTGCCCGATGGGGTCGTGGCGGTCATCTCCGGCGGCGCGCAAGGTCTTGGGGCGGCGCTTGCGCGAGCGCTGGTGCAGCGCCATCACGCGCGGCTCGTACTGATTGGGCGCAGCCCGGTTAGCGAGTCCATCGCGGCCCTGTTAGCCGAGCTGCGCGCCGGCGGCGGCGATGCCGTCTACGCATCTGCCGATGTACGCGACCCCGCCGCAGTTGCGGCGGCGATAGACAAAGGCCGGCAGCGCTTCGGCGCGATTGAAGTCCTGGCGCACGCTGCCGGAATGATCGCCGATGCCCCGGCGGCGCGAAAAGATCCGAGCCGCTTCGCCGCGGTCTTTGACACCAAGGTGGCCGGAGCCTTGTCCCTGCTCGAAGCCACCAAGGGCGATCCGCTGCGGGTGCTGGTAAACTTCGGCTCGTGGGCGGGCCGCTTCGGCAATGCCGCGCAGAGCGACTATGCGGCGGCAAACCACGTTTTGTCAGCGCTGGCCGCGCAGCTTGCGGCGGCGCGCACTGGGCTGCGAGTCGTGACGATCGAGCTGCCGCCGTGCGAGACCACGGTGATGGGACGTTCGATCCCAGAGCCGATCCGTCTTGCCATGCGCGCCGAAGGGGTGCCGTTCCTCTCCGAAGCCGAGATCACCGATGCGGTGATGGCTGAGCTCACGAGCCGCGGCGCCTCCGAGTCCGTGCTCATCGGCCGCGAGCCGCCGCCGGTTCCCAAGTCGGCGCGTGCGGCCGTGCACCTGTCGCTTGCCAGCCATCCGTACCTGCGCGATCACCGCATCCCGCGCGGGTCCGCGGGCGCCGCCGCGGCGATTCCGGTGCTGCCGCTGGCCGCCGCCATGGACTACGCGCTCGGGGCGGCGGCGCCGCTTTTGTCGCCGCCGCTGGCGCTGCGCTCGTTCGAGCTGCTCGATGGGGTGCTGGTGGATGGTGAGGCGAAGCTCTTTGCCAGCGCGCAGACCCGGCCGACGCAAGACGGTGAGACCGCGGTGGATGTCGAGCTGGCCTTCCAGAAGGCGGGCCAGCGCGGCGGCAAGCTGCGCCCGGCCTACCGCGGCCACATCGTGCGGAGCACCGGCCCTATGGCGGAACTGGCAGCGCCGACGACTGCGGAGCGGCCGACGCTCGCGGTGGCGGACTTCTACGCCCACCACACCTTCCACGGACCGCTGCTCCAAGGCATCGTGCGGATCGACGAAATCGGCGAGTCGCACGTCCGCGGCGTGGTGCGCACGGCCGATCCGGGACAGCTTGTGCACGATGCGCAGGGCTTCGCGGTGGATCCGCTGCTCATCGATGCCAGCTTCCAGCTGGCGGCGTACTGGGCGTTTGTGCGGCACGGCCGGGCGGGCTTGCCGCTCGGGATCGGGGAGTATCGGCCGCTGCCGGCGCTCGCTGAGCTTGCGCCGGGCAGCGCGGTCGGCTGTCTTTTGCGGCTGGAGCGCGCCGCCGGGGATCTGTTTGTCGGCCACATCGACTATCGCGACTCGCAAGGGCGTCTTGTGGCGCAGCTGCGCGGCGTGCAAGGCAGCTTGCCCGCCGTGACCGCGGCTGCGGGCGCGCCAGCAAACGGAACCGCCGTAGCCGCCGCACCCGCCAAGAGCGCCGAAGCGGCGGCGATCGATCCCGCCTGCTACCGCGTCGAGGCATTCCCGGAGTATCAGGATCTGCGGCAGCGGCTCGATATCGCGGCGGCGATGGGAATCGAGAACCCGTACTTCAACGTGCATGAGCGGGTGACCAACGACACCACGCTCATCGGCGGGCGTGAGCTCCTAAACTTCTCGGCTTATAACTACTTGGGACTGTCGGGCGATAGGGACGTGTCCGATGCGGTGATGCAGGCCGTGGAGCGCTACGGCACTTCGGTTTCGGCAAGCCGCGTCGCATCCGGTGAAAAGCCGCTGCACCGGGAGCTGGAGAGCGCCATCGCCCGCTTCCTTGGCTGCGAGGACGCGATCGTGATGGTCGGCGGCCATGCGACCAACGTCGGCGTCATCGGGCACCTAGTCGGTCCGGGGGATCTCATCATCCATGACAGCTTGGCGCACGACAGCATCCTCGGCGGCGCGCGGCTGTCGGGGGCGCGGCGGCGGGCTTTTCCGCACAATGACTGGGCGGCGCTCGACCGCACGCTCAGCGAGGTGCGCAGCCAGTTCAAGAAGGTGCTCATCGCCATCGAAGGCACCTACAGCATGGACGGCGACATCCCGGAGCTCGATCGCTTCATCGAGATCAAGCGCCGCCACCACGCCATGCTGTTTGTCGATGAGGCCCACTCGCTGGGCGTGCTCGGGCGCACCGGCCGCGGCATCGGCGAGCACTTCCAGGTCGATCGCAGCGATGTCGATGCGTGGATGGGAACCCTGTCCAAGACGCTCGCCAGCTGCGGCGGCTACATCGCCGGCAGCCGCGCCCTGGTCGAGTATCTAAAGTATACCGCGCCGGCGTTCGTCTACTCGGTCGGCATCTCCCCGGCCAACGCGGCGGCGGCGCTGGCAGCCCTGCAAAAGCTGGAGGCGCATCCGGAGCTCGTCACGCGGCTGCGCGACCGCGCGCGCACGTTCCTTACGCTGTGCCGCGAGCGCGGCATCAACACCGGACACAGCGAAGGTACCGCCGTGGTGCCGTGCATCGTCGGCAACTCCTGGGTGTGCCTGCAGCTGGCGCAGGCGCTGGGCCGGCGCGGCATCAACGTGCAGCCGATCTTGTATCCCGCCGTCGAAGAGCACCTGGCGCGGCTGCGCTTTTTCATCACCTCCTGTCACACCGATGAGCAGCTGCGCGCCACCGCGGACGCGCTGTGCGAAGAGCTTTTGGCGCTCGATCCGAGCTTCCGCGAAAAGCCCGCTGCCCGTCCGGTCCCAAGCAGTGCGGCCGCGCTCGATGCGGCTTCCCCTTTGAACTGACCAATACCTGAGGACCTGCGCCATGGCTATGGAAGAAAATCCGGCACTCCGCCTTTATAACCGCTCGCTCGCCGGGCAATGGAACGCCGACCGCGACCTCGATTGGAATCAGTCGGTAGCGCTCGGCGATTCGGCGCTGGAGGAGGCCCGCCTGCGGCTGGTCAGTGATCTGTACTGGTCGGAGCGGCAGTCGCTGTGGACGGTCAAGCGCATGAACATCCCGATCCACCGCTACTTCAAGGATCACCACTTCTCGCTCTGCGCCGCCGCCCATACCTTCGATGAGTCGCGCCACGTCTATGTGCTGGAGCGCTACTGCCAGAAGCTCGGCGGCGCCAAAGAGTGTCCGCTCTTATGGCAGGTGATCACCCGCGTCGCCGATTTCGCCGGCAGCAGTGTCGTCAACTACTTCTACTCGATCCTGGTCAGCGAGACCCTGGGCGAGGTGTTCTTCGCCATGCTCCGGCGCAGCAAAGGCGATGAGCTGCTAAAGGCAATCTGCGAGCGCGCCCTGCGCGATGAAGCGCGCCACATCGCCTACGTCACCGAGGCGCTGCGCCGCATCCATCCGCGCCTGGGCAAGATCGGCAAGCTGCGGACGCGGTGGGTGCTGCGGTCGATGATCTACTTTGGCCTGCGCGGGCTGCGCCGCAATGTCGCTGACGCCAGCGCGCTGGGGGTCGGGCAGGAGGAGTACCTCGACTACTTTGAGCGTAAGCTCATCGGCAGCATCCGCCGCGCCGGGGTCGAAGAGGTGCTGGCGCCCGATGAGGTCCACGGCCTGGTGGCGCCGTTCCGCACTTCGTCGGACGAGATCGTGGATCGCGCCGCGGTGGCGGAGCTGACCGCGCTCGAAGAAGGAATGTCTGAGGCCCCCATCCGCCGCGCTTCCTAAACCGCCGCAAACCGGGCAAAAATCCCCGCCGATCCTTCTTCGTTTTTTTCGCGTCACCCGCAAGCCAGCCGAAGCGCAAGGAGCCGCAGACGCCATGCCCCTGTTCAATCGACCCGATGGAGATCTCGTCACTGACGAAGCGCCGGTGCGGCGGATGATTCCGTATCTGATGATCGGCCGCAATGAGAGCGCGGTCTATCACGATCAGATCATGGACCTGGCGCGCGCCAAGCCGTGGCTCAAAAACTACAACCGCCACCACAAGCAGCCGGCGACGCTGTTTCACCTTCTGCTCTACGCCATCGGCCGCGGCTTTCACGAGCGTCCGGGCATGAACCGCTTTGTCTCCGGCGGGCGCATCTATCAGCGCAAGGGGGTGCAGATTTCGTTTGCCGCCAAGAAGCGCCTGCTCGACAGCGCGCCGCTGTCTACGATCAAGCTGGCTATGCCCAAAGAGCAGCGCTTCACGGCGTGCGTGGAGCGCATCGTCGATTCCATCGCCAACGCGCGCGGCGACGGTATGTCCATGGTCGATAAGGAGCTTAAGCTGGCGTTGGCGCTGCCGGGCGTGATGCTGCGCGCGGTGATGGCGATCCTGCGGTTTCTCGATCGCGTAAACCTCCTGCCCGGCGCGATGATCGAGACCGATCCGATGTACGCGAGCTGCTTTGTCGCAAACCTCGGCTCCATCGGTCTGGATCGGACCTACCACCATCTGTACGAGTACGGGACGATCAGCCTGTTCGCCGCGCTCGGGACGCCGAAGAAGATCCTGGTGCCGGGGCCCGATGATAAGCCGATGGTCAAAGAAGCAATCGAGGTTCGCTGGGCGTTCGATGAGCGCATCCACGATGGCTTCTACTGCGCCGCCAGCATGCGCGTCGCCCAGCGCATCGTCGAAGATCCGGAGCGGTACCTGGGCGATCCGGCGCTCGACGCCAACCGCGAACCGTCGACGCTCGATGCCGAGGAAGCGTCCGCGTCGTAAGCGTTGCAACCTTCGTTTTTGCTGCAACCCGCGAGCTTGCGGCACGCGTTCCGCAACCGTTCCCAGCCGGTCACGACTCGTGCGATTAGCGACGCGAGCCGCGCAGCCGCATCCTCAAGCCGGCTGCGGACGCGGCCCGTATGGAGGCGGCGCGGACTCGTTCCGCGGCGGCGTGAGAGCCACGGAGCCGGCGGCGGCGGTTGCGGAAGGTTTGGCGGGGTTTGGGCCGGGGAGCGCGAACGCGGGCGGAAACGAAGGCGGGGCTCAGCGCCGCAACGGCTACGCCTGACGCTTGGCTTTCTCAGTCGCCGCGAGCAGCTGCGGGTACGTACCGGGCTCCATGGCCGAGTGGCCGGCGTCCGGCACGATGATGTACTCCGCCTCCGGCCAGGCGCCGGCTAGCTCGTCGGCGCTGACCATCGGACAGACCATATCGTAGCGGCCCTGGATGATGGTCGTCGGCAGGTGGCGGATGCGATCCAGGCCGACCAGGAAATCGTTCTCTTTGCTGCGCACCTCGTACTTGAAGTAGTGCGCGGTGATGCGCCCCAGGCTCAGCACCAGACGGTCGGTGCAGAACGCCGCGACGCCTTCGGGATTGGGAAGCAGCGTTGAGCACGAGCAGTCATAGATGCTCCACGCGTGCGCCGCCGGCATGTGCACCGCCGGATCCGGATCGGTGAGGCGGCGGTAGTAGGCATCGAGCAGGCTGCCGCGCTCCGCTTCCGGGATCGGCGCGACGAAGTTACGCCAGGCTTCGGGAAAGATCGTCCGGATGCCGTACATGAACCAGTCGATCTCAGACTGCCGGCACAGAAAGATTCCGCGCAGGATGAGGGCGCGGCAGCGCTCCGGGTGCGCCTGAGCGTAGGCCAGGCCCAGGGTCGAGCCCCAGGAGCCGCCGAACACCGACCATCTGTCGATCCGCAAGTGGATGCGCAGCGCTTCCATATCGGCCACAAGATGCGCCGTCGTGTTGTCGATGATCTCGGCGTGCGGGGTCGAGCGTCCCGAGCCGCGCTGATCAAAAAGGATGATGCGGTAAAACGCGGGGTCGGGGAGGGCCCC
>CALFML010000328.1 GCA_937879845.1 uncultured Myxococcales bacterium
CCGGCGCCGACGAGTACCACGCGCCCAAGGAGTTCCGGCAGGACATCCTCGACGCGGCCAAGCGCGAAGCGCCGCCGGAGTATCGCGAACAGGTCAAGCGCTACTACGAGGAGCTGATTCAGTGAGGCGGCATCGCTTGCCTATTGCTCGCGGATGCGGCGCGCGGCGGCCGCTGGCGGCGCGTTTTATGATCGGCCTTGTCACCCTGGCGGCGCTGTTCGCCTTGGCCCCGCGCGACAGCCGGGCCGCCCGCCATCGCGACGAGGGGCTGGCGCAGATCCAGCGGCTCATGCACGAGTGGCGGATTGACGAAGCCGCGGCGGCGCTGGCCCAGCTCGGCCGCGGCCGCGCGCGCGAGCCTGAGGTTGAGCTCGTGCGCGGCGAGCTCCAGTTCCTGCAAGGCGATTACGAGGCGGCGGCGCTCGCCATGCGCTCGGCCCTGGGTGCGCTGCACAGCCAGTCGGCCGAGGCGCAGGAGGCGCGGGCGATGGCGGAGCTGGCCTCTGCCACCGCGGAGGTCACGCGCGGCTTTGTCGAGCAGCGCTCCCCCGGCGGCCACTTCATCCTCCGCTTCCGCAGCGGCCGCGACGCCGTGCTTGCCCCCTACGCCGGCGAAGCGCTGGAGAAAGCCCGCGCCGCCCTGGGCGCCGACTTCGACGGCATATCCGGCGGCGATGCGGCGCTGCCCGGAACGCCGGTGCGGGTCGAGATCTACGATGAAGTCGCCGATCTGGCGCGCGTCTCCACCCTCACCCTGCGCGAGATCGAGACCAGCGGCACCATCGCCCTGTGCAAGTGGAACCGCCTGATGATCGTCTCGCCCAAGGCCCTGGTCCGCGGCTACCCGTGGCTGGATACGCTGACCCACGAGTACACGCACTTTATCGTCTCCCGCGTGTCGCATAACTCCGTGCCGATCTGGCTGCACGAGGGTCTGGCCAAGTTCGAAGAGCGGCGCTGGCGCGGGCCGGCGGGCGGCGGACTGTCGCCGTCGATGGAGCACCTGTTGGCGGTGGCGCTGAGCAAGAAGCACTTCATCACGTTCGAGCAGATGTCCCCTTCCATGGCCAAGCTGCCGTCGCAGGAAGACACCGCCCTGGCCTTCGCCGAGGTGTATACGGTCGTCGAGTTCCTGCACGGCAAGCTCGGGTGGGCGGGGCTGCGGGCGCTGCTGCGGGAGCTGGAGAGCGGGACCCCGGATCAGCGGGCGCTGGCGACGGTGTACGGGGCGCCGTTTACGGCCTTCGACCGCGCCTGGAAGAGCTGGCTGCGCGGCCGCAAGTTCAAGTCGCGGGCCGGGCTCTTCACCGACAAGCTGCAGTTCAAAAAGGCCCCGCCGGGACAGAAAAAACCGCAGTCGGCCGGCGATGAGGATGATAGCGGCGAGCTCACCGATCCGCGGGCCCGCAACTTCGTGCGGCTCGGCGGCATGCTGCGCGGACGCGGCCGGCTCTTGCCCGCGGTCATCGAGTACGAGAAGGCGCAGGGGCTGCTCGGCAGCGCCCATCCGCTCTTGGCGCTCAAGCTGGCGCGTACCTATCTGGACCTGGGCGACGCGGATCGCGCCATCGCCGTCATCGAGCCGGCGCGCGAGCTCTACTCCGAGCTGGCCGGGTTGAACGCGACGCTCGGCAGCGCCTGGATGCGCAAGGGCGAGCTGGCCAAGGCAGCGCCGTTTTTAGAGGCGGCGATCGCCACGAGCCCGTTTGACCCGAGCGTGCACTGCGGGCTCGCGGTCGCGTACGCCAAACTGAACCACGCCAGCCTCACGCGCGAACAGTCGGCGTGCAGCGTACTCGGCGGCAAGTAACGCCGTCGGTTTCAGTGGCAGGGGTCAAGCGCCGGTCTGTAGTCGGTCTATAGTCGGTCGGTGTTCGCCCGGTGTTCGATCGACGTTCGGCCGATGTTCGCCCGGTGTTCGCCCGACGCTCAGGCCTTGAGGGCGGCGGAGGCGAGGATGCGCTCGCACAGCTCGGGAAACGAAAGGCCGCACTGCTCGGCGATCTTGGGCACGATGCTGCGCTCGGTGAGACCGGGCAGGGTGTCGACCTCCAGGCACACCGCGCGCCCGCGCTCGGTAAGCAGGAGATCGGTGCGCGTGACCCCGGTGCAGCCGAGCGCCGCATGCGCCCGCCGGCCGAGATCGTGCACGAGCTGCCGCTCCACCGCCGACAGCGGCGCCGGAACCAGGTACTTGGTGTCGCTGCGCTGATACTTGGCGGAGTAGTCGTAAAACTCCGTCACCGGCTGGATCTCCACCTCGCCCAGGACCTCGCCGTCGAGGACTGCGACTTCGATCTCGCGGCCGCGCACGTACTCTTCGATCAGCACGACCCCGTGGAGCCGGCGGGCGGTGGCCAGCGCGGCGTCGAGGTGCTCCTGACTGTGCACGATCGATACGCCGATCGACGACCCCTCGCGCGAGGGCTTTACGACCAGTGGAAAGCCGATGCGCTGCACGTCCGCGGCGCCGCGGTAGACGCACCAGCGCGGCGACTCGATGCACTCCTGATCGAACACCCGCCGCGAGGCGACTTTATCCATCGCCAGCGCGGAGGCCAGCACCGACGAACCTGTGTAAGGAATGGCGCAGCACTCCAGCAGCCCTTGCACGCAGCCGTCCTCGCCCAGGGTGCCGTGCAGGGCGATGAACGCGACCTCGATCCGCTCGCGCCGCAGCTCCGACCACAGGTTGCTGTCGGCGCCGGTCCAGTCCAGGGCAACCGCATCGTAGCCGCGGCCGAGCAGCGCATCGACGACGCGCCGGCCGGAGCGCAGCGACACCTCGCGCTCCGCGGACGGGCCGCCCATGATCACGCCGATGCGCCGCTTCTGCGTATCGCGCTTGCTGCTGCGCGCCGTCGTCATACGGCATCCCCCATCACTTTGACCTCCAGCTCCAGCTCGACCTGGAACTTGGCGGCGACCGTGTGCCGCACGAGCTCGATGAGCCGCAGCACATCCCCGGCGCGCGCCTTATCGACGTTGAGTATCCAGTTGGCGTGCGCCACGGCCACCTCCGCGTCCCCGATCCGGGTGCCTTTGAGTCCGCATGCTTCGATCAGCCTACCGGCAAAATCACCAGGCGGGTTTTTGAAGATGCTGCCGGCGTTGGGGAAGCCGTGCGGCTCGCGCTCACGCCGGCGGTCGCGCAGGCTGCGCACCACCTGTTCGATCTCCGGGCGCGGCCGCGGCGGCAGACGCAGGTGGCCGGCGACGATAAACTCCGCCGGGGGCAGCGCCGAGCCGCGGTAGACAAAGCCGCAGGCGGCGGCCGGACGCTGCTGCAGATCGCCGTTTTCATCGACGCTGTCTACCTGCAGCGTCACGTCTTTGAACTCGCCCAGGTAGGTGCCGGCGTTCATCACCAGGCCACCGCCGATCGAGCCGGGCACGCCGCCGAGAAACTCGACGCCGCCGAGGCTCAGCCGAGTCGCCTGGGAGAGCAGCTTGCCGGTCGCGACCCCGGACTCGACATAGACCGCGGTTGCGCCGTCCGCTTGCGGCGCCGCGAACTCCAGCCGCCGCAGCCGCTCGCTGGCGAGCAGCACCCCGCGCACCCCGCCATCGCGCACGAGCAAGTTGCTGCCGGCGCCGAGCGCTCGACACGGCAGCCCGGCCTGCGCGCACACCCGCCGCACCCGCTGCACCGCGGCGATGCTGCTCGGGGCGATCCAGGCGTCGGCCGGCCCGCCGATGCGCAGCGTGGTATGGCGGCCCATCGGCTCATCGAAGCGCAGCTCGCCTTCCTCCGAAAGGGCGGCGATGAGGGCCTGCTTGTGCTCGGACGAAAGCGCCATGCCGCCCTGTGATATCGCGGTGCCCCGCGTCTGCCAAGTTTTCGTACCGCCTCCGTCTGCGCATCCAGCGACGGCAAGGTCCGCGGCCTAGTTGGCGGGAGCAGCGGCTCCGGACGGGGCGGCGGGCGGCGCCGGCGTCACCGAGATCAGGTCGATCTGGGTGCTCAAGCGGTTGGCAAAGGGGGGATCGGCGTTCACCGCGCCGCTAGTCTCATCGAACTGGGCGGCGCCGGTGGCGACAAAGCCGCGGCTCGGCAGGCGCAGGTTCTGCTGCGGCCGTTCCCGCAGGGGTACGATGCGCGGCAGGGATACGGCGCGGCCGGCGCTTACCCGCAGGCGGACGTTGAGGCGGTCGCCCTCCGGACCTTCCAGCCCCTGGCGGTAGGCGCTGCGATCGGGGCTTGGCCGGGAGCGGAAGCCGCTGCGCACGGCGGCGATGGCCGCGTCGTCAAACGCCGAGCTCCCCGATGGAATAAGAACAGAGAGGTTGGAGAGCCGTCCATCCGGCTCGATGACCGCGAGAAGCTCGACTGTGCGGACGTTGACCGGGCGCTCAAACGCCTTGCGGGCGGCGTCGGTTTGCGCCACCGGATCGAGCTCCCCGGTGGGCTCTTCCGTGGCCGCCGCTAAAGTGGGCGGGCCGGAGCGCAGCGGCCCGGCGCTCGTCAGCTGCTTGGCCACCGCCAGCGGCTTGCTGTCGGCCGTAATGAGCTGCGCCGTGGGCTTGAACTCGGCGCTGATCGCCGCCCGGACCTCGGCCCAGTTGCCCGCCGCCCCGAGCGAGTCGCGCGGCGGCACGCCGCCGAGCGCCAGCGTCTGCTCCAACATGCGAATCGCCGGCTTGCGACCGGCCGCACCGACTTCCGTGCTCCCGGTCCCTGCCGCCGCCTTGCCCTCCGGCGCCCCGGCAAGGGCGATCGCCGCCTGTCCAAGACATCCGTGATATCCGGCAACAAAAAGTCCGACCACCAGCCACCTGGCCGCTACGACTCGCCTTGGAGCCAGCCCCAAGCCGACGAAAAGCGGCGGTCCGGAGCGCCGCGGGAATAGCGGAGCGCGCATGTACGTATGCCACTTCGCTCTAATGGACCCGTTCATCCTGATAGGCCAGTTCATCCTGATGGACCCGTTCATCTCGGTCAGACAGTTCACAGACAGTTCACCCGGTTCGGCAAGGTCAACCTCTAGGCGCATTACAAGCCTGCCACAAGCAAGTTGAAAATGCCGGGCAGCCTGAGTATGTTTCCGGCATAAAAACCCTCACTGGGTTCCCTTTTTGGCAGGGGTAGAGCGACGGTGGCTGCCCTCTGAGGGTTTCGTTAGAGGTTCTTTCTCGGTTCTTTGGACAGCGGATAGCGGAGAGACGCTCGATGATTGAAGTAGAGGACCTGACCAAGTACTACGGAGGCAAACGAGCCATAAGCGGCCTGACCTTCCGCATTGAGAAAGGCGAGATCGTCGGTTTCCTAGGGCTCAACGGCGCCGGCAAGACCACGACCC
>CALFML010000329.1 GCA_937879845.1 uncultured Myxococcales bacterium
CGGGCGAAGCTGCGCACGTGGTTTACGCCCCAGTAGCCGGCGCCGACGACGGCGACCTTGACCGGGGCGGGGCTCGCTTGCGAGCTGCCAGAAGGGGACGCTGGGGACGCCGAGGATGATGGGGGTACGGAAGCTGGGGTCGTCATGGTGGTAAGCGTAAGGGGCTAGAGACTAGGTTTGGCATCGGCCTGGAATCGGGAAGCGGGTTCGCGGTCAGGCCGGGCGATAGAATAGCCGGATCGACTCGGCGACGAAATCGAGCTGCGCCGCGCTGAGCTCGGGGTGGATGGGGAGGGCCAGGGCCTCGGTCGAAGCGGCTTCGGCGCGCGGGCAGTCGCCGGGCTTGTAGCCAAAGCGGGCGAAGCAAGGCTGAAGGTGCAGCGCCAACGGGTAGTAGACCTCGGTCTCGATCTCACGCGCGGCGAGAAACGCCTTGAGCTCATCGCGGCGCGGGGCGCGCACGACGAAGTGGTGGTAGACGTGCTCGGGGTGGTCCTCGGGCAGGCGCAGCGGCAGATCGGCGAGCCGCTCGCGGTAGCGGTCGGCGTTGCGCCGCCGCTCTCGCTGCCAGGCGTCAAGGTGCGGCAGCTTGACGCGCAGGATCGCCGCCTGGATGGGGTCCATGCGGAAGTTGCCGCCCCACAAGTGGTGGATGTATTTGGGCTTGCTGCCGTGCTGGCGCAGCGTCTGCAGCTTCTCGTAGAGCGCTGCGTCGCTCGTGACCACGGCGCCGCCGTCCCCGGCCGCTCCCAGGTTCTTGGTCGGAAAAAAGCTCAGGGTGGCGCACGCCGCCTGCTGGCCGATGCCGGGCAAAAGCGTCTGCGCCGAGTCCTCGATCACCGGGATGCCGGTGGCGACGAGCGGCTCGACCGCCAGGCGCCGCCCGAACATATGCACCGGCAGGATGAGGCGGGTCTTTTTCGAGCACTTGTTCAGCAGGTCGTTGACATCGACGTTGAAGCTGTCTTCGGCGAGGTCGGCGAACACCGGCCGCGCCCCAAGGCGCACCGCGGTCTCCGGCGTGGCGAAGAAGCTGTAGGCGGTGGTGACCACCTCGGCGTCGGTATCAAGGCCAGCGCCGCCGTGGCCGGTGCCAAGTCCGACCTCCAGCGCCATCGCCGCCGAGAGCAGCGCGTCGGTGCCCGAAGCCACCGCGACCGCGTAGCGGGTTCCAAGATAAGCGGCGAGCTCGCTCTCGAAAGACTGCAGCTCGGGGCCCATGACGTAGCGGCCGCTGGCCAGCACCCGCGCCACCGCGGCGTCGATGGGAGCCTTGAGTTTTTGGTATTGGGCGCAAAGATCCAGAAGTGGGACGCGCATATTCGTGCGAGTATAGAGGGACCCCTCGTTACTGTCGATGCGGTTATCGAGGCCGCTGCGCGCTCGGGCGGCGCCCCAGGAGCGGAAGCGGTGGCGAGTGCTCGGGGCCGCAGATTGAGCAGCGGAGCGTAAGATCATGGCGCAGGACCCCAAGCAGCCCAAGCCGCCGAGCCCCAGTCCCCCGAGCCGCCCCGGCGGCGCGCCGGAAAAGAGCCCGGTCCCGTTTGGGCGCGGCTTTGCCACAGGCGGCAAGACCTCCGGCGGTGATCTGAGCGAAGACGACCTGCGCGACATCGACGACCTGCTCGGGCAGGAGCAGGACGTCACGCGCCAGGACATCCCGGCGCAGAACTTCCAGGGCCTTTTGGACCGCTACACTAAGGGCAAAAAGGGCGACTAGCTAGCCGCAGCAGCGCTCGGCCGTTTCGCCCGGGCTGCCGTAGCTCTCAAGGGCTGACGACTCCTCAGGGACAAGACCGGCGGCGTGCAGCAGCTCACGGTCGGCGTCGCCGTCCGGGTTGCCGGTGGTGAGAAGCTTCTCGCCATAGAAGATCGAGTTGGCGCCGGCGAAAAAGCACAGGACCTGCGCCTCGCGCGACAGCTGCAGCCGCCCGGCGGACAGCCGCACCCGGCTGCGCGGCATGAGGATGCGCGCCGTGGCGATCATCCGTACCAGCTCCAGCGGATCCACCGGCGGCCGGTCGGCAAGCGGCGTACCCGGCACCGGAACCAGGGCGTTTATCGGCACGCTCTCCGGCTGCGGATCAAGTCCGGCCAGGGTCTGCAGCATGCCGCAGCGATCGTCCACCGACTCTCCCATCCCGATGATGCCGCCGCTGCAGACCGAGATGCCGGCGCTGCGCACCCGCTGCAGGGTCGCCAGACGGTCGTCGTAGGTTCGGGTGGTGATGATGTTGCCGTAAAACGACCGCGAGGTATCGAGGTTGTGGTTGTACGCCGTCAGACCGGCGCTCGCCAGCCGCTGCGCCTGCTCGGCATTGAGCATGCCGAGGGTGACGCAGGCCTCAAGGCCGAGCTCGCGGACGCCGCCGACCATCTCAAGGACGCGCTCGAAGGCGGGGCCGTCTTTGACCTCGCGCCACGCCGCGCCCATGCAGAAGCGGGTCGCCCCGGCGGCTTTGGCGGCGCGGGCGCTGGCCAGCACTTCGTCGACGCGGAGGAAGCGCTCGGCATCCATGGCGTCATGGATCGAGGACTGCGGGCAATAGGCGCAGTCCTCGGCGCAGCCGCCGGTCTTGACGGACAAAAGGGTGCACAGCTGGACCTTGCCCGGCTGGTGGTGCTGCCGATGGACGGTCTGGGCGCGGTAGAGCAGTTCAGGGAGCGGGAGATCGTGGATGGCGCGGATTTCAGCTATCGTGCGCGCGGGAGCCGGCGCCGGCGCACCGGCTGCAGCTTCAGCCCCCGACGGAGCAGGAGTCCAGGTCGCGGAGTCGTTTTGCATGGCCGGCCTTATAGCACAGCGGCTCCAGCGCGGCAGCGATTGGCAAAACGACCGGGCGCAATTACCGGCCAGCGGGCCTCGGCGGCAGGCACAGCTTGCCCAAAACCGCGGCGCCGCGCGCACCGGTGACTTGGGGCAGGTTGGCCGGCTCGCCATGCAAGGCTTGCACCGCCAGGACCGCAAAAGCCACGGCTTCTTTATTATCGACATCGACGTCAAGGCCAAGCTCGCGGCCAAGTTCGTTCAGCCGGCGCACCGGGATCGGACGCAAGAGCTCGGTCAGCTCCGCCATCAGGGTGAGGTTATGACCGCCGCCGCCGCTTACCCACAGCTCATCGATGAAAAGGGGCCGCAAGCTGCCGGCGATCGCGTGGGCGGTAAACGCGACGACGGTGCGCAAGACATCGCAGGGCGGAAGGTGGGCGGTGCGGGCGAGCAGCGCCTGGGCGAAGTGGTGGCCGTAGCGCTCGCGGCCCGTGGACTTGGGCGGCGGGCGGCGGAGGTAGTCGTCATCGAGCAGCTCGGCCAAAAGCGCCGGCACGACCTGGCCGCGCGCCGACAGTGTGCCGTCTTGATCAAAGGCGTGCACCCCGCCCGAGACGACCGGCGCCAGGGCATCGATGAGCATGTTGCCCGGACCGTTGTCAAACGCCACCACGTCCGCCGCGCCCTCCCCGAGGATGGCGACGTTGGCGATGCCGCCGATGTTCTGCAGCGCCCGCCGCGTTCCCGGCTTGCGGAACAAAAGAAAGTCGCAGTAGGGCACAAGCGGCGCCCCTTCACCGTGGAGCGCCAGGTCGGCGACGCGGAAATCACCGACCGTGAGGACGCCGGTGCGCGCGGCGATGACGGCCGGCTCGCCTATCTGCAGGGTGGAGGGGAACTCGCCGGGACGGCAGGCCGACGGCGGCTTATGCCATACCGTCTGACCGTGGCTGCCGATAAGATCGACCGCCTCCGGCTCGACGCCGAGCTGGCGCAGAAACCGCAGCGCCCCATCGGCAAATAGCGCCCCCAGACGAAACCCGGCCTGGCAGAGCTGGTCCAGGTCTACGCCGGGCTGAAACAGGGAGAGGATGAACTCGCGCTGCGCCGCGCTGTACGGCAGCGTCGCGGATTGGACTTGGAGTACGCGGGTCTGCAGCCCGTGTCCGGCGATGACGGTGAGCGCGCAGTCGAGCCCGTCGCCCGACGTGCCGGACATCATTCCCAGGACGTGCTTGCGGGTCTTGCCGAGAAGCCGCCAAATCGGATGCTCCGCCGGTGGCGCGGCCGGCGCGGCGAGTGGCTGGGCCGGTTGTGGGTTGGCGCTAGTAGTCGTCGCTGCCATCCCACCGCCACTTGCCGCGTTCGCGCTCCTCGGGACGGCCGGGGGATTTCTTTTCTTTGACCTTGCGCTCAGGCTTGGCGTTGTGGCGGCGGCCGTGCTCGCGCTGCGGCTCGATCATCGCCGGTGGCGGACCGCCGAACGGACGTGGCGGACCCCCGAACGGACGCGGCGGACCCCCGAACGGGCGCGGCGGACCGCCCCCATCCGTCGGCCCCCCCGGCGCACCGGGCGGACGAGGTCGCGGAGCAGGTCGTGGAGCCCCAGGAGCCCGCTCTTGCGCCTTTTCGACGAAGATCGTGCGCCCGGCGAGCATCTTGTTATTCCACTCATTGATGGCCGAGTCAGCATCGGCATCGGTCGCGACCTCGACAAAGGCAAACCCGCGCGGACGCTGCGTCTCACGGTCGACGGCAATGCGCACGCTCTGAACAGTACGTCCCGACTGCGCGAACGCTTCGCGCAGCTCCTGCTCCGTGATGGAGTAGGACAGGTTGCCGACAAACAACTTAGTACTCATTTGCTCCTTCTCTT
>CALFML010000330.1 GCA_937879845.1 uncultured Myxococcales bacterium
GGCGTCGAAGGCCAGCGCGTCGGTGCGCTGCTCCTGGTCCTCGGGGAAGCCGCCGGGCTCGTAGCAGAAGTGCCGGGTCATCGTGCCGGCGGTGAGATCGAGGAGGAAGCCGTCGCCGATCGCGGTGAGCGCCAGGCGATCGCCGACCGCGGCCAGATCGGTGAAGGGCGGCCGCACGATCACGCCGGGGTCGGGGAAGTCGGCGAGCGCGAGCACCAGCGTGGCGGTGCCGGCGCCATCGATGCGGTACAGGCCGGCCTCCTCGTCGAGGACCAGGCGGTTGCCGGCGCCGTCGAAGACCGCGGACCGCAGGACCGAGACGCCGATCACCTTGCTGCAGATCGCCTGCAGCGCGGTGGTCATCTCGGTGCGGCTGTGGGCGGTGGTGGCCGAGGTGCCGGCGTAGTCGGGATTCTCGACCAAGGTGATCCCGCCGGTGTCGGTCTGCCGACACTGACCGCCCTCGCCCTTGGTGTGGAACAGGGCGTCGGTGATAAGGGTCACGATGGGCAGGGCGCCCTTGCGGAAGCCGACGCCGCCGATGCCGGAGGTGTTGGCGGGGATGTTGGAGACGCCGGAGACGATGTTGCCCTTGCCGGTGGCGACCTGGTACATCGCCTCGATGTGGCCCTCGGCGATGTCGGCGCCGCAGCCGCGCGTGCGGTTGCCGACGAGCAGCTTGCCGACGTTGCTCTGGGTAAGCGCCAGGTCGCTCGACATGCCGTTGAGGAGGATGAACGCCTGGTCGTCGGGACCGCCGGGGTTCTGCGGGCAGTTGGGGGTGCCGTTGTTGTTGGCGGGGAAGTCCTCGACGGCGCCGACGCCGAACCAGGCGTCCTTGGCGGCGGCCGCCTTGACGCCGGGGATGATGGTGTTCTGCAGGCTGTCGCGCAGGGCGACGATCGAGTTGGTCATGCTGCTGGTGGTGTCGACGGCGAAGAACGAGTCGAGCGACTGAATGTTGGTACTAAACTGCAGCGGCTGGTTCTGCGCGGGGCCCAAGTACGGCAATTGAAAAAAGAAATCGGTAGCGGGGCCGGTGGTGCGTAGCCATACCACGGTAAGATTGGCTACACCAGTGAATGTCTGGCCATCTACATTATAGGTAGCGGTAACGCGAGTGAACGAAATCTGGGTCGAGGCATTGACTGCGCTCGTAAACGTATTACCGCTTAGCGAGCCGACTGCCGGGTTATCGAGCTCCAGAGTGACCTGGCTGGTGATGTCATTGGTGTTGCCGTTGCTGCACACCGAGCGGACGGTGAACGTCTTTTGCACCGTCGCTCCCGCGGTATTCAAGTCAACCTGGAGCACATCATTATCCGGGCTAACGGTCAGGCTGGAGACGATGCAGGCCCCATTATTGGGATCCGGCCCGGTACCGCCGCCGACCGTAGCCGTATTGTCGCAGTAGGCCAGCACAAGGCCCGCCGCGAGCGCCAGCGCCATGGACGGAGCAAGCGTCCGCCCACCGCGAGTGTGGAAAGTCCGGAGGCGCTTCAACATGAGAAGACTCCTTTCTAGGGTATTTCAATAAATATGAACACTTACCTAGGCATCGATTATTTTATCGCGAATAGAAACTCAGGTCTATGCCTAAACGAATGAAAAATCTGATGTGGATTCGAAAAATAAATAAACGCTAATATTGTTATCGTTTTGCTGCTAATTGCCGCGCCGGCGGAGCGGCTTGTGAACATTGGAATAGGACGGCGGACCGGGCGGAGAACGAGCCGCGGGCCGACCAACGCAGCGCGCAAAAGTTCGCCGCGGTGCGGCGTGCGGCGTACGCTTTCTTACCAACCTTCGTGATTGCGCTTCCCGCCTCGGGGGCTTGGTAGTACAAAACCTTGAGGTCGCCTAGGACCGCGGCCGCTGCCGAGCCTGAGCGGTATCGGATTCCGAAATCAGCAAGTCGTCATGAGTGAGCTGCAAAAAACACCGCGATTCCAGCTGCGCCGCCCGCGCCGGGCTGCCAGGCGCTGCGGTCGTGTCTTGCGGCGGCGATGAGCGGCGCGCGGTGGACAGCTCGGGCCCGGCGCTGGTCCCGCGGGGCGGCGCTGCTCGGCGTGGGACTTTTGCTCGCGGCCGGGGTGTATCGCTTTGGCGGCGGCTTTTCGCCCGCCAAAACCGCAGGGATGTTCGCAGCGCACGCAGGGGCGCCCCGTCCGGTCGTGACTCGCACGGCCGCCCAAAAGACGGCCGCGGTGACGGGAGCTATGCCGTCCGCCGCTGGACCGATGCGCGATCGACCGGCGGCAGACAATCCCGCCGCAGAGCGGCAGCTGTGGCAAGAGCGCCTGCGCCGCGCCGAGGAGAGGCTTGCCGCCTATCGCAGCTGGGCCCGTTACCCGCCGGACGCGCGACCGGCGAGCGAGCATCCCGACCGCCTGCAGCCCACGGCGCCGATCACCCGCATCCTGCCGCTGCGCCATGCTCCGGGCGCCCAGGTGCGGCTGCAGCTGACCCAGGAACGGCTCTCTCTGGTCGGCAGCGAGAGCGCCCGCCTGTCGGTGCGCTGCGAAGACGGCCAAGGCGCCCTGCTCCCGTGCACGGTGCAGACGGCGCGGGCGCTGCCGCTTCAGCCGCCAAGCCCGCAAAGCGCGCCGCCGCCGCCGGCCGGGGCCGGGGTGCGATTCGCCGATGACGGCCGCAGCGGCGATGAGGTAGCCGGCGATGGGACGTGGAGCGCCATGGTGCAGCCCGCCCGCCTGGGCTTTGGCGGGTATCTGGGCCCGCTGCGGGTAGAGCTTCTGATCGGCGCCGGCGCGGCGGCCGGCGGCCCCCCTTCTGTCGCCGAAGCCTCCGACGCGGTCGGCGAGGCCGCTTTCGAGCTGTGGTACACCCCCGAGCCCCCCGCCGTGCTGACCGGCCAGGTACGCGAGGAGGTAAGCGACGGCTCACTCCAGCTGTACCTGGGAATCGATGTGCGCACCGCGGGACGCTATGTGCTGGCGGCGCGCGTAGACGACGCCCGCGGCAAGTCGTTCGCCTACCTAGAGTGGAACGAGGAGCTCGCCCCCGGCCTGCAGGAGATCAAGCTGACCGTGTTCGGCAAGCTGATTCTCGACCTAGCCCCGACGATGCCGCTGCGCCTGCGCGATGTCGATGGCTTCCTGTTAAAAGAAGACGCGGAGCCGGATCGCGAATACCTGCCGCTGCTCGCCGGCTACGTGCACACCACGGGCAGCCACCCGCATTCGGGTTTCTCCGACGAGCCGTGGCGCAGTGAAGAGCGCGACCGCGATGAGAAGCAGCTCGCCGCCGAAGTCGAGCAAGCGCGCCACGCCCTGCTCCAGCTTGGCGAAGAAGCGCCGCCGATGAAAGCTCCCGGCCTGGGCGCGGCGCAAACGCCAGCTGAGACGGAAGCGGGCCCACAAGGCCTCCCTTGAAGTTCACTCGGAAGTTCGGCTCAGGCTCTTTCCCAAGTCGGGCGCCGCAAGTGGCTAAATTCCCGGCCACACGACCAGCCTCGTCGGTCAAAGTGGGATCTTGTCGTTGACGGCACTCCCCGCGGGAGCCTAGACTCACAGGTGGTGTTCCTCGGGAGCACCGAACTTCTAGGTAACTCATTGGAGGTAGAACGATGAAGAAGCTCCTCGGCATCGCGCTGGTAGGCCTTTTGGCAACCACGGCGATCGGCTGCGGCCCCAAGGCGCAGTCGGGACCCGGCACCAAGGTTGCCCCGGCGACCGATGGGACGACTCCCCCGCCGGCCGGCGGCACTGCCACCGACCCGTCGACCAGCCCGGCGGCGACGCCGGCGCCTCCCGGCTAACTCTAGAGCCCCTAGCAAAACCGTAGCGAGGATGCTCATCCGGGGTGGCTGGCGCGCGGAGCGGCCTTTAGCCGTGAGCACGGTGTACGCCGCGGATGGGCACCGCCGTAGGTTTTAATAGGTGTTCTTAGCCGGTGGAGTAGCGCTTCCGCGCTGCTCGGCGGCTGTCTCGCGCTGCTTCCCAAGCGCGGTCCCGAAAGGGGGCCGGCTGCGGCGGGCGCAAAGAGGCAGCCGCTATTTTTTTGCCCGCGTTTTCACGGCCAAGCGCAGGCGCCGGCTGTCTAGCGGGGTTATTGCAACTCCTGTATCGTCTCTTTTAATGCCGACTGTTGATTTCGACTTTCAGCGCTACGTCGCTCGCCGCAAGGGCGCCCGCGCGGCCCAGGTGCGGGAAGGAGCGGCGTACGCCTATCCCGGAGACGTGCGGCTCCTGCGCACCCTCGATCGGTTGCGGCCGGTGCAGCTGGCCTTGGAGGAAGCGGGGCGCCTGTGGAAAAGCGGCGCCCGCGCCGAGCTCCTTGGCACCGCGGCCCGCGCCCTCGCCCCGCGCTTTGAGCGGGTGCAGCAGGCGGCGCGGCGCTGCGCCGACATCCTGCACATCGATGTCCCGGTGGTGCAGGTGGTGCCGCAGCCGAGCGGCGTCCTCACCCTGGGCACCGAAGAAGAAACCTACGTCGTCCTGTCGCAGGGCCTGCTCGACGCCCTCTCCGACGGTGAGCTTCTGGACGTTCTCGGGCGCGAGTGCGGCCGCATCCAAAACGGCCACGTCCCCTTCCGCACCGCCCTGCACTACGCGACCCACAACGCGAGCACCCTGGTCCGCTGGGCCGTACGGCCGGCCACCTTGACGCTGGAGGCCTGGGCCCGCCGCGCCGACATCACCGCCGATCGCGCAGGCCTTTTGTGCGCCCGCAACCTGGAGGTGTCGCTCAGCGCGCTGCAGAAATCCTCGCCGCTTTTGCCAGCGGACGCGCCGCCGTCGGCCGACTCCGGGCAGTGGAGCAGCCAGCTGGCGCAGCGCCAGCGCGCCCTCACCCGCTTTGCCAGCAGCATCTACTATTGCACGGTCGTCGGCCGCGACAGCGAAGACGGCGAGAGCGCCGAGGACTGCGACGCCGCGGTGGC
>CALFML010000331.1 GCA_937879845.1 uncultured Myxococcales bacterium
GGCGTGCAGCCGCGGAGGTTATGAGCCGCCAGTCGGCATGGATATGCCGGACAGCGGGGGGATGCCCGATGCCGCGATGCGGATGCCTGACGCCGGGCCGGTTGACGCCGCGCCGGTTGACGCCCGGAGCCTCGACCCGGCCACCTGTCCGGTGGGGCTTATGGACGGCTGCTGCCCAATCGGCATCGCGTTCGGCGGCCAAGATCCCGACTGTCCCTCCCTGGCATGTAATCCCCTGATCGTCTCTCCCGCGGCACCGATCCCGCTTGAAACCGACTGGCAGGAGAGCGGCCAGGCCGGGGTCGGAATGGCGTGGACCGGGAGCGAGCTCGTTCTCGCCTGGTCGAGCTGGCGGAGCACCGGGACGGGACGGGCTGCCACCATCGCCTACCAGCGGCGCAACGGCAGCGGCACCGTCACCTTTGGGCCAAGCAACGCGGACGATGCGCTCACCGGAAGCGGCAACGGCCGCAGCCAGGCGGAGCTTGGCTTTGAACCGGGGAGCCGGGCCCTCCTATTCACCAGCCAGTCCGGCTTGGGCCGATACGGCGAGCTCTTGGCCGACGATGGCAAACCGGCGTCGCAGCCCGTGTTGTTCGGCGCGACCTGCAACCCCATCTCTTCACGGCAGCAAGTATACCCGGCCCCCGGGCGCTTCCTTGTGGCGCAGGAGGAAGCCACGTGCGGCGGCCCGGCGTTCCGCGGCCCGCGGGTCGACCTTGTCGGCACGGACGGCAAGCTGCAAGCAACGCAGCGCGGCGATAGTTCCTATTCCTTGGGAATGGCGTATGACCAGCGCGCCGGGCGGGTCCTATTCAGCAGCGGCGCGAGCGAGGTCTTGGTCCGCTTCTTCACTCCTCCCTCAACGTGGTCTTCACCTGTGTCGCTAGGCGGCGGCGACATCGATGAGACGGGCGCAGCGTTTGACGGGACCCACTATGCGATCGCGCACGGACTTTACCACTTCGATGGCGTCGGCGTCGCCACCACGCCGGCGATGCAGGTGTGGACCATTCCTGATCCCCCGGCGCGGCCGTCCGGCTCATCCGATGTAACGCTGGTCAGCCAGCCCAGGCTTCTCCAAGTGCCGCCGCGGCTCATCTGGACCGGCGACGGCTGGCTGGTGTTATCGACCGTCTACCCCTCCAACGGCCTGGGTCTGCCCGACTCATGGAACCAGTTTGTAACCTGGGTCTCGAGCCTGGCTCCCGACGGGACGCTGCGCCAGACCTTCCGCCTCGACGACCAGCCGGCGTTTCTAGTGAACGCCATATGGGCCGGCGGCCGCGTCGCCGTGACCTGGGTGACGACCGACGGCTCGCGTGAGCGCCACTTCCTTCGCTGGCTAGGGTGCAAATGAGGGTGGGGGCTGGCTCGATCGAAACCGGAGGGGCCGCTCACGCTCTTTTGCCAGCTCCGGCCCGGGTCGGGTAGCCGTCGGCGGACGGCGCGTACTGACAACCGGGGGCGGTTGGCTGCCGAAAACCCTGATATCGGGGTAGTACGTCATGCCAACTCAGCTCCCGCAAAGTCCGTCTCACCCGTTCGCGGCGGTACCGCCCGCACCTCATCCCGCACCGCCCGCGCCGGTAACAAATCCTCTGCCGCCGCATGCGCAGACCGGAGCTTCCTCTGCGCAGACCGCTCAAGTCATGCCCTATGCGAGCATGTACGGGGCGGATGCACCCCCTGCCGTAGCGGCGCCGCCGATTGCGGCGCGGCCGGAGATTGCCCCAGCATCGGCCTTCACTGCGCCTAATACGCGGACCGCGAACGTGCCCGGGCAGCCCGACACCACAGCCAGCCTCACCACCGGCGGCGGGAAAGGTACCACCGCGGCTCTCACGACCCACACCACTACGCCGAGCCCTGAAGGCGGCGCCGCTACCGCCGGCAATACCCTGGGGGCCAACTATCTGGGCGGGACCCTGACGGTTAGCAACACCCAGACTCAAGGGACGCAGAACGCCGACGGCTCGGGAAGCTCCGTCGGCCAAGGCAACAGCGTCGGCTTCAACCGGCAGCATAACTCTTTGATTCTGGGCCAGAACAACACCGCCTCCCAGACCACGGTGGGCGCGGACGGCCAGCCCCTGACGACGGAGAACACGCACGGGACGACGGTCGAGCTCGGGCCTAACAACCTCGGCGCCGGTTTCCGCGACAGCACCACCGATGCCCAGGGCAATGTGAACGGCTCTTCGGCCAACGTCAGCGTCAATACCCAGACCGGCGCCGTGACCGGGGCTGCGACCTACACCGCAAATGGCACCACGCTGGGCGGCGATGTCACGGTCGGCCCCAATCAGGTCGGCGCCCATGCTTCGTTAAAGACCGGCCAGCTCCAGCTGGCTGGGGGATTCCAAATCACCGCGGGTCAGACCACCACGGATCAGCACAGCGGGGACACCACCGCTGCGATGCTGGGACAGGACTACGTCTCGACCGTGCAGCGGAACCAGGTCGATCTATCGGCCAGCGCCAGCTTCCGCGGCATCGGCGTAAGCGGTGCCATGACCAGCGGCAATACCGTCGAAGCCATGGCCGCCGCCAACCTCTTGCCCAAGAACTGGGCGCAGATGAACCCCGACGAGCGCCGCCTCTTCCAGCAGCAGCAGGAGCAGCGTCTGGCCACCTACCAGGACGGCGTCGGCGTCGAAGATCTGCTGCTCCTGCAGACCGGTCAAGGGACCCGCATGACAAGCTACAACGGCTGGAGCCTGGGCGGCAGCGTTCCGGTCGGCGGTGTGGCTTCCCTGTCGGCCGGCGGCGGCCAGACTACCGCGCATGAGGTCACGATCGTCCGCGGTCCGCGCGACACCGTGGATCAGAGCGGCAACTCCGTAACCGCCGACCGGATCGTCGTCAACATCGCCAGCATGCAGGGCTCAAGCAGCGAGCTCGGCGCCGGCATCGCCGGGGTCGGCCTGAACTTCGGCGGCACCAGTAACAACACTCACCAGTACCAGCTGGAAATTGACCCGGATGCGCTGCGCATGGGCCAAAACGGCCAGCCGGCGAATCCGCAAGCGTATGAGGCGGTGCAGCTGATGCTGAACACCGGTCTCATGCCCGGGGCCGCCAACCTGACCGGTGAAGGAATGCCGGCGCGCTACCAGGAGTTCCATGCCGCATACCAGCAGGTCGCGCCGCTGACCAGCCAGATCGATGCGCTCCGCGCGGAGATGGGCACCGCTTCCTTGCCGCCCGCCCGGGCGCAGGAGATTCGCACCCAGCTCACTACGCTCTACGGCCAGCTCGACTCTGCGCAGCAGACCATCGAGACCGACCGCCAGCTGCTCAACCAGTCGTGGGAAAACACCTACGGACCTGACAACCAGCCGCCCATCCCCGGCGTCGTCATCCGCAGCGAGACCAGCGCGCAGCAGAACGGTAACACGCTGTCGGCCGGCGGGACGCAGGTGGCCAACCACCAGGAGACCTGGACCCAGAACCAGTACCTGACGCGGCAGAACCAGCTGGAGCACAGCTTCACCTACAACGAACAGAACTACTTCCTCGGCAACCTCACGGAGGCCTTCACCGGCACCTCGACCACCGGAGTCGATCCCAATGCGCCGATGTTCGGCATGAAGTCGGACGACAACGTGCTCTTGGAGGAGAACGCGAACATCATCCGCAACATCCGCAACCGCGATGTCCCTGACTACGCGCTTGATGACCCCAATACCCGCTACTCGATGCGCGGCCGGGCTGAGGTGACGATGAACGCGCAGCAGTGGAACACCATGACCGCGGCGATGAACGACATGTCCAACCCGCAGTCGCAGGCGATGTGGCAGGACATGGGCAACCGGGTCACCCAGTATGTCAGCGGGGAGAAGTACTGGCTCGACTCCGGCGATGCCAACCTCGATCCTCAGCGCGGCGACTTGATGAACCGCGACCGCTACGGCTGGATCGCCGACCAGTTCAACGCCCCCGCCGACGGCAACGGCCAGCAGTCGCCGATCACCCGCGCCCTGCACGCCCAGGGGGCGCAGACGCCGGAGCAGGCGATGCAGGCGGCGACGGCGGCGTTCAGCCACGTCCACTCGCCGCAAGAGTTCCAGGCGCTGAGTCCGGATCAGCAGCAGCTGTTCATCGCTCTGCTCGATCAGACCAGCGGCCGCGATGAGGATGTGACCGGGCAGCGCAGCTCGTTCGAGGCGCTGGCCCCGATCTCGCTGATCGCCGACGGGACGACCCGCGCCAGCACGCTGACCACGTTCATGGCGGACGCCAATCAAGAGGCCCAGGGCGACTACCGCAATGGGGCGCTGGAGTTTATCCACTTTACCGACCGGTTCCGCGACAACCCCGCGGTCTACGACGTAATCCAGAGCGGCATCCGCTTCAACTGGACGCACGAAAACGCTGAGCGGCTGGCCAGCGGCGACGCCGCCCAACCAGGGCAGATCGAGCAGGAGCTGACCAGCGCCTACAACGAGCACTCATGGTTTGGTCTTGGCGGACAAGATCCCAACGAAGGTCGGGCGCTGGATGCGCTGATGGCGGCCAACATGGCAGGCGGCCCCGCCCGGATGCGTGAAGCGGTCCTCGCCTCCGGCGCCGATGTCGTCACCTTGCTGAATAATTTTCCCGAAGGAAGCGTGGAGCGGCGCCTGTACTCCGATCTGATCTCGCAGGTGCCGGAGTTCAAAGCGCAGCTGGACGCCGCCACGACCTGCTCTTAACCGCGCCGCCCGCGCCGGCCCGCGGCGGCCGGACGGATTTGACACCTCGACGACGCAGCGCCTACACTTTAGGTTGTCGCTCCGTCAATGCACCCACCGCTCACACGGTCGAGCTCCAGGGCACGCTGCTGCGCGCTGGCGCTGTTGGCGCTGGCGCTCCTTGGGTGCCAGCGGCAGAACCTCGTCTCCGCACCGCTCCCGCTGCACTCGTCGTTTGCTCTGACGCTCGTGTCATCGCCCGACGCCGCGGCCGACGATCCGGCGATGCAGGCGTTCCTTGCGGAGCTGGAGCAGCTGCTGCCGCCCAAGGTCAAGCAGCGCATCGATCGCCAGGTCGTTATCGCTGCGGATCCGCAAAGAGGGAGCGAAGACATCCAAGTGCCAAGCTGTGATGCCGCTGCCGCGGACCCTGACGCCGCGCCGCTCATTCAGACGCTGGGCGTGGCGGAGCTGGCGCGACGTGCGGAGCTGCCGCACCGCATCCTTGTCCATCCGGCCGTCCTGCGCATCGCCCGCCGCGGCAGCCAGCAGTCGCCGCGCTTCGCCTGCGGCCATCGCACCCTGTACCGCTTGGCGCTGGCGACCTGCCTCCATGAGATCGTGCATCTGTACGACCAGCTGACTCAGCTCAGCCGCAGCCCTGCTTATCAGCACCTGCAGCAGTTCGCCCGCCAAGGCGCGGCGAGGAAGCTGCAGGCCCATAACCAGCTGCGTGTGCGCTCGCCCGACCCCTACGAGTTTCACGACATTTCCGAAAACCTCGCCGTCAACTTCGAATACTTCGCCCTCGATCCGGAGTTTAAGTGCCGCCGCCCGGCGGTCTACAGCGTCTTATCGACGGAGCTTGAGAGCAGCCCGTTTGCGTCCTACCCCTGCGCAGTAAATACGCTGGTCTATGCCGGCAACCAGCCGGTTTATCTCGACCCGACGCGGATCTATCAAGTGCATTACTTGTTTGCGGCGCGCGGCAAGGGCATCGCCAGCCGCTTCGGACACTCCATGTTCCGCCTTGTGATGTGCGCTCCGACGCGGACACAGGTCGATGAGAAGTGTCTTAATGACCTGCACGATCACGTGGTGCTAAGCTTCGTCGCCAACCTCCGCGATGAGCTGGCCTTGAGCGCCTGGAAGGGGCTGACCGGGCAGTACATGTCGCAGCTTATCATCCGGCCGCTGACCGAAATCCTGAATGATTATACGGAGATCGATCATCGCGACCTGCAGAGCGTGCCGCTGCAGCTCAGCGCGCAGGAAATGCAGCAGTTCATCTACCACGCGCTTGAGCTCTACTGGGGCTACAGCGGACGATACTACTTCCTGACCAACAACTGCGCCGACGAGTCGCTGCGCCTGGTCCAGGCGACGCTCCGCGATGCGGCCGTTCAGGACTTGGAGGTTCTCACCCCGCTCGGGTTGCGCGATGCGCTAATCAAGAAACATGTCGGCGATGCGTCCGTGTTTGCCGACCGCGCGTCGGCTTTGAACCAAGGGTATCTCTTTCAATCGGCCATCGACCGGTATGAGCAGGTCTATCTCAAGTTCCGCGACACGCTGCCCGCCGAGGCGCCGCGCAAGCTGGATCGCTACCTGCGCCGGACCACCGCGGCGCTTCGTCACGACTTTACCATGGCGTCGCTGACCAAGCCGATGGCGCTGTCGGGGCTGTTCATCCTCGAAGGGCTCATCTTGCAGCGGCAGATGAAAGATATCGAGCGTACCGTCCTCAGTAAAATTCTGTTCAAGCGCGACCCTCGCTATGCCGAGCTCGGACAGAAGCTCAAGGACCACCTCCACAGCTTGCGGCTGCCCTGGGAGCTAGTGCCGCAAGGGTACGGCATCCCTCTCCCCGAGGAGTTCAAGCTGGAGCCGCGGCAAGTGCGGGCTGAAGGCGCTGCTCTACATGGCCTGCGGGGTCCCGGCCGTCGTCTCGCCGGTGGGCGCCAACCGGGACATCGTCACCCCCGGGGTCAGCGGCCTGTGGGCCCAGACCAGCGAGGACTGGCTCCGCGCCCTGCGGGCCCTCGCCGCCAGCGAGCCCGCGGCGCCCGCGGCCCGCGTTGACGGCGGCGACGACGGCGAAGACGG
>CALFML010000332.1 GCA_937879845.1 uncultured Myxococcales bacterium
TCGCAGCACCCGCTGGTGAAGGCGGCGCTGGAGCAGCTGGACGGCCACTATAACGAAATCACGCGCGAGCTGCGCCGGCCGAGCGACGTCGACACCGGGCCGCAGTGGCCGGTGGACGCGCTGCTCAGCAGCATGGACGCGGCGGCGCACGCGCTGGAGGACCTGTTTGCCAGCAAGGTGGCGTTCGTGGCGCTGCTCAACTTTCCCCAGACCTCGCTCGAACAGCGCCTTGGCGAAGGGTCGCGGTGGACGCGGGAGCAGTGGGCGGCGGCGCGCCTCACCGGGAGGTTCGTGCGGCGGGTGCCGGGGCCGGTGCAGCAGCGCATCGCCACGGCGGCGACGGCGGGGGAGCGCTACATAAACGGCTACAACATCTGGATGCATCACCTGCTGGATGCGCAGGGGCAGCGGCCGTTCAAAAAGGGGCTGCGGCTCATCAGCCACTGGAACTTGCGCGATGAGATCCGCGGCGACTACGGGGACAAGGACGGGCTTTTGAAGCAGCGGCTCATCGCGCGGGTGATGCAGCACATCGTGCAGCAGACGATTCCGGCGGCGGTGGTAGACAACCCGCGGCTCGACTGGAACCCGGAGACGGGGGCGGTGACGCCCACCCCGGCGGAGGAGCTGGAGACGGACGTGCCGCCGCTGCGGCCGACGGCGAAGGGGGCGGGGCGGGAGCCGGATACGCGGTATGCGCTCTTGCTCGACAACTTCCGCGCGCAGCGGCTGGCGGATCCGTACTCGCCGGCGACGCCGACGCTGATTCGGCGGAGCTTCGAGCTCGGGCGGGAGATTCCGGAGGAACGGGTGGTGCGGCTTCTGACGGAGCTGTGCGCCTCGCCGCTGGCCAAGCAGGTGGGGGAGCGCATCGGGCAGCGCCTGGGACGGAAGCTGGAGCCGCACGACCTTTGGTATAACGGGTTTCTGTCGCGCGGGCGGATGTCGGAGCCGGAGCTCGACGTGCTTACGGCGCGGCGGTACCCGAGCAGCCAAGCGTTCGAGGCGGATATGCCGCGGATTTTAACGCAGCTCGGGTTTGCGCCGGGCAAGGCGAAGTTCCTGGCGGAGCACATCCGGGTGGATCCGTCGCGCGGGGCGGGGCATGCGCTGCAGGCGCAGCGGCGCGGCGACTTTCCGCGGCTGCGGACGCGGGTGCAGGCCTTGGGGATGAACTACAAGGGGTACAACATCGCGGTGCATGAGCTCGGGCACAACGTGGAGCAGGTGTTCTCGCTGTACGGGGTGGACCATACGCTGCTCAGCGGGGTGCCGAACAACGCCTTCACCGAGGCGCTGGCGTTCGTGTTTCAGGAGCGCGACCTGGAGCTCCTGGGCCTGGGGAAGCCGGATGCGGCGGCGGAGCGGCGGCGGGTGCTGCACGACTTCTACTCGGCGTGGGAGATAGCGGGGGTGGCGCTGACCGAGATCGCGGCGTGGCACTTCATGTACGACCACCCGGAGGCGACGCCGGCCGAGCTGCGGCAGGAGGTGGTGCGGGTGGCCCGCGACCTGTGGAACCGGTATTACGAGCCGGTGCTGGGGGGCAAGGACTCGCTGCTGCTCGGGGTCTACTCGCACATGATCCAGAACACGCTGTATCTGCCCGACTATCCGCTGGGGCACCTCATCGCGTTTCAGATCGAGGAGCACCTGGCGAAGCAGCCGGCAGGGTCGCTGGGCAAGGAGTTCGAGCGGATGGCAAGCTACGGGTCGGTGACGCCGGACCTGTGGCTGCAGCACGCGACGGGGGCGCCGCTGTCGACGGCGCCGCTGCTCAAGGCGACGCAGGCGGCGCTGGCGGCGCTTTCGGCGGAGCCGTAGGTTCGTCCGGGGGGGCGAGGCGGTCGGCCGGGCGGGTGGCGCGGTACTCGGCGGCCCGCTCGCTCAGCCACTTGGGGCCGTCGGTGCGGTCCTGGGCCTGTTTATAGAGGTCGACGAAAGAACGGATATCGCCGTCCACGGAGTCGAGCAGGTCTTGCTGCAGGCGTCCGGGGCTGTGGTAGACGCCGAAGGACAGGAGGACGGCGTTGTTGAGGGGGCCGTCGGCCAGGCGCTTGTAGCGGGGGCCTGCGGGGAAGGCTGTGCGGTAGCTCTCTTGCAGGGTTTTGTACAGGTCTTCGCGCTCGCGGAGGATGCGGTCCTGGGGGTAGTGCTGGGCGTGGGCGGTGTCGTAGAAGTCTTTGACGCGCTGCATGGCGGGGCGGAGCCAGTCGGAGAAGCTGCGACTGCGCGTCTCCTGCTCTTGGGCCAGGCGGACGCAGAGGGCGCTGGCGGCGGCGTTGCCGTTTTCGCGGAAGAAGCGCGCGGCGCCCTGGACGCCGACGAGGGTGGCGTAGCTCTCGTTGAGCTCGGAGGCGGAGGTGAGGTAGGCGGTGGAGTGGGCCATCTCATGCAGGACGACTTCGACGGTGCGGACCTCGCCTTCGGGGCCGGGGTCAGAGACCATGGAGGCGTAGATGGGGGACAGGAGATAGCCCAGGGTCGAGTAGCCGCCGACCGAGCGGACGTAGACGTCGAGGCCGGCGGCGGTGAGGCGCTGGGCCTCGGCTTCGGCATCTTTTTTCTTGAAGAAGCCGAGGTAGGGGACGGTGCCGACCAGGGGGAAGCGCCAGCGGCGCAGGCGCAGCGAGGTCTTTTCGGCGGCGGTGAGGTTGTAGGCGACGGGGCCGCCGGGGTCGACGTAGCGGGTGAACTCGGCGCCGCCGCGCAGGCCCAGGGCGTCGATGCCGAACTGGCGGGCTTTGAGCGCCAGCTCCAGGCGTTCCTTGAGGGCCGGCGGGGTGGCGGGGTCGGCGATCACCTCTTCGACGGGACGGCGGATGCGCAGGAGGTGGAGCTGGCCGGCGGCCTGCTGGCCGAGGTAGCCGAGGGTGGAGCAGCCGGAGGTGAGCAGGCTGCCGGCCACGATCACGGCGATGGCGGCGGCGGCCAGTGCGGACCGCAGGGGTTGGCGCTTCCCGGACACGCGGGGATCCATATCATGGCTCCGGGGGACGGCCCGGCTCGGCTTCCGGCGGCAGCGGGGAGCGCTGGGCTTCGACGAAGCAGCAGAACTCGTCGATGAGGCGGCCCATGCCCTCATCGCGCTGGTGACGGGCGATGGCGCCGGCGAGCCAGTCGGCGTACAGGCGGTCCCAGCGCTCACGCAAGCAGAGAAGCCGCAGCTTGTAGATGTCGTAGCGCTTGCGGATGGCGGGGCGCGACAGGAAGGCGGCGGCGGCGCCGGAGGACAGGGCGACGGCGGCGCCGGCCGGACCTTGGCGCAAGAGGCTCACGGAGACGCCGATGAACATGAGCAGGGAGGGGGCGCGCCACCACACGGCGGCGAGCGGACGCCAGCCGGTGGCCCACAGGATGGCGGCGGCGTGCAGGCGCGGGTCGTCCTGCAGGCGGCGGGGGATCGGATCGAGGTAGTTCTTCAAGAACTGCAGCGGCGACAGCGGGGCGCTGACCCGCGCCGGGCCGGGGGCGGGCCGGGTGGAGGAAAAAAGCACGGTCTCCCAGACTTCGACGACGAGCTGGCGCTCCAGCGCGGCGAAGTCGTGATAGATCTCTTTGGGGCGCAGCCGCGGCATTACGAGCTGGTAGTTGTCTTTTGCGACGTTGCCCGAAGGGTCCAGGCGCAGCGCCTCGCGGAAGCGCTCGCGGGCGTGCAGCACCCGGCCCTGGGCCAGGTCGACGCAGCCGAGGTTGTTCCAGGCCAGCGCGCTGTTCGGATCCAGCGCCAGCGCTTCTTTATAAGCGCGGCGGGCGAGATCGCGATCACCGGCCGCGCTGGCGACATAACCGAGGGTGATGTGGTTGCTCGCCCGATCCGGCGCGAGCGCCACGGCCTTATTGGCGAGGGTCAGGGCTTCGGCGAACTGCTTGCGGGCGGCGAGCGACTCGGCAAGCGATCGCAGGTAGACGGGCTGATCGGGGCTGAGCCGCAGCGCTTCGCGGTAGCAGGCAAGGGCGCGCTCGGGGTCGGCGGGGGCCTCTTGCGCCGCGTCGCTGTCGTCGCGGCTCTCGCTGTAGGCGTAGCCGAGGAGGTAGTGGCCGTGGGCATCGGCCGGATCGCTGGCCACCGCGGAGTAAAGCGCCTGCCGCGCCGCGTGCGGGTCGCCGAGGCGTATAAGACAAAGGCCGATGAGCTGCAGCGCTTCGGCCGGCGGTCCGCCGCTGCCCCATGACGCGGCCGCGCCGCCCGCTCCGGCTCCCGCTCCGGCAGACAGCGCCCGCTGCACCTCCGTCAGCGCCGCCTGCGGACGGCCAAGCTCAAGGAGCCCGCGGGCGCGCTCCAGCGACCGGCGCAGCGCATCGCCCGGGGATTCCCCCCCTCCCCTTTCCCGCTCCATGGTCATGGCTGGCTCATCGTTATAAAAGCAGACTCTCCCATCAGTCTAGCGGTCTAGCGGCTTGCCGGCGTCGGCCGACTTTTTGGTGCCGCTGTGCTTGCACCAAATTTTATATGTATTCCAAAAATTCCAGGCTGCCCGCCCGGTCTTTGCCCGGAATTTGACCGGCTGGCAAAAGCTCGCTCCTCGGGGCCTCGTACCTTTTTTCGTTGCCACGGGGAAGAAATGCGTGATAGGTAGGCGAGCATAATGATGCGTCTTTTATGCTAAAGGCTGGGTCCTGGCATAAGCGCATCCACTGGATATATGGAGCAATTCAGTGCACCTAAGCCCGCCGAAAAAAGCACGAGAGGCAATGATCTGTAGCCCCCATCGGCCCCAAGGCGTGGTAGTAGCGGCAGGGGAGCAAAACCTGCAGATGAAGCCTGGAATGGTGAGCGATGGATTTCTCTATGTTCGATGACGAGGCCGATGACGTCGGCCAGGAAATCGAAGCATTTTGCGCCCGCTGCAAGGGTGACACGCCGCACACGATTGTCAGCCGGTACGACGACGAGATTCGCCGTGTCCGATGCAATACCTGCGAGGACATCCATGCCTTCCGGCGACCGCGCGGCGAAGACGGCGAAGAGTCGGCGGAGCCGCAGGTAAAGAAAAAGACGCTCAAGGCCAAGCCCACCTGGGACCAGGTCATGAGCAAGAAGAAGTCGGTGCCGCGGCCCTATAACGGGGATGAGGTGTACTGCGACCTCGATGTCATCACCCATCCGGTGTTCGGCGTCGGGTTCATCTCGGAGCTGATCGGCCAGAACAAGGTCGAGATCACGTTCCAGAGCGACAAGCGGATTCTCATCCACAACCGCCGGCTCTTGCCGCTGCACATCGTCCAGCGGCAGCGCCAGGAGGCGGAGGCCAAGGCCAAGGCCGACGGCAAAGCCAAAGCGCGCGAGGCGCGTGAGGCCAAAGCCGCGGCGCGCGAGGCGGCCCGCCTGTCCAAGTCGCATGAGATGGACGATCTGGATATGGCCGACGACATGCCGGACGAGCTCGGGGACGAGCTGACCGATGTGCCGGCGCCGATGACGATGAGCAAGTCGACCAAGCTGTCGCCGCGGGCGCTGGCGGCGCTTGAGGAAGACGACGAGGACGATCGTCAGGCGGAAGACTTCGACGAGGAGTCCGGCGGCAGCAAGCGCGGCAAGGGCAAGCGCGGCAAGCCCTCGGCGGTGCGGCCGGAAGGCAAAGGCAAGGCGGCGCGGGTGCTCAAGGATCCCGACGACCTTGATCTCGACTTGGATCTGGGGGACGACCTGGGGGATGAGCTCATCGAGCCGCCCTTGGCGCCTCCGGGCAGCAGTCGGCGCAGCGGCCGCGGCGCGGCCAGCAAGCGCGATGAGCTGGACGATGATCTAGACGACGATTTTGATGAGGAGAAGCCGGCTGCGGCGCGGCCCGGCAAGCGCGGACCGGCCAAGCGCGGCGCCGCGGAGCCGCGCCCCGGGCGGGCCGGATCGCTCGACGCGGACGATGAGCCCAAGGCGGCGACTGGCGGCGCCAAGAAGAAGGGCAAGGACGCGGCCGGTAAGGCGGCAAGTCCGCCGGCGGCGCCTGAGGCGACCAAAGGCGCGGCGAAGAAGCGTCCGGCAGGCGAGCCGGCTCCGGCCAAAGGCAGCGCCGCTCCGGAAAAGACCGCCGCGCCGGCAGCGACCAGCGCCAAGTCTCCCAAGGGGAAACCCGCCGCAGCCAAGCCCCCGGCCGAGACGCCGGCACCGCCGACCAAAGCGGACGGTAAGTCGCGACCGAGCAGCACGAGCCCGGCCAAGGCAGAAGCCAGCGAGCCGGCCAAGCCGACAGCCCCGGTGACCGCTAAAAAGGGTGCAGCGTCGGCCAAGCCGGCACCAGCCGCCAAGGAGCCTGCTGCCGCCAAAGCGGTGACCGCCGCTAAGCCGGCTGCGGTCAAGCCGGCTGCGGCAGCGCCCAAGGGAGCCAAAGCAGCGGCGACCTCCGTCGCGGAAGAACCCGCAGCGAAGACCCCAGCCAAAACGGAGCCGGCTGGAAAGTCGGCCAAGGCGGCTACCGATAAGGTAGCGGCAGCGCCGGTTGCGGCGGCTCCGGCAGCCGCTTCAGGCGCAGCGCGCGGCAAGAAGGCCGACGTCGGCGCGGCCAAGACTCCGCCCCCTGCCGCCGAGGCAGCTCCGGCCAGCCCCAAGACGACCGGGAAGACGCCGGCCCCGAAGGCTGACAAGCCCGCTCCGGCCAAGCCCGCTCCGGCCAAGCCAGAGGTCAAAGACGTCAAAGACGTCAAAGAAGTTCCGGCCAAGGCCGACAAGTCCGCTCCGTCTCCCAAGGCGGATAAGGCGGCCCCGGCCAAGCCGAGCAAGACGGCTCCGGCCAAGGCCGACAAGCCCGCCGCAGCTAAATCCGAGAAGCCCGACAAAGCCGA